>NZ_JBICXT010000008.1:0-107990 GCF_043200415.1 Streptomyces sp. NPDC048419 | reverse complement strand
GCCGGCGCGCGGGCGCGGGGGGGGGGCGCGGGGGGCCGGGGGGGGGGGGGGGGCCCGGGGGGGGGGGGGGGGCCCGGGGCCCCCCCCCCCCCCCCCCGGGGCCGCCTCCAGGGTCAGGCCTCTTCGGAATTCTCGGGGGCCAGCAGGACCGCCGCGCCGGTCCGGTGTGCGACTGCGTCGCTGACGCGGGGCTGGAACAGTGCCTCGACCGCGCCCCGGTGATGGGGGCTGAGGACGACGAGGTCGGCGCCGAACTCCTCCGCCGTGTCGGATATGGCGGTCGCCACCTGGGTGGTGAGTCCCCTCGCGAGGGTCCCCTCGGCCTTGACGCCCTTGTCGCGCAGGGCCGCCAGTGCGTCCTCCAGGACGGCCTTGGCCTCGCTGTCGTCCTCCAGCGGGACGATCGCGGCGACGGAGGCGGCCGAGGCGATGACGTGTACGACACGGACCTCGGCGTTCGTCAGCTGCGCCATCTCACCGGCCAGTCGTACGGCGGAGTGGCGGGCGGGGCTGGGATCGACGGCGACCAGAATGCGCTGAAACACGGACACGCTTCTTCCCTTCCGAGGGAGCGGGAGATCAACTCGCTGATCAGGGACGCCGGTTCGCGGCGTGTCGGGTCGACGCGTCCGGCGCCGAACGAGCACTTCCACCCCCACCTCGTGATCATCTCACCGGCCCGGGGCCCCGCGAACGGCGGGTTCATGTAACGGCCATTGAATTGGCGGCGGCCGTTCGGTGTCCTTCGTCCGTCGTCGTTCCGGAGCCCTCTCGGGTTCAGCGGGGCCCGGAGCGGGCGAGCTTCTCGGTGAGGCGGTCGGCGGCCAGGAACGCGATCAGTTCCGACCGGCCGGGCGCGGTGGTGGGGCCTCGGTGGGTCACTGCGTAGGCCGCGGCCGCGTTCGCGCCGCGCGCGGCCGTCTGCGCGTCGTGGCCCTGGCCGAGGAGGGCGAGGAACGCGCCGACATGGGCGTCGCCGGCGCCGTTGCTGTCGACCGCCGTGACCGGGAACCCCGGTACGTGGACCGGCGGTTGGCCGGGTGCGGAGAGCCAGCAGCCGTCCTTGTCCGCCCGTACGAGCACTCCCGCCCCGGGCGCCGGCCGCTCCCCGAGAGCGGCCGCCGCGGTGCGAGGGTCCGTGTCCGGTCATGATGCGGGCCTCGCGGGCGTTGGCGCTGAGCCAGTCGGCACGGGCGAGGACGCTTTCGGGAATGACCGCGACCAGGGGGCCCGGATCGAGCAGAGGGTGGTGCCGGCGGGCAGCTCGGCCGCGAGCCCCGACAGCAGCGGACCGTTGCCCGGCAGGACCAGCCCGTACCCGGAGAGCTGCACAAAGGTCGTCGGACCGCAGATGCGCCGTGATGGCGGCCGCGTCGGCCGGGGCCATGGTGGCCTCGGCGCCGAAGCTGGTCACGAAGGTCCGCTCGGCGCCGGAGTCGACCAGCGCCACGGTGAAACCGGTGTCGTGGTCCGTGCGGGCGGGCAGAAGCGTGGCGATGTGTTCGGCGGCCAGCGCCGCGCGGACGAGATCGCCGTACGGACCCGTGCCGTGCAGACCGGCGTAGACCGCCTCGGTGCCCAGACGGCGGGCCGCCGTCAGCATGTTGAAGCCGCCGCCGGATGTCGCCTCGGTGCGCGTGCCGATGACATCGCCGCCGCGATCGGGCAGATCGGCGATCACGTTCCCCGCGAGGACGACACGGCCGGTCACCGTTCGGCTCCCTGGAGGCGGGCGGAGGAGGGCTCGCCGCCGGCGTTCGGGGCGGGGTCCGCGCGGCGCCCGAACAGTGCGCACACCGCGGCGGCGACGGTCATCGCGACGGCCCCGCCGAGGCCGTTGACGCCCAGCCAGGTCTCGGAGAGCGGGCCCGCGAACCAGACGTCGCTCGCACTGGTCGAGGCCCTGGTGAAAAGCAGGCCGGCCACGATGGCCAGGGCCCAGCCGAGCACGGCGGGCAGATGCAGGCCGCCCGAGTACCAGTAGGCGCTGGAGCGGGTGGTGTCCATCAGTGCCCGAGGATCGTAGGTGCGGCCGCGCAGCGAGTCCACGGCGATCACCCCGATCCAGGCCGAGATGTGAAGCGGCCGAGGTCAGGCGCGGCGCGTGCGGAGCGTCTTGGGTGAGCCGAGGACGAGCAGGAGCGAGACGAGCGCGCACACGGCGAGGAAGGAGCCGATGGCGGCCATGCCTTCCTGCAGGCCGATGGCGAATCCTGAGCCGCTGCCGCGGACGATGATCCCGAGTACGGCCACGCCGAGCGTGCTGCCGATCTGCCGGAAGGTGTTCTGCACGGCGGAGGCGGAGTTGCTCAGCCGGTCGGGCACGCTGGAGACCGCCAGGTTGCTGATCGAGGAGCTGAGCAGCCCGCATCCGACACCGACGAGGCCGAGACGCCACTCGATGTCCGCGAGCGAGCCATCGGAGGCGGCCGCCAGCAGCAGTGATCCGGCGGCGGTGACCAGCAGACCGGCGATCATCACGGGAGCTGCGCCGTATCGCGCCATCAGCCTGCCCGTGACGGGGGCGACCAGGGCCATGACGAGGGTCATGGGCAGGAAGGCGAGCCCGGCGGCGAGGACCGAGTAGCCGCGCTCGTCCTGAAGATCGAGGCTGTAGAAGTACAGCACCCCGAAGAAGACCGCGAAGTAGGCGAAGCCGCCGACATTGGCGGCGATGAACGGACGGCTTCGCCAGACGCCCATCGGCATCAGGGGGTGGCGGCCGTTGCGGCCCTTGTTCAGCTGCGTGGTTATGAAGCCGGCCAGGGCCAGGACGGACAGTGCGAGGGTCCCGAGCACGCGGACGGACGACCAGCCGGCGTTCTCGCCCTCGCTGAGCGCGAAGACCAGTGCGGCGAGGGTGATCGCGGCGCTGACCGAGCCCGCCACGTCCAGCGTCCGGTGTCCGTCGGGGCGCCCGTGCCGCTCCACCGGGACCGACCTGCGGCCGAGCAGCCAGGTGACCGCGCCGAGCAGCACCGTGAGGGCGAAGGCGGCGCGCCAGGTCGTGATGCTGAGCAGTGCCCCGCCGACCACCGGGCCGGCCGCGAGGCCCAGGCTGGCCACACCGGCCCAGGCGCCCACCGCGCGGGCACGCTCGCGTGGCTCGGTGAACTCGTGGACCAGGATGGACAGCGTCTGCGGAAGCATGATCGCCGCTCCGAGCGCCTGCACCGCTCTGGCCCCCAGCAGCAGGCCCATGACCGGCGCGACGGTGCACAACAGGGATCCGGCGCTGAAGACGAGGACGCCGAGCAGGAAGGCGGTACGGCGTCCCCATCGGTCTCCGAGTGCTCCGCCGAGTAGCAGGGCGGCGGCGTACGTCAGCGTGTAGAGGGTGGCGACCCACTGCAGGGACGTGTCCGAGGCGTGGAGTGAGCTGCCCAGGTCCGGCAGGGCCACGTTCACCATCGTCGAGTTGAACATGCTCAGCATGAGCCCCAGGCACATCGCCAGGAGCACGACCTTGCGGCTGCTGTGTTCGCGTATCGCCATGCCATCCCCAGGTTTTATAGGTAGCCTAACTATAAAACACCGATCGATGGGGACGGCCGAGGGATGGACGAGCTGACGGACGAGACGCGCAAGCGGCTGCTGCGGATCGGTCAGGCGGTCCGCCGTGATGCGGCCGACCTGCCCGTCACGACCGCGCAAGGGTCCGCGCTGAGTCTGCTCAGCGGCGGCGCGATGAGTGTCGGGCAGCTCGCCCAGGCCGAGGGTGTGCAGCCGCCGACCATGACGCAGCTCGTCAACCGCATGGAGGCGGCGGGGTGGGTCAGCCGGTCCGGTCCCGCCCGCAAGGGGAGCACCGTGCAGATCACGGCCGCGGGCCGGCGGATCGTCGAGGAGGTGCGGGCGAGGCGGAACGGCCTGCTGGCGGAGCGGATGGCGGCGCTGACCCCCGACGAGCGTGCGGCGCTGCGGGCGGTCCTGCCCGTCTTCGACAAGATCTTCGGTCCGCCGCTCTCCCCGCCGGGGTTCTGACGCTCCGTCACGCACCGCCGGTTCGGACCGGTCGCGTCCCGCAGACGCACGTGACGGATCGGGCTGCGATGCCGGGCGGCGCATCCTAGAGTCGGCATGAGCGCAGACGATGATCGGGAAGGGCAGGACGCATGGCCGAAGACGCGTCGGCACCGACGCCGCAGTTGGTTCTGTCCCCTCTCACCAGCGCGTCGATCTTCCTCGTCGCGACCATCGACCCCGGCGGGGAAGCGGTCACCCGGGATGTGCTGTCCGACGTGAGCTCCCTGCAGCGGGCCGTGGGATTCCGCGCCGAGCCCGAAGGCAGGCTCAGCTGTGTCACCGGTATCGGCTCACAGGCGTGGGACCGGCTGTTCGCCGGGCCCCGCCCCGCGGAACTGCACCCCTTCCGCGAGCTGAACGGACCGGTGCACCGCGCCGTGTCGACACCCGGCGACCTGCTCTTCCACATCCGCGCCGCACGTCTGGACCTGTGCTTCGCGCTCGCCACGGAGATCATGGCCCGGCTCGGCGAGGCGGTGACCGTCCGGGACGAGGTGCACGGCTTCCAGTATCTCGACAAGCGCGACCTGCTCGGTTTCGTCGACGGCACGGAGAACCCCACCGGCTCCCCCGCACGCGCTGCCGTCCTGATCGGGGACGAGGATCCGGACTTCGCCGGTGGCAGCTACGTCATCGTCCAGAAGTACGTGCACGACCTCGAAGCGTGGAACGCGCTCCCCGTCGAGACGCAGGAGCGCGTCATCGGCCGGCGGAAGCTGAACGACATCGAGCTCGACGACAAGGTCAAGCCGGCCGACTCGCACGTCGCCCTCACCAGCATCACCGAGCCCGACGGCACGGAACGCGAGATCCTCCGGGACAACATGCCGTTCGGCACCGTCGGCAGAGGTGAGTTCGGCACCTACTTCATCGGCTACGCCCGCACCCCCGCGGTCACGGAGACGATGCTGGAGCGGATGTTCCTGGGCACGCAGGACGCCGCGCACGATCGCATCCTGGACTTCTCCACACCGCTCACGGGCTCACTCTTCCACGTCCCCACGGCGGACTTCCTCGACGATCTCCCCGAACCGCCTGCCGCGCAGATCGGCGCCTGAGCTGCCGGGCGCGTTGCCGGGAATGAGCAGAAACCGGAACTTATCCTCACAGAGCTCATGATTCCGGTGCTCTCAGGAGACTGACAATGGACCTCAAGCCTCTGGCTCGGGCGGCCACCGCTGCCGTCGTGGCGGGTATCGCCGTCATCACCGCGGTCGGCCCGGCCGCAGCCACGTCCCGCCCGTCCGTCGTACGACAGATCACCCCGACACCGGGCGGCACCGCCCCTGTCGGCGGCACGATGGGCAGTGGCCTCCTCCAATTCGGCGGCGCCACCGTCGACTTCGTCGGCCGGCTCATCGGCACGGGCGGTGGCAGCAGCGCCTGAACAGCCGTCAGCCGCAAGCCCTGCAGTCGACCTGTCGACTGCAGGGCTCGTTTTTCAGCCAAGGCCATGGCCATCGGGTCGATGCCAATGTCGGTTGCTTCTCCGATGCGGGCGCGTGGACGACCCTGACCGCCCCGTTTCGCACGTTCGTGGACGGAATACCCGCATCGCGTCACACCGAGCGGTTGCCCGGTTGGTGCGAGCGAGTGCGCGACGAGTCGCAACAAGCGGACCTGGTCACGTTTCCGGCCGAGTCCGGCGGCGTCGTCCGGCTCGGCCGCAGCAGGACCGGCGATCTCGCCGCGGTCGTCGTCACCGCGGGCCTGGCGGGCGCCAAGGCGTGACCCACGACCTTGCGGCGGTGCGCGTCCGACGGGGTCCGGCGTGCCCTGTGGGCCGATCGGCCCAGGCACGGCGCGCCTCGGTCGTGTGCGCGGCCGCCTGGGGAGGATCGGTGGGCGGCGGCCTCGGAACGGGCCGCACGGCACCGCCCCGCCCGTGTGGAGAGGTCCGGCCATGGCACTGATGGAACTGATCGACAGGGATCTCGCGTGACCGCGGACCCGCGCGGGAACGCGCCGGGCGACGGGCGTTACGGCGAGTCCGTCTTCCGCCCCGAGCGGGCGGGCGAGGGCGAGCGCATCGACTACGGCGCCCTCGCCTACGACGACATCACCTGGGCGCGGCTGCGGGCGCTGGGGGTCGGGCCGGGGTGGGGCTGCCTCGAGGTGGGTGCGGGCACGGGCACGATCGCTCGCCGGCTGCTGAGCGAAGCCGGTGCCGCGAGCGTGCTCGCCGTGGACCGCGACGTACGTTTCCTCAGCGAGCGGCGCACGCCACGGCTCGACGTGCTGGAGGCCGACGTCACCGCCCCGGACTTCGTCCAGGGGCAATTCCGTCTGGTCCACGCGCGCTTCGTGCTGATGCACCTGTCCGAACGCGAGCGGCTGATCACGGCACTGGCCCAACTCGTCGCGCCCGGCGGGGTACTGGTGATCAGCGACGCGGTCGACCTGACCAGCGACCGTACGCCCACCACGCCGTACACCGCGGCGATGCGGGCGATGTGGAAGGGGCTGCGCGACACGATCGGCACCGACGCCACCTCGGCGCTGTCCTACCCTCAACTGCTGCGCGGGGCCGGGCTCGCGTCCGTCGCCGCGGAGATCCATGTGCCGCCCCTGCTGCCCGGCAGCCCCATCAGCCGCTTCTGGGCGGACACCTGGGAGCGGAGCAGGGCGGCGATGCTGGCCACCGGGCTGGTCGACGACGCGGCCGTCGACGAGGCGGTCCGCTATCTGGACTCGGACGCATGCGCCGCGCTGTCGGCAGGCATGCTCACCGTGTGGGGGTGGAGAACCGAGCATGCGGTCTGATTTTTGACGCATGCTTTACGCAGTTCGGGAAACTGCCATCCACGTTGGTGCACTCTGACGGTAAGCAGGGTTCATCCGGGCTGGAGAGCAAGCAAGAGAGTGGGGCAGGGCGTGCGAGGGCGCAAGGGCGGCATAGGGATCGCATTGGTCACGGTCGCGATGCTGGTGGGCACGAGTGCCTGCGGTGGCGGCAGTGACAAGGCGAGCGGGGACGACGCAAAGGCGACGGGGAAGCCGAGCGCGAGCGCCTCGCCGTCACCGACGAAGCCCAAGGGCCCGCCGATGCTGCTGGAGACGATAACCCCGCAGACGGGAACCACGGTCGGCGTGGCCATGCCGATATCGGTGATCTTCACGAACCCGGTCGCGGCCAAGGCCCGCGCCACGGTCGAGAAGCACATGAAGGTCAGCGCCTCGCAGCCGGTGGCCGGCGCCTGGCACTGGTTCGGCGACCGGCGGGCCGACTGGCGTCCGAAGACGTACTGGCCCACCGGTACGACGGTGAAGATCGACGCCGACATGAAGGACGTCAGCAACGGCAACGGCCGCTACGGCGTGCACGCATACACGCACACGTTCAAGGTCGGCGACGACGTGCGCGCGAACGTCTCGGTGACCGGCCACACCATGAAGGTGACCCGCAACGGCCAGGCCGTGCGCACCCTCTCGATCAACGCCGGCAGCGCCGAGTACCCGACGTGGAACGGCACCATGGCCGTCATCGACAAGCAGAAGAAGGTCCACATGACCTCCTGCAGCGTCGGCATCAGCTGCGACAAGGGCAGCCCGAACTACTACGACCTGACGCTCCCCTGGGACGTCCACCTCACCCAGTCCGGCACGTACGTGCACTACTCGACCGGTGACCCGAACCCGGGCAGCGGCAGCGCCCGCGGCTCGCACGGCTGCGTCCACCTGTCCATGTCGGACGCCAAGTGGTTCTACGGCCAGGTCAAGCAGGGCGATCCCATCACCATCACCGGCTCCCCCCGGGCCAAGGCCCCGGCCGACAACGGCTACGCCTCGTTCAACCTGAGCTGGGACCAGTGGCTCGCGGGCAGCGCGTCCGGGGAGTCGACGAGCGCCACGCTGTGACGTAGCGCCGTCGCGAGGAGGGAAGCCGCAGCTCCGGTTGCTGCTTCCCTCCTCGCGCAGGACGTGATCAGAAGGGCTGCCACAGTTCGATCCGGTTGCCGTCCGGGTCGGTGACCCAGCCGAATCGTCCGATGCCGTCCATCTCCTGAGTCTCCTCGGCCACGTCCGCTCCCTTGGCCCGGAGTTGTGCGAGCATCGCGTCCAGGTCGCGGACGCGGAAGTTGAGCATCGTCTGCTGGGTGCGTGAGCCGAAGTAGTCGGTCCCGGACTCGAAGGCCGCGAACACCGTCGGTCCGGTTTCCTGATGCCACACGCCTTTGTCGTCGGCGTCCAGACCCAGGCAGTCGCGGTACCACCCACTCAGGACTGCGGGGTCGGTGGCCCGCAGGAAGTACCCACCGATTCCAAGCACTCGTTCCATGCCGTCATCTTGCCAGGACTGCGGTGGGCCGGGCCGGGACGCGCTCCAGGACGCCGCCCGCGAAGACGTCGTACAGCGGCAGGGTCTCCAGGTGGACGTAACCGATGTGGCAGTCGCAGACCGCCAGCGGGCACGGGCGGGGGCGCAGGGCGGCGCGGTACGAGCCGTCGTAGAGATTGCCGAGTTCGGCGCGGACGAAGTGGCAGCGGCGGACCGTGCCGTCGCCGTCCACCGAGATCACGGACTCGCCGGTGCGGCAGGGCAGTCCTGCGCTGGCGTGCGGATGGCGGCTGTACGGGAAGAGGGGATCGAGCGCGGTCCACTCACCGGCCTCGGTGTCCCCGTAGGTGCGGCCCTCGGCGGCGTTGATCCACAGGTAGACGTGTTCGGGCAGGTCGACGCGTAGCCGTCGGGCCGCCTCCAGGTGTTCGGGCAGGCCCACGACGCCGACGCTGAAGCGGACTCCGCGCTCGGTGAGGTCGCGGCACTTGGCGAGGAAGCGGTCGTAGGGCGTCTGGCCCGGATGGTAGGTGCACCACAGGGCGAGGGTGCCGGGGTCGGCCTCGGCGAGCCAGTCGGTGCGGCAGCTGAGGTTGGTCTGGATGGCGACCCGACGGATGTGCGGCAGGTGCGACAGTTCCGCGAGGATGCGCCGGTACCAGGAGCGGACCAGGCCCTCGCCCCATGGCGTGAAGAGCAGCGAGAGCTGGTCCTCGCTGTGTGCGGCCCAGTGTGCGAAGCGCTCCAAGGCGGCGCGGTCGGCGCGGAGCTGGGCGGTCGAGTCGCGCCGCTTGGCGAACGGGCAGTAGGGGCAGTCGTAGTCGCAGGAGGCGAGCGGACCGCGGTAGAGCACGGTCAGATCCATGGTGGGCCGGTCACTTCCTCTCGTAGGCGGCCATGGCGGCCCGGACGGCGGGGGAGAACAGCTCGGGCCCGACGGCGTCGGAGTGGGCGAGTCCCTCCGGGGTGAGCCGCAGGTGCGCGGAGTCGGCGTCGGCCAGCCAGCCGCGGTCGGCGAGGCGCAGGAGTTCCGCGCCGAAGTCGTCGAAGGGACCGGCACCGAAGCGGGCGCGGTAGTCGTCGACGGGCAGCCCCTCGGCCTGGAGGAGGGACTGGAGCAGGTGGCGGCGCCGAGACTCGTGCGCGTCCATGCGGTGGCCGACCTCGGCGTGCGCGAAGTCGGTCGTGGCGACGTAGTCGTCGATGATCCCGCGGATCTCGTGCATGCCGACCGCGTAGTCGAAGGAGTAGTGCAGTCCGGCCGTGTATGAGCGGGCGCCGCAGCCCAGGCCGATCATGCCGTCGGTCTGGCAGGCGTAGTCGTCGGCGCCCTGCTGCGGGGCGCCGGACCGGCGGAACATCCGCATCGACTGCTGGGTGTAGCCCCGCGCGAGGAGGTGGTCGCGGCCCGCGCGGTACAGACGCAGTCGCTGGGCGTCCCAGGCCGGGTCGGGACCCCTGTCGCCGCGGTGACGGTCGAGGCCGGTCAGGGGCCGGACGTAGAGCGGGTAGAGGTAGAGCTCCTCGGGCCGCCAGGCGAGTGCCGCGTCGAGGGAGCGGAGCCAGGTCTGCTCGGTCTGGCCGTCGATGCCGTAGATCAGGTCGATGTTGAGGACCGGGATGGCGGCGTCCCGGATCCGGGCGAGCGCGGCCTCGACGTCGGCGCGGCGCTGCGGGCGTACGGCGGCCCTGGCCTCGGTGTCGACGAAGCTCTGGACGCCGAGGCTGAGCCGGGTGGTGCCGCGCTCGGCCAGCACGGCGAGCCGGTCGGCGGTGGCCGTGGCGGGCGAGGCCTCGACGGAGAGCGGTATCGCACGGAGGTCGGCGCCCATGCGGTGCTCCGCGATGTCGCAGAGGCGTGCCAGCTCGGTCGCGGTGAGGAAGGTGGGGGTGCCCCCGCCGAACGCGGCGGTGGCGAACCGTACTTGGTCCGTTTCCCCGAGCCCCTCACGCACGGCGTCCGCCTGCCGCTCAAGGGCGTCGAGGTAGGCGCCGGTCAGCCCGTCGGGGGCGCCGATGCGGGTGAAGAGGTTGCAGAAGCCGCAGCGGACCTCGCAGAACGGTATGTGCAGATAGAGGGAGAGGGCGCTCTTGTCCTCCGTGGCCCACAGGGACCGCAGCGCGGGCCGGTCGAGCAGCCGGCGGTAGGCCGTCTTGTGCGGATAGGCGTACACATAGTGCTGGTACCGGCTGGTGAGCTGGGCGGTGGTCATCGGACGGCCTCGGCGGGGTCGAGGAAGAAGTGGGCGTACGGCACGGTCCACACGGACTCGTGGCCGAGGCGGTGGCCGGTGTAGCCGTCGTCGCCGTACGCGGTGCCGTGGTCGGAGCAGACGATCGCGAAGCAGCGGCGCCGGGAGCTCGCGGCGGCGAAGAGGCGGCCGATGTGCCGGTCGACGTACTCCAGGGCGGCGGCGTGCGTCTCGCGGGTGTCACCGGCCTCGCGAGTCGCGCCGGGCAGGTGGAACCAGTTGGGCTGGTGCAGGGCGGAGACGTTCACGAAGAGGAACAGCCGCTGTTCCGCGGGGAGTTCGGCCAGCACCTTCTCGGCGCGGGCGACCTGGTTCTCGAAGGAGTGCGGCGAGGTGACGCCGAACTCCCGCTCCCAGTGCGACTCCTGGAAGAGGCCGGGCAGTACGGTGCCGAGCGGGCCCTGCTTGTTGAAGAAGCCGACGCCTCCGATGCAGACGGTGCGGTAGCCGGCCTCGGCGAGCCCCGAGACGAACTCCGGGGTGTCGTAGACGAACGTGCCGCCGGCGGTGGTCTCGCTGCCGGCGAAGCTCGCCGCGAACAGCCGTGGGTGCGGCCCGGGTTCGGCCGGGGTGGGCAGGAAGCCCGCGAAGATCGCCTGGTGCGACGCGTAGGTGAAGCTGCCCGGCGCGTGGCGCTTCTCCCAGCGGCCGCCGGGCAGATGGCGGGCGAGATGCGGGATGCGCCCGGCGGCCGCGAGCTCGACGGCCACGTCGTGGCGCAGGGTGTCGAGGGTGACCAGAAGGATGTCGTCGTGGCCGACGACCTCGTTCATATCGGGTTCAGGCATGGGGTGTTCCTGTTCTGTACGGGTGGAGCGGGCGCCGCGGCGGGTGGGGCGGGTGCGCGCAGAGCGGCCGCCACCTGCGCGGCGTAGGTGTCCTGCCCCTCCGCGCCGCTGCCGGGCAGTCCGGTCAGACGGGGCAGCAGGTCGCCGAAGGCGTTGACCTCGCCGACGAACGCCCTGCGCCAGCCGACGGCCGGCAGCAGGTCCACGCCGAGGCACAGGGTGCGCGGGAAGCAGGACGCCGCGCGCTCGCACACCTCCAGCAGGTCCGACCAGCGGGCGCCCGCCGCCTCCACGGCCTCGCGGACGGCGGCGAGTTCCCCGCGCCTGCCGCCGAGGTGCAGGTTGGTCAGGGGCGTACGGCTGGTGCGGACCACGGCGTGGGTGGCCCGGCCTGCCACGACGACCACGCGCAGGTCGGCGGCCCGGCCCTGCTGGGATGCCTTGGGCACCCAGCGTTCGAGGTGCAGCCCGTCGGACGCGAGCGCGTCGACGATGACGGCGACGTCGCGCTCGCTGTCGTAGCGGCGCACTCTGAGGGAGTTGTAGAGGCCGCCGTCCGCGGCGAGTTCGACGGATGTGGTGGCCCTGATCCGGCCGCCGCCCGTCTCGACGGCCAGGACCCCCGACGCCGAGGACCCATGGGCGGGTTTGACGAACAGCCGCGGCATACGGTGCTCGCGCATCAGCGCCCTGACGTCGTCCCAGCCCCGCACCGGTGCGCCGGCGGGGCCCGAGGTGGGCGAGGCGGGCACCGGGACACCCGCCGCGTCGAGCATCGCGTGGCAGGCGCGTTTGTCGAAGAGCACGGCGAGATCGCCGGGGTCGTCGAGGCGGATGCCGCCGCGCAGGGTGCGCAGCGCGGCGGTGAAGCCGGCGTACCAGCGGGCCGAGCCCTCGACCCGGGTGGGGTCCTGGGTGCCCCGCAGCATGCGGTCGACCTCCGGGTTCTCACCGGGGGAGTCGATCCGGACGATCTCGTCGGGGGCGAAGCCGGCTCCCCTCTCGCGCAGGACGTCCGTCCAGGCGACGACGCGCGGGCCGGGCAGGCCGGTCGCCCGCACAGCGTCCGCGAACAGGGACACCCGGCGGTTCTCCGGGTTGCCGACCACGGCGAACCGCGGCCCGCCGGGAGAGACGGGCAGAGCCATGGGAGATGTGTTCACTCGCCCACGGCGACGTAGCGCCAGACCGTGCCGTCGTCCTCGGTGTCCTCCTCCGCGTCGTCGCGGTCGAGGTCGACCTCCACGCCCGCGGGCTCCAAGGTCTGCCGTACGCGGTCCTCGACGGGCTTGCTGAGGTAGTGGTGGTGCAGATCGAGCTTCTTCAGATGGGTGAGGGGCTGACCGCTCAGGAGCGCGCCGGCGCCCTCGTCGGTCAGGACGCCCATGGACAGGTCCAGCACCTCGAGGCGGTCCACGACCGGTGCGGCGGCGACGGCCGCGGCCACCGCGTCCTGCATCTCACTGTTGCGCAGGGCCAGATGACGCAGGCGCGGCAGCCGCCCGCCCGACAGGATCGGCTCCAGGTCGGCGGCCTCGCTGTCGCCGCCGTAGTCGGGCGTGCCGAGCCACAGGTCGAGGTGGATCAGGGCGGGCAGGTCGCTCGCGCCGATGCCGCGCACCACCTCGACGGGCAACCCGCCTGTCTCCACGACGAGTTTGCGCAGCGCGCCGTGGCTCAGCGCGGTGAACCCCAGCCCCGACCCCCCGCGGACTCCGAACTCCTCAAGGGCGGGGAAGCCGGCGAGCAGCGGGGTGACGTCGGTCTGGTTGATCCAGGAGATCTCGCACTCCTCCATCACCATGTCGCCGAGGAACAGCCCGCGCATTGCGGGGAAACGGTCCCGGGCGGCGAGCAGGGCCTCGATGACCGAGGACGGGGCGGTGTCGTAGGCCTCCTGCCAGGCGCCGACGATCAGGGCCCGTACCCGCGTGGTGTCGACGGCCGAGCAGAACCGGGCGAAGGCGTCCGGCCACTCCTCGTTGGCGTCGTACACGTCGCTGGTGATCCGCCAGGCGACGGCGTCCGCTTCGGGCAGGCCCTCCGTCCGCCCGTCCGGTCCCGGAAACGTGTGTGCAGGCAGCCGGTACAGCGCGTGGAGGTGGTCACCGATGGTCATGCGGCCGCTCCTGAGGAGAAAGAGTGTGCGGTCTGTGATGTCCGCAGTTCTACCAACAGCCACTGACAACACCCCCCGCCGGGGCGGGACTCGGGGGGTTGTCAGTGGCGGCCCCTACGGTCGTGGTCATGAGGCCGGTGCGCGGTGCACCCGGCGGTGAGGGGACAGCCATGTACCGACAGGGAGACGTGCTGATCGTGCCGGTCGCGGAGGGGGCGGTGCCGGCGCATGTGGCGCACGCCCCGAGGGAGCGGCGCGACGGGCGAGGCCGGTTGGTGCTGGCGCTGGGCGAGGTGACGGGGCATGCCCACGCGGTCGTCGGGCCAGGGGAGTTGGTGCGGGAGACGGGTTCGTTCGGGCCGCTGCTGCTGCACCTTCCCCAGGGCGGCCGGGTGGTGCACGAGGAGCACGCGACGATCGCACTGCCCAAGGGGTGGTTCCGGGTGATCCGGCAGCGCGAGTACGTGCCCGGGTCCGTGCGGATCGTGGCGGACTGAACTGCGAAGGGTGGAGGGGCACATGAGCGTGACAGACATCGAGGCGGCCGTGGTGGGGAGTGGCTCCTCCGGCGAGCTTGGCCCGTGGCGCGCGTGGGCGTCCGCGACCGGTCCCGCCGATCGCGCCGCCGCCGAGGAGGGCGTGCGGCGGGCGTACCGGCTGGCGGGGCTCGCGGAACCGGAGCGTGTGGTCTGGGTGGGTTCGCCGCGGGCGGCCGTCACCTTGATCCGTGCACTGGCGGACCGCGGGCCGAGTGCGCGGGACGCCGTCCGAAGCGCGCCTTGGGCAGGTGAAAGACGCAGGCTGCGCGCCGAGTTGGGCGCCGCGGGCTGGTCCGCGCACTGGGCGGCGACGGGCGGACGGCTGTGGGATTCCACTCAAGCGCTCGTGGACCGGATTCGCGCCGGCGTCATCGAGGAACTGGCCGGGCGGGACACGGGCAAGGAGGCGGCGGAGGTCCGCCTGGTCCTTCTGGACGCCGTGCTCGGACAGCACGACGCGCCGTGGCTCGCCGCGTTCGCGGCCGACGACGGTCCGCTCGGAGCGCTGAGCCAGGTGTGCCGCAGCGCAGGCTGGTGGTGGCCCTTCGCCCGTGTCGCCGTCCTGTCGGAGCGGCCCGTGGCCCTGCACCGCGACGAGGCCGGGCGTCTCGATCACGGTGACGGCCCGGCGCTCGCCTACCCCGACGGCTTCGCCCTGCACGCCTGGCGCGGCATGCCCGTGCCGGCGGCCTTCCTCGCCGAACTGCCCACGCTCACGCCGGAGCGGATCCGCTCCGAGGAGAACGCCGAACTGCGGCGCGTGATG
Organism: Streptomyces sp. NPDC048419; assembly: GCF_043200415.1. NCBI lineage: Bacteria > Bacillati > Actinomycetota > Actinomycetes > Kitasatosporales > Streptomycetaceae > Streptomyces > Streptomyces sp. NPDC048419. Next base: position 93,221 of record NZ_JBICXT010000008.1, on the reverse strand, counting down.
CTGGAGTACTACGGCTACGACCGCTATCTCGCCGACTCGGGCGCCCGTCCCGTGCATCGGGACGAGACGGGCACCCTGTGGCGGATCGACCTGGTCGAGGACGAACCCGTGGTGATGGTGGAGGTCCTCAATTCCACGCCGGAACCGGACGGGACCCGGCGCACGTACTGGCTACGGGTACCACCGTCGACCCGCACGGCGAAGGCGGGCGTGGCCTGGACGTTCGGGATCGCGGAGGCGGCGTACGCACCGGAGCGGGAGACGTGAGGCGGGCGGGTTCCCGGGGGCCGGCGTCCGACATGGCGCCGCGGTATCCGGCGGTGGGCATCTTCGACCGTGACGCGCGCCGTGGCCATCAGCGTGACGGCCGGCGCACGGACGGTGACGGCGAGGCGGACTCCCGTATGTGACCGCACTCCCGCGGGCGGGAATGTCCGGCCGGGTGGGTGCGTTATGACGACCGTGGGAGTGGAGGGGACAGTGTCCCCGGGCCTCACGTATTGCATGCAGGGAAGATCGTCCGGCTGAAGCCCTGCATTGCCTTTCGCCGCGTAGGCGACCGCCCTTCACTCCCACAACGCGCAGACGCGGCCCCGAGTGCTTCGATCGCCTCGGGGCCGCGGTGTGTGTCCGAACCCGGTCCGTTGCGCCATGTGGCGGATGTTTGGCCTGTGAAGGTATGTATCACCCGTGGCGGGGCACTTGGGGGTGTACCCGACGCCGCTCGGCGTCGTCCGGTGACGAAGACGTCACTGATGAACTCGGGATTCTCGCGGTGGCGTCCGTCCACGCGCGAGCTGTGCTGTGCTGAAGAGGGGAATCGCCATGATGGTGCCGGCGGAGAAGGAACTGCGTACGGTGCTGGCTCAGTTCGCCCAGGCGCGGATCGAGCACGACGTGTGTCCTACCGGTCGTAGCAGCCGCGTCCTGGAGGACGTGACCTACACGCTGTGCGTGATGACCGCCTCCCGCACCGTCGAGCAGGCGCTGAGCACGGCGGATCTGCTCATGGAGCAGTACCGCGCCGACCGTGAAGGGATGGCGCGGGCGGCCGAGACCCTGGCCGCGTAGTCGCGGGAACCCTGCTGTGGCGGGCCGACGGGCGAGGCGCCCGTCGGTCCGCCACAGCGGTCAGGACAGGCCGGGCAGCGCGGAGCAGTCGGACGTGGCCGGCTTGGCGTCGAAGCGGTCGGCCAGCCAGGAGATCGCGTCGCCCTGGTCGGTGAGCAGTGGAGCGAAGTGGTTGATCAGGGCGCTGCCCAGGCTCGGCAGGGCGACCGGCTTGTACGTCACGTCGGCGCCCTTGGCGCACCAGTCGACGGCGAGCCGGCGGGCCTGTGCGTGCGGTACGAGGTTGTCGCTGGTGCCGGTCGCCAGCCGTACGGGTGACGCGGGTTTCAGGGTGCCGATGCGCTGCTTGTCCAGGAAGTCCGTCAGTGCGGGCTCGGACTGGATGATGTCGCTGATGGTCCGGCTGTCGGTGGTCCAACTGGTGCTGTGCGCACCCCCGTAGGAGAAGAGCGCGTCGCCCACGCACATGGTCGACAGATCCTTGAGCGCCGCCTTGCCCGCCGCGTTGAGATGGGCGTCGGCGATCGGCTTCAGGGCGGGGTCGGACTCCAGGAAGCCGTTGACCGACCAGCCCAGGGCGCCTGCCAGCTCGCTGCCGTCGATGGCCTTGGTGACCTCGACCAGGTCGGCCGGCGGAGCGCCCGCGTAGGTCCCGGAGAGGGTGATCTCGGGAGCGTAGGTGGGCTGGAGCTCGGCGGCGGACGCGGTGGCGCCGCCGCCCTGGCTGTATCCGAACAGACCCACGCGGGAGGCGGGCGTGATCGACGTACCGCCGAGCGAGCGCGCGGCCCGGACGGCGTCGAGCACCGCGTGGCCCTCGTCCACCCGGTTGACGTAGGTGTGCAGCCGGTCCGTCGTGCCCAGTCCGGAGTAGTCGGTGACGACGACGGCGATGCCCTTGGCCAGGAGCCGGTAGATCGCCAGGTCCTCGTAACCGATGGACACCGTCCGGCCGTTGAGGGTCAGAGGGTGTTCCAGGCCGAGGGATGCGGCGCACTGGTCGCCCTGGCCCATGGTGCCGGGCGCCACGGCCACCAGCGGCCGGTCGCCCGGGCCGTGCCAGGCGGCGGTGGGTTCGATGTAGGCGCCGGTGACCGCCATGGGCTCGCCGTTGGAGTCGGTGGACTTGTACATCAGGCGGGTGGCGGCGCCGGGCAGCGGCCCGTCGACGCCGGGCAGGCTGAGCGCCAGGGGGAGCGGTTCGCTGCGCACCAGGGAGCCGTCGGTGGCGGGCAGCGTGGCGGGCGGGGTGTAGAACTCCGGAATCGTGACACCTCGGGAGACCACTGTGTCGGTCTGCGGCACGGCGCCGGCGGGGAGCGCCGTGCCGCCGAGGCAGGCGGCGGTCGTGACGGCGACGGCCAGTATGCGGGCGGATGCGGGCATGACGGACCTCCGGGGTCGGGGAGGCCGAGCCTCACCTTGCGGCTCGGTCGGCTGACGGCCTGGTGGGGCCAGGCCGGTGGGGGAGAGGCCGACGGCGCGAGGTCACGGTCGTCCCACCGTGCCCGCACCCCGTGCCGCTCTTAGACGAAGTGTCAGGACGGTACCGGCGAGGGTGTTACCCGTGGTAGCACCTGGAAGGTTACGGTTCAGTAATATGACGGGGGGTGAGCGGCTCTCGCTCTCGGCCGGCCGATCCCGGGGTCATGAAACGGATCCCGTCCACTCGGTCCGGGTACTCGGTCCGGCACTGAGGCCGACTTCGACCTCTCATCCGGTTTGCGAGAGCCATCGGTGAGCAGACGATCTTGCGGCAAGCCATGCCCGGCCGAAAGGAGCGCGCTCATGACCGACAGCGAGTCCGGTCTCCTCACCGCCGAGGCGGACCCGGGGGCGGTCAGGCGTCACCGCGTCCTGTTCAGAGCGGTCAGGCGGCGCAGGAATCCACCCTTGCGACGCACCGACATCACCGTCACCGACGAGGCGGCCGTCAAACGGGCGGTGAAGGCGGCCTCGCTCGGCAACGCCATGGAGTGGTTCGACTTCGGGATCTACAGCTATCTCGCGGTCACCATCGGCCATGTCTTCTTCCCGTCCGGGAACGGCACCGTCCAGCTGCTGTCCTCGTTCGCGACCTTCGCGGTGGCCTTCTTCGTGCGCCCCCTCGGCGGCGTCGTCTTCGGCCCGATGGGTGACAAGATCGGCCGTAAGCAGGTCCTCGCCCTGACCATGATCCTGATGGCGATCGGCACCTTCGCGATCGGCCTGCTCCCCTCGTACGCCACCATCGGCTTCTGGTCCCCGGTCCTGCTGATCTTCTTCCGGCTCGTCCAGGGCTTCTCCACCGGCGGCGAGTACGGCGGCGCCTCCACCTTCATCGCCGAGTACGCGCCCGACCTGCGCCGTGGTTTCTACGGCAGCTTCCTCGAACTGGGAACGCTCGCCGGATACGTCGGCGCGGCCGGACTGGTGACGATCCTGACCTCGGTGCTGGACAGCGGCGGCATGGAGCAGTGGGGCTGGCGTGTGCCGTTCCTGGTGGCAGGTCCCATCGGGATGATCGGTCTGTACCTGCGGCTCCGGCTGGACGAGACGCCCGCCTTCCGCAAGCTGGAGGACGGCTCCCTCCACCGGGCCTCCGACGCCGCCTCCACGGTCGAGACGACCAGCACCGGGGACGTCGCGAAGATCTTCCGTGACTACTGGCCGACCCTCATCCTGTGCATCTGCCTCGTCGGCGCCTACAACATCGCCGACTACATGCTGCTGTCGTACATGCCGACGTACCTGTCGGACGAGATGGGCTACTCCGACACCCACGGCCTGCTCATCCTGATCGGCACCATGGTGGTGCTGATGCTGATCGTCAACCAGGTGGGCCGGTGGAGCGACAGGTTCGGCCGGAAGCCTCTGCTGATGGGCGGCATGCTCGGGTTCCTCGTGCTGTCCCTGCCGGCGTTCCTGCTGGTCAGGCAGGGCAGTCTGGTGGCGGTGTCGGCGGCGATGCTGATGCTGGGGCTGTCGCTGGTGTGCCTGCTCGGCACCATGTCCGCGACGCTGCCTGCGCTGTTCCCGACCCAGGTCCGCTACGGCTCCCTGTCCATCGGTTACAACGTCGCGGTGTCCGTGTTCGGCGGCACCACCCCCTTCGTCATCACCGCGCTGATCTCCGCGACCGGGAACGAGCTCATGCCCGCCTTCTACGTCATGGCCGCGTCCGTCGTGGGTGTGATCGCCGTGGCGTGCATGCGGGAGACGGCACGCGAACCACTGGCCGGCTCGCCGCCCTCCGTCGCCACACCCGAGGAGGCCGCCGAGATGGTGGAGAGCCAGGCACCGGCGCCGAAGTTCTGACGCGCGCACGCGGCAGGCCGGACAAAGTGCGCGAACGCTGATGGAATCAGGTCCGGGGGCAGGCGAAGGAGGAACGGTGCCGGGACAAGCCGAGGACGGAACCGACCCCCGGCGATGGAAGGCGCTGTGGGTCACGCTGGTGGCCGGCTTCATGAGCCTGCTGGACGTGACGATCGTGTCCGTCGCGCTCCCGTCGATGCAGCGCGACCTCCACGCGTCGGCCCCCTCCATCCAATGGGTGGTGACCGGCTACGCCCTCAGCTTCGCCCTGGTCCTGGTGACCGCCGGCCGTCTCGGTGACGCGATCGGCAGGCGCCGCATCTTCCTGATGGCCCTGGCGGCCTTCGTCCTGTGCAGCGCGGCGGCGGGCGCGGCACCCAGCATCACGCTCCTGGTGGTCGCCCGCCTCGCCCAGGGCGTCGCCGCGGGATGCCTGGCCCCGCAGAACTCCGCCCTCATCCAGCAGATGTTCCGCGGAGCCGAACGCGGCCGCGCCTTCGGCATGTTCGGCGCGGTCGTGGGCATCTCCAGCGCGGTGGGCCCGGTCGTGGGCGGCCTCATCCTCGCCCTCGCCGACGGCCCACAGGGCTGGCGCTGGATCTTCTACGTCAACGTCCCCGTCGGCGCCGTCGCCCTGCTGCTGGGCTTCCGGCTGCTGCCCAGGACGACGCCGGGCCGCCGGGAACGCCTCGACCTGGGCGGCGTCGCCCTCCTCGGCTGCGGAGTCCTGGCGCTGATGCTGCCGCTGGTGATGGCCGAGTCCGGTGGCGTACGGCATCTGTGGTGGCTCTTCCCGGTGAGCGCGGCCTTCCTGTACGGCTTCGTCCGCTGGGAGCGCCGTGTCGCGGCACGTGAGGGCCAGCCGCTGCTGGATCCGCAGCTGGTGACGACCACGCGCGGCTATGCCGCCGGGGCCGCCCTCGGCACGCTGTACTTCGTCGGCTTCAGCGGTGTGTGGCTGGTGTTCGCGCTGTTCTTCCAGAACGGCCTGGGCTACTCGCCGCTGCGCTCGGGGCTCGCGGTCACGCCGTTCGCGATCGGGTCGGCCTGCGCGGCGGCCGTATCGGGCCGCCTCGTGGACCGGTTCGGCAGGCTGCTGACCGTGTGCGGTCTGGTCGGCGTGACACTCGGCCTCGGCGGCACCGCACTGATCCTGCTGCTGGCACCCGCCCACGTGGCCGCCTGGCTCACCGTGCCCGTCCTGTTCGTCGGCGGCCTGGGCAGTGGCTGCGTCATCTCACCGAACATCACCATGACCCTGCGGGACGTGCCGGTGCGGATGGCGGGCGCGGCGGGCGGCGCCCTGCAGACCGGGCAACGGCTGGGCGGATCGGTGGGCACGGCCGCGCTGCCCGGCATCTTCTACGTCGTGCTGGGCTCCGGCGCCCACAACTACCACGCGGCCGTCGCGACGGCGGTCGGCCTGGGCATCGGCCCCATCGTGTGCTCGCTCGCCCTCGCGGTCCACGACTGGCGGCGCGACCGCCGCGGCGACGGTGAGCCGTGCCCGCCGGAGGTCTCACACAGCCATCTGCACTCGCGCCAGGGGTGAGCTGCGACCCCACCTGCCGCCGTCCACCGGTGTCACGGGCCGCCGCGGGCGGTGCTGAAGCGGCGCTGGTACGCCGCGGGGCTGATGGACAACTCCCGTGCGAAGACCCGTCGCAGGCTCTCGTAGCTCGGGAACCCGGCCAAGGACGCGGCCTGGGTGGCGGTGTGCCCCTGGTCCAGCAAGGCCTTCGCGATGTCGAACCGGATCGACTCGACGTAGCGGGCCGGTGTGGTGGACAGCTCCTCCCGGAACAGCCGCGTGAGATGCCGGGTACTCATGTGCAGATGCCCGGCGAGCTCGGCGAGGGAGTGGTTGCCCACAGGATTCGCCGTCACCAGGTCGACGACCGTGCGCAGCACCGGAGACCGGGGCGGCGGGCCCTGCAGGGGCGCGGAGAACTGTGACTGGCCGCCCGCGCGTTGCAGATAGACGACCAGGGCGCGGGCGACCTCCCGGCTCAGGTCGGGACCGTGATCCTCCTCGACGAGCGCCAGCGCCAGGTCGATGCCGGCGGTGACACCCGCCGAGGTGTACGTGGTGCCGTCGCGCACGTGGATGGCGTCGGGTTCCACGCGGATCTTCGGGTGCCGGTCGGCGAGTTCGCGCGCGATCTTCCAGTGCGTGGTCGCCCGCTTGCCGTCCAGGAGACCGGCCGCGCCGAGGACGAATGCTCCGGAGCAGACGGACGCGACCCGGCCGGATCGGACCGCCAGCCCTCGTGTGGCCTCGATCAGGTCCCGCGTGACGGGGGTTCTGGGGTAAAGGGCACCGCCCGGCAGCACGAACGTGTCAGGGTCCGGTTCGGACGCGGGGCTGCCGTCGACGGCGATCCGTACGCCGATCGAGGAGGCGACGTCGGCGCCGGTGGCCGACAGCAGGGCGACCCGGTAGTCGGCGCCGAGCTGATTCGCTTCCCCGAACACGTCCGCGGGGCCGGCGACGTCCAGCAGTTTGACCCCGTCGTAGACGAGGATCGCGATCCGATGCGGCGCAGAGCTCACAGCCCATCCCTCAGGTGTCCGGATTCGAGTGCTTCATGGCCGGGCCGGGGTGGCGGGGAACGCCGTCCGGTCGGCACTGTGGAGAACAGGCGCGCCGCACCGTTTACTCCGCACCTGCACTTCGAAAGCGTGAATCCCATGACCGACATTGTCGCCGCAGTGGAAATACCCGAGACCGCAGCAGTGGCGGAGGCCACCGGATTTCTTCGTGAAACGACGGGTCCGCTCATCTTCCATCACTCCCGGCGTGTTTTCCTCTTCGGTTCCCTTCATGCGCGCCGGCTCGGTCTCCAGCCCGATCCGGAGCTGCTCTACATATCCGCGATGTTCCACGACACCGGGCTTTCGACTCCGTTCTCCGACGTGGAGCAGCGCTTCGAGCTCGACGGGGCCGACCACGCGCGCAAGTTCCTGCTGGACCGCGGGTTCTCGAAGAGCGCGGCCGAGGCCGTCTGGACGGCCGTGGCGCTGCACACGACGCCGGGGATTCCCGGCCGGATGGGTCCGGAGACGGCCGCCACGAACTACGGAGTTCTCACCGACGCGATCGGCTGGGGACTGGACGGACTGGACGGCGGCCAGGTGGACGAGATCATCGCCGCCCATCCACGCGGAGAATTCAAGAAGGAATTCCTGCGGAAATTCGTCGAGGGACTCAGGAACCGTCCGGACACCACCTACGGGACCGTCAATGCGGACGTCCTGGAACACTTCGTTCCCGGGTTCCGGCGCAAGAGCATGGTCGAGCGTGTCAATGACGCGCCCTGGCCGAATTGAAGACCACACAGAGGAAGAACCATGCGAGCCATCACCACATCGGACCGCGACGCCGGCGTCACCGGGCTGGCCCTGACCGACCTTCCGTATCCCCATGCCGCCGAGAACGACGTCGTCGTGCGGGTGCATGCCGCCGGATTCACCCGGGGAGAACTCGACTGGCCCGCCACGTGGTCCGATCGCGCCGGGCGCGACCGCGCTCCGAGCGTGCCCGGGCACGAGGTCTCGGGCGTCGTGGCGGAACTCGGGTTCGGAACCACCGGCCTCACGGTCGGCCAGCGGGTCTTCGGCCCGACCGACTGGGCCCGAAACGGCTCGCTGGCCGAGTATGTCGCCGTCGAGGCCCGCAACCTCGCCCCGCTTCCCGCGGACATCGACCACACGGTGGCCGCCGCGCTGCCGATCTCCGGGCTGACCGCCTGGCAGGGTCTGTTCGACCACGCGCGGATCACGAGCGGCCAGACCGTCCTGATCCACGGTGCCGCGGGCGGCGTCGGATCGATCGCGGTGCAGCTGGCCGTGGAGGCGGGAGCCCGGGTGATCGGCACCGGACGGGAGGCGGACCGGGACACCGCGCTCACTCTGGGGGCCCATGACTTCCTGGACCTCGGGGCCGGCCGGCTGGACGACGCCGGAGAGGTCGACGTGGTGTTCGACGTGATCGGCGGCGACGTCCTCGGCCGGTCGGCCGGGCTCGTGCGCGCGGGCGGCACGCTCGTCACGATCGCCGAGCCGCCCACCGTCCGGCCCAAGGACGGGCGCGCGCTGTTCTTCGTCGTGGAACCCGACCGCGCCCGCCTCACCGACCTGGCGCAGCGGGTCCGGGACGGACGGCTCGACGTGCGCGTCGGGGCGGTCCGCCCGTTGTCCGAGGCGGCCGCCGCCTTCGCCCCCGGGCGGCGCGTCACCGGCAGGACGATCATCAGGGTCGCCGAGGACTGACGGTGAGGGCGGCGGAAATCGCCCGGACTTGAGCCCGTGTGTCCTGTGGATGGCGAAAGGGGAAGCTCGCGGCCGGCCCGCGAAGTACGCGACGAACACGCGAAGTACACGTGAAAACCCTGTGGAAGCGCTGTCGGGGGGACCGCTTATGCTGCGTCCGACGATCAAGCAGGACCAGGGGAGGCGCGGCATGTTCGGCAAGCTGTTCGGCAGGGGCGGGCAGAGACCGGAGGCGGACCCGCACGCCTTGCCCGCGCCGGGCAGGAAGAACGGGATGTACCCGCTGCGCGCCCTCGGGGACGCTCGGGTGCTGGCCCTGGTGGAGGCGGCGGAGGCGGGTGACTGGGAGGCGGTCAGGGCGGCCTCGGCACCCTTCGACCTCGGCCGCGACCATCAGGTGCTGGGTGAACTGGCCGACGTGGACGGTGTGCAGGACTGGATCGGCCGGGCCGTCGAGGAGGACAAGGAGCACCGGGCGACGGCGCTGCTGATATCCGGGGCGCGCCACATCGTCTGGGGCTGGGAGGCGCGCACCTCCGACCGTGCGGTGAACGTCACGCAGGAGCAGTGGCGGGTCTTCCACGAGCGGCTCCACATCGCCGAGGAACAGCTGCTGGAGGCAGCGGAGTTGCGGCCGGAATGGGTCTCCCCCTGGCGCCGCCTCCTCACCTCCGGCCGCGGTATGTCACTGGGCCCCGCCGTCAACGAGACCTGGCGTGACGCCGCCCTGCGCCGCGACCCGATGGATCTGGAGACCCACACCGAGTGGGTGTCGTACCTTCAGCCCCGATGGAGCGGAGAGCCGGGCCAGGCCCTCGCGTTCGCCCGTGAGGCGTTCGCAGGCGCGCCCGAGGGCCACCGCCTCGGCTGTGTGATCGCCATGGCCCACATCGAGGACTGGGTGGAGTCGGAGACGAAGAGCTGCCTGGTCACCCCCGACATCCAGGACGAGTTGCTGGACGCGGCCGAGCACAGCATCCTCCACCCCGCCTACGAGCGACGCCCGGGCTGGCAGGAGGACTTCAACATCTTCGCCATGGCCTTGTCGCTGGCCTCCGAGCGCATCGCGTTGCCGCGCGTCTTCCAGGAGCTCCAAGGCGCGTACACCTCGTGGCCCTGGAAGTACATGGCGCAGCCGGAAAAGATGTACGCCCGCGCCCGGCGCAACGCCTGAGCCCGCACCTCCCCGTCACTCCCGAACACCCCACCCCGGACTGCCCGATGACTCTGCCCGAAACCCCGTTGAGCCCGGCCGGCACCGATCGCACCTTCCAGGTGGATCTGCGCGGCCTCGTCGATCTCCTCTCCCACCACCTCTACTCCAGCCCCCGCGTCTATCTGCGCGAACTCCTCCAGAACGCGGTGGACGCGCTGACCGCGCGGCACGGCCTCGAACCGGCCGCTCCCGCCGACGCCTTCGGCATCCGCCTGTACGCCGACGGTTCGGTGGTGCGCGTCGAGGACGACGGCGTCGGACTGACCGAGGCCGACGTGCACACCTTCCTCGCCACGATCGGCCGCAGCAGCAAGCGCGCCGACCGGATCGCCGAGCAACGCGCCGACTTCATCGGTCAGTTCGGCATCGGCCTGCTCTCCTGCTTCCTGGTCGCCGACGAGATCCACGTCCTGAGCCGCTCCGCCCGCACCCCCGACGCCCCCGTCGTGGAATGGCGCGGACGCGGCGACGGCAGCTACACCGTCCGCACCCTGCCCTCCTCCGCCCACCCCCGGCCCGGCACCACCGTCACGCTCACGCCGCGCGCCGACGCGGGCGAGTGGACCCGCCCGGCCCAAGTACACGCACTGGCCCGGCACTTCGGCTCCCTGCTGCGCCACCCGGTGACCTTCGACGACGGCACGGTCGGCCAGGGCGCAGCCGTCAACCCCGAGCCCGCGCCCTGGTCACGCAGCCACCCCACGCCGGGAGCCCGTTCGCGGGCGCTGGCCGCGTACGGCGAGGACGTCCTCGGGTTCACCCCGCTGGACACCATCGAACTGGACCTTCCGGCCGTGGGGCTGAAGGGCATCGCGTGCGTGCTGTCCGAGGCCGTACCGGCCGGGCGCCGCCACGGCCACCGCGTGCACGTCAAGGGCATGCTGCTGTCCGAGCAGGCCGAGGAGATCCTCCCCGAGTGGGCGTTCTTCGTCCGCTGCGTCATCGACGCCGAGAGCCTGCGCCCGACCGCGTCCCGCGAGTCCCTGTACGAGGACGACACCCTCGCCGCCGTACGCGACGCACTCGCCGAACGCCTGCGCACGTGGATCGCCCGCACCGCCGCCAGCGACCCCGACCTGCTCGGCCGCTTCCTCCAGGCCCACCACCTGGCCGTGAAGTCCCTCGCCGTGCACGATGACGAGATCCTGCGGATGCTGCTGCCCTGGCTGCCGTTCGAGACCACCGCCGGGCACGCCACGCTGGACGAGTTCGCGCGCACCCACCGCACCGTGCTCGTGACGTCCAGCGTGGAGGAGTTCCGGCAGGTCGCGGCGATCGCCTCGGCCGCCGGACTCGGCGTCGTCAACGGCGGCTACACCTACGACCGTGAACTGGTCCACCGGCTGCCGGAGATCAGACCCGAGGTCAGCGTCGCCGACCTCGACCCGGCCACGCTCACCGCCCATCTCGACCCCGTCGACCGGGAGACGGAACTGGCCGCCGCGGCCTACCTCGCCCAGGCCCGCGACGCCCTCGCCGTCTTCGACTGCGACGTCGCGCTGCGCACCTTCCAGCCCGCCTCCGCTCCCGCCCTCCTCCTCGACAGCCGGGAGGCCAGGCACGAGCGCAGCCGGTCCCAGCTCGCCCGCGAGCAGCAGGGCGGCCTGTGGGGCGACATCCTCGGTCACCTGCGCCAGGAGGCGCCGAGGGCCCAGCTGATCCTCAACCAGCTCAACCCGCTGGTCCGCACCGCTGTCACCATCGACGAGCCCGAACTGGCCCGCACCAGCGCCGAAGCCCTCTACGGGCAGGCCGCGATGCTGTCCCGGCGCCCGCTCCGGCCCGCCGAGTCGAGCCTCATCAACCGCTCCTTCCTCGACCTTCTCGCCCACGCCCTCCGCAAGGACAGCTGACGATGCCGACCGCACCCCAGACGACCGACGAGCTGTACCAGGCGCTCCAGGAGAACGACCAGCGCCCCTACGGCCGCACCCGCACCGTCACCGCCGAGGAACTCGTCGAGGCCGCCGAGCAGTTCGCCGAGCCCGTCCCTCTCGTCCACGCCCTCCTGGAGCTCCAGGAGGCCTACACCTACGGCTCCGAACCCCGTAAGTCGCCCGTCGTCTTCGCCCGTCTGCTCACCCTCTTCGACGAGCAGCCCGACGTGTTCGACGAGCGGCTGCGCCACATGCTGTTCTGGCGCTTCAAGTGGGTTGCGAACGCCCTGCGCGCGCTGCCCGAGATACCGCTGGCCAGCCTGCGCCAGTGGCTGACGGAGATGCGCGACCGGTACGAGAAGGCCGGCCTGGGCCTCCAGCCCTACTACGGACAGGCCTACCAACTCGCCGCACACGTCGGCGAGGACACCGACCTGGCCTTCGAGCTGTGGGCGGGGCGCACCCGCAGCCGGCTCAGCGACTGCGAGGCCTGCGAGATCTGCGAGCGGGCCCTCCACCACCTCACGGGGGGCGACGACGAGCGGGCGCTGAGCACCTGGGAGCCCGTCCTGGCCGGGAAGGAGTCCTGCCAGGAGGAGCCCGCCCGCTCCGTCTCCTACGCACTGCTGCCCCTGCTGCGTACCGGCCGCACCGGCCAGGCGCGGCAGCTGCACCTCGCCGGGTACCGCAGCTGCCGCCGCAACCCCTCCATGTCCGGGGAGGTCGGCCGGCACTTGGAGTTCTGCGCGCTGACCGGCAACGAGGCACGCGGCCTGGAACTGCTCGCCGAGAACCGCAATCTGTTCGAGGAGGTCGACTCGCCGCTGGACCTGCTCAGTTTCCTCACCGGGGTGGAGGTCCTGCTCCAGCGCGTCGAACTCCTCGGCCACGGAGACCTGCCCGCCGCCGGATACCCGGGCCGCAACTGGACGGTGGCCGCCCTGCGCGCCGAGGTACGGGACCGCGCCGGCGAGCTCACCGCCCGCTTCGACGCCCGCAACGGAACCACCGCGCACAGCGACCGCCGTGAGGCCCGCCTCGAGCGCCTTCCGCTGCTGGACGCGCTGGAACTGACCCTCCGACCGCACCGCCTCGACGACGTGGCACCGCTCGCGCCCGCCGCCGTCCCCGAGTCACTGCCCGAACTCATCGTCCGGGCAAGGACGTTGAGCGAGCAGGGACACCCGGACGCCCAGGCCTGCTGGACGCGCCTGCGCACACTGGTCGACGCCCCCGACTACACCCACCCCGACGACCCGGCCGTCGGCCCGCTCGCGCGGCTGCGTGCCGACCTGCTGTCCGAGGAAGCGGACAAGGCGGGGGAGAGGGGCCGGTTCAGCGTCGCCGCCGGCCTCCACGAGGAGGCCGCGGGACTCTACGACGACGCCGGGGAGCCCGGTCACGCGGCGCTCGCCCGCGCCTCCGTCCTGCTCGCCACCGCCGAGATCCCCTCGACGGACGCCGACGCGGTCGAAGAGAAGACGGCCGCGCTGACCGCCGCCCACGCGTCCATGGTCCATCTCCACGAGGAGACGCCCGGCCTCACGCCGTACCAGGAGGCCCGGCTGCTGCGGTTGCGGGCGACCGTCCTCGGCCTGCGGTTGCAGGCGTCGCGGGACGAGGAGCACGTCGCGCCGGCCTTCGCCGAGGTGGACCTGCTGCACGAGTTCGCCACCCGGCACGACATCGCGGTGCAGATCTCCGGCGCCCAGCTGCTGCGGTCCAGCACCCACGCCCTCTCCGGCGACCTGCCCGCCGCGGTCACCGAGATCGACGCCCTGCTCGATCGGCTGAAGGCACACGGCCCCGCCTGGCACCTGCCGCGCACCCTCGGGCTGCGAGGACGTATCCAACTGGGCCTCAGGGACGCCCGGTCGGCCCACGCCGACCTCGCCGAAGGCCTTCGACTGGCCGCCGAGTGGCCGGCCGACGCGGTCGACACCGCCCGCCTCCACGGAGATCTGGCCGAGGCCTGTATGCACCTGGGCCGCCCCGACGAGGCACTGCGGCATCTGACGCGCTCCGCCGAGCTGGAACTGCGCAAGGGCAGCCGTATGGACGCCTTCTGCACCTACAGCAACGCGGCCCAGCTCAGCCTCGACCTCGGCCATGTCGAGGACTGCATCGCGCTGCTGGACTCCCTGCTGGCCGAAACGGACGTCGCCTCCGGGGAGTTGGACGACCGGCTCGCCGCTCAACTGCGCCTGACCCGCGCCCGCGCGCTGCACGCGGGCGACGACCTCAAGGCCGCCACGGCGGAGTTCGCCGCCCTCGCGGCCGAGTCGGCCGGCTGGGACGACGACCCGGGCAGCCACGCCATGATCGCCGCCGAGACGGCCGTACTCCTCGGCGAATCCGGTGAGTTCGCCCGGGCCCGCGAAGCCGCGGACCAGGCGATCGTCGCCCACGCCAAGGCCCCGCGCTACGGGCAGCTCAGCAGCTCCCTGCGCGAACTCGGCCGTCTCAACGCCCAGCAGCGGGGCCCCGAGGGCCTGGCCGACGCTCTCACCTTCCTCGCGGACGCGGGCCGGATCGCCGACGAGGCCCGCGCCGCCGGGTACGAGGCCCGCGGCCGTTCCCTGGACACCGCGCTGGCCTACGAACACGGTCGGGTCAACGCCTACGGCGGCCGGTACGAGGACGCGTTGGCCGCCCTGGACAAGGCCCTCGCCCTGCTCGGCGAACCGGGACCGCAGGACGAGCACGTGGGCGAGTGGACCGAGTGCGTCCGCCTCGCCGGCGCCGTCGAAGGCCTCTACCTGGAACGCCCCGCCCCCGCCCTCACCCGCCTCGACGCGGCGATCTCCCACCTGACCGCCCTGGGCCACGCCGAGGAGACCGAACCTCTGACGTCCTTGGCGAGCGAGCTGCGCGACGAAGGGTGATCCGACGGGGCTGGTGCCGAGGCGGGTTGGCGGCCCGGCACCAGCCCCGTGCGAGTTCGAAGGTGTTGTTCAGGGTGTGTTCAGGCGCATCTCGCGCGGGCTGACTCCGAAGCACGGGCGGAACGCCGTGCTCAGTGCGCTGGCCGAGGAGAAGCCCGTGGCGTACGCCAGTTCCGTGATCGTCATGCGCGTGCGGCTGCCGCACGGGCCGGTGAGGCCGGAGTCCGCCGCGTGGTCGCGGACCGAACGCGCTGTCGACCGACGGCGCGGAGCACCGCCGGCTGCGCGGCGCCATCACCGACAGCCTGGCCCGCGTGGAGCCGAACACGCTGCGCGGATACGTCGAGACCAGCGCCGACGCCCTCATCGACCGGTTCGCGCCCGCGGGCGAGGCCGATCTCCTCGGCGCGTACGCGCAGGTGCTGCCCCTGCTGGTGTTCAACCACCTCTTCGGCTGCCCGGCCGAATACGGCGAGCGCCTCGTGCAGGGCATGTCCGGGATCTTCGACGGCGTTGACACCGAGAAGGCCTACGAGCTGCTCGCCACGACCCTGTTCGACCTCGTCGCGCTCAAGCGCAGGCGGCCCGGCCAGGACGTGACCTCCTGGCTGCCGGCCTACCCGGCCGAGCTCACCGACGAGGAGATGGTCCACAACCTCGTCCTGCTAATGGGCGCGGGCACCGAGCCGCAGCAGAACCTGATCGCGAACAGCCTGCGGCTGCTGCTGTCCGACGACCGATTCGCCGGCGATCTGTCGGGCGGCAGCCTGCCGGTGGAGGACGCCCTCGACGAGGTGCTGTGGAACGACCCGCCCATGGCCGACCACGCCGCGCGCTAGGCGGTCCACGACGTCGTGTACGAGGGGATCGCCCGGCAGCCTGGCCGTCCGATCGTGGTCTCGCTCGCCGCTGCGAACAACGACCCCTCGCCCACCAGTGACCAACGCGCGCGAAACCGGGCCAACTTGGCGTAGAGCGTGGGCCCGCACACGTGCCCGGCGCAGAGTCCGGCCCGGCTGATCGGGGCAGCGGCGGTGGAGAAACTCCTCGACCGCCTAACCGACCTCGAACTCGCCGGCCGGCCGATGACCTGCTGCGGCGGCCGGGTCCGTTCCACCGGGCGCCGGCCGCACTGCCCGTGACGTCCCGCCGTCCGCCGTCGGCACACGCGCCGCGGACGACGGGCCGCCCGAGGCGCACACGGCCGTGCCGCCTCGGCCGCTCGCCGCCCCGGCCGCCGCGCAGGCGCGGCGCGGCTGGTGGGGCCGGGTGCGGACCTGGTGGCGCGGGGAGTGATCAGCGAAGATGCGCCGGGACGGAGCGGTGGCCGTTGGAGATGAAGGAGTCCACCGGCCTCAACTCCTCCTCGGGTACGGCGAGTCGGAGGTCCGGGAAGCGGTCGAAGAGGGCCAGGAGCGCGATCTGCGCCTCCAGCCGCCCCAGCGGCGCGCCCAGGCAGAAGTGCACGCCGTATCCGAACGCCAGGTGCTCCTTGTCGACGCGGGTGACGTCGAAGCGGTCCGCGTCGACCCCGTACTTGCCGGGATGGCGGCCGGCGGCGGCGTACGCCGCCAGGATGGCCTCACCCTTGCTGATCACGACTCCTTCGGGCCCGCCGAACTCTTCCATCGCCAGGTCCTCCACGGCGTACCGCAGCGGCAGGCCGGCGATCGGTGCCTCGACGCGCAGCGTCTCCTCGATCACGTCCTCCCAGGAGGCGCGGCCGTCGCGGACGAGCGCGAGCTGGTCGGGGTGGGTGAGCAGTGCGTGGATGGCGTTGTCGATGAGGTTGACCGTGGTCTCGTGGCCCGCGCTGACCATCAGCATCAGGGTGTCGAGGAGTTCCTGCTCGCTGAGGCGGGTGCCGTCCTCGTCGTCGCGGGCCGCGATGAGGGCGGAGGTCAGGTCGTCACCCGGCAACTCCCGTTTCGTGGCGACGAGTTTGGCAAGCGCGGCGTAGAAGCGGGCGTAGGTGTCGGTGACCTCCTCCGGTGTGGCGGAGGTGTGGAAGATGCTGTCCACGACGGAGCGCAGTTCGGCGCCCTGGTCCTCGGGCAGGCCGAACAGCTCGCTGATCACCCGGATCGGCAGCGGGTAGCAGTACCCCTCGCGCAGGTCGACGACCTGACCGTCCCGCCCGGCCCGTTCGACCCGGTCCAGCAGACCGGCGGTGATCTCCTCGATGCGGGGCCGGAGCGCTGCGGTGCGGCGTGCGGTGAAGGCCTTGGAGACCAGGGCGCGCAGACGTTTGTGCTCGCCGCCGTACGCGGTGAACATGTTCTGCACCGCCACCCACGTGAACAGCGGCCATTCCGGGGCGATTTCGCCGTTGATCCAGCGGGTCCAGTGGCGGCGCGGGTCCTTGGAGACGCGCGGGTCGGTGAGCAGGCGCCTGAGCAGATCGGGGTCGCTGACGGCCCACGCCCCGACGCCGTCGGGAAGTTCCACGGGCGTGACCGGCCCGCGGTCGCGGACCCGTGCGGCCTCGCCGTGGATGTCGCGGCCGGTCGGGTCGATCACCAGAGGGTCGGGGTGTCCCATCGCAGCCTCCCAGTCGTACGAATTGGATACGAACGGTCAAGCTACGTCCCCGTAGCGTCGCCGGACGAGATCCCGCGGCCCCCACTGCGTATTGCCACAACTTCCTTGCGCGTAACCGCAATTCAGGCCACCCGCCGGGCTCTGGGCTTGGCGCGTCTGACGGGAGGGCCGGTGAGGCTGACGACGGGCGGCTGGTCCCCGCGGTGGATGCGGGGGGGACGTTATGGAGGCGCTGCTGCTGCTGCTGCTGCCCGCCGGCCGCCGGTGGGACGCGTACCGCTCGACCTCGGGTCGCACGCGATGCGCCACCTCGGGGACGAGACGGGCGCCGTCATCACGGACGGTTACGGCCGCATTCTGTACTGGCTGATCCGGCCCGGCACCGCGGCCGACTGGCAGCTCCCCGGAGTCCAGGTATTCGGCGCCGGATGCCACGTGGTGGTGCCGCCGCCGCACCGCACCACGGGCCCCGTCCTCCACCGGTGCGTGCCGCCCCCCGCGACGACGAATGCACCGGCGCGCCCGCCCTGCATGCGGCCCTGCGGGCCTCCCTGTCCCACGACAGGTGTCCCACGCCCTGAGCACCTGCCCCGGCCGTCCCTTAGCCCGGCCGGGGCAGGGCACGTTCCGTCCGCGGGAAGGGCTGACTTGCGTTGGAGTGCGCTTCAGGTCGTAGCGTCGAAGACACCGCGGTTGCACAGGCCTCGCAGGCCGGCGTGCGCCACGGGACGTCGGGCGGCCGAATCCGTCACCGGACGGACGACGCGCCCGAACGACGAACGAGTGAAAGGATGGGACACGACATGCGAAAGCGCAGTCTGCGGGACCTCCAGGTATCGGCCATCGGCCTCGGGTGCATGGGCATGTCCGCCTTCTACGGATCGGCAGACCAGGAGGAGGGGGTCGCGACCATCCGGCACGCCCTCGACCTCGGCATGAACTTCCTCGACACCGCGCAGATGTACGGGCCGCTCACCAACGAGTCGCTCGTCGGTGAGGCGATCCGGGGACATCGTGACGAGTACGTGCTCGCGACGAAGTTCAACTACCGGATGGACGACGCCGTACCCGGCGACATCAGCACGGTCGGCCCGCAGGACGGTTCGGCCGCGCACGTCCGCAGCTCGGTCCTCGGCTCCCTGCAACGGCTGGGAACCGATCACATCGACCTGTACTACCAGCACCGGGTCGACCCGAACGTGCCCATCGAGGAGACCGTCGGCGCGTTGGCCGAGCTGGTCGCCGAGGGCACCGTGCGATACATCGGGCTGAGCGAGGCGAGCGCGGAGACCATCCGGCGCGCCAACGCCGTGCACCCGATCACCGCCGTACAGAGCGAGTACTCCCTGTGGTCGCGTGACGTGGAGGCCGAGGTGCTGCCCGCCTGCCGGGAGCTGGGCATCGGCTTCGTGCCGTACTCGCCCCTCGGCCGCGGCTTCCTCGCCGGGCGGTTCACCTCGCCGGACGATCTGGACGCGAACGACTGGCGCCGCCAGAACCCGCGCTTCCAGGACAGCAACCTGGAGGCGAACCAGCGGCTGGCGGCCAAGGTCAAGGAGATCGCCGCCGAGAAGGACGTGACGCCGGCCCAGCTGGCCATCGCCTGGGTGCTGGCCCAGGGCGAGGACCTGGTGCCGATCCCGGGCACCAAGCGCCGCACCTACCTGGAGCAGAACGCCGGCGCGGTCGACATCGAGCTGACCAAGGACGACCTGGCCCGCATCGACGCGGAGCTGCCGCAGGCGGCCGGGGAACGGTACGACGAGGCGGGCATGCGGTCCGTCAACCGCTAGTGCTCCGGCCGGGGCGGTTCGGAGGGGCGGTGGCGTCGCCTCGATAGTCTGCGCGGCGTGATCAACGCATACGAGAGTTCAGACGCATACGACAGTTCCGACGCATACGAGAGTTCCGACGACGCCGCAGTCGCGATAGCCGGGGCGCGGGCCGGCGCGCACGTGGTGCGCAGCATGTACGGCGGGCAGCTCGACCGCATCGACAAGGGCGCCGGGGACTTCGCCACCGCCGCCGACGTGGCGGCGGAGAAGGCGATCCTCGGCGTCATCCGTGCCGCGCGGCCCGCCGACGCGGTGCTCGGTGAGGAGGGCGGGCGGCAGGGCGCCGCCGACGCCGTGCGCCAGTGGCTGGTCGATCCCCTGTGCGGCACGCTGAACTACGCCGCCGGCACCATGGTGGTGGGCGTCAACGTGGCGCTGCGCGACGGTGCGGCGGCCGTGGCCGACCCGTTCGGCGGCGAGGTCTTCTTCACCGACGGGAAGAGCGCCTGGTTGCGGCAGGACGGGGCCGAGGACGCCCCCCTCGCGCCCTCGTCGGCGAGCCGGCTGGTGGACGTCAACCTGGATCCGCCGTTCCCGAGTGCGCCCGCATTCCGGGCCGTTGAGCTGCTTGCCCACGCCGAGTTCGTCGCGTCCTTCCGGCCGCGTGTCGTGTCCACGACGCTGGCGCTGGCCTGGGTCGCCGCGGGCAAGCGCGCCGCGTACGTCACCGACGGCGGCGACCTCACCGGCAGCGTGCACTTCGCGGCCGGTATCGCCTTGTGCCGGGCCGCCGGCTGCGTGGTCACCGGGATCGACGGCGCCCCGATCGGAGCGGGGAGCAACGGCCTCGTGGCCGCCGCCGACGACGAGACCCACCGGCTGCTGATGTCGATGATGCGCGGCCGGAGCTAGCTCCCGCATCGCGACGGGCCTCGCCGGTCATGGACATCGCCGGTTTCGGCGCATGAGAATGGCCGCGATTCACACCCACCTGCGACACCTCGAGATTTCTGCCCGGTGACGGAGTCGGTGCGGGGCGCGTGTCCCCTCCCCGTGCCAGAACTGGACGGTTCCAGGCGGCGACCACGGGTCGGTTCATCCGGACACCGACGACCCAGGTGAGCCGTCCCGCCGGGCAGCGAAATGGACTCGCCGTGCCCTCGGCGAACTACCGTTCCCTGCTGCGCACCCCGGGTGCCGCAGCCTTCTTCCTGCCGGCCTCGCTGGGACGCGTCGGCGTCGCGATGACCGGCCTGAGCATCGTCTGGCTCGTGCACGCCCGCACCGGCACCTTCGCCTCGGCCGGCCTGGTCAGCGGCGCGTTCGCGGTGGCCGAAGCGGTCGGGGCGCCCCAACTGGCCCGTCTTGTGGACCGGTTCGGGCAGCCGCGGGTCCTGCCGCCCGCACTGCTCGCCCACGCCGCCGCGGTGGCGGGCCTGGTAGGTCTCGTCGCCGTGGACGCCTCCGGTCCGCTGTTGGTCCTGGGCGGTGCGCTGGCCGGGGCGAGCGTCCCTCAGCTCGCCGCTCTGTCCGCGGCACGCTGGGCACACCTGCTCCGCGTCGATCGAGCGACGGAACTGCCCACCGCGTTCGCGCTGGAGTCCGTCAGCAACGCCGTGGGCTACCTCGTGGGCCCCGCGACCGTCAGCGCCCTCGCCGCGGCCGGACATCCGACGGCCGGAACGGTGCTGGCCGCCTCCCTGTCCGTGGGCGGCGGACTGATCCTCGCGACCCGGCGCCGTACCGCGCCCACGCCGACCGTCGACGGCGCCGGGCAGCCCCGCGAGGACCGCTCCTTGCTGCGCGGCGCCGTCCTCGTCCTGATGGGCCTCAATCTCGCCACCGGCGTCTACTTCGGCGCCATGCAGGTGTCGGTGACCGCCTTCGTGGTGGAGCACGGCGTTCCGGGCGCCGCCGTCCCGGTCTTCGCCGTCTCCAACTGCAGCGGCCTGCTGGCCGGTTGGCTCTACGGGCTGCGCCGATGGCGAACGACACCGCCGGTACAACTGCTCGCGGCGAGCGGTGCGTTGACGATGGGCACGCTGCTGTTGCTCACGGTCGGCTCACTGCTGGGGCTGGGCCTGGTCGTGGTACTGACCGGCGCCACGATCCCACCCCTTCTCGCGCTCTTCTCCGTGCTCACCGAGGCGACCGTCCGCCGTGCCGTCCTGACCCAGGCGTTCTCCTGGCTCGGGTCCGCAAGTGCCGCAGGCTCGGCCGTCGCGGCGGCCGTCTCCGGCCGGGCGATCGACTCGCTCGGACCACGCGGCGGCTTCGCGCTCACCGCCACGGCTGCCGCCGCGATGACCCTCCAGAGCCTGGTCGGCCTACGTCTACTGCGCGCACCGAAGCGGCAGTTGTCCCGTGCGGAGCCGACGTCGAACTGAGGTCGTGCCGGCAGCAACCCTCCCTTTCGGTGGGCGCCGCCTTCCCGTTGACGTAAGAATCGGCAGTGGACGTCCCGGCACCGGGGCGACCACTGCCGCTGTACGGCTGAGCCGGTCCGTTCAGGCGCGACCGGCCCAAGGAGAGGAATCGCCAGCATGTCACTCGCACGCGTCCACAACTTCTCCATCTCGCTCGACGGCTTCGGCACCGGTGAGGGCCAGAGCCACGACGCGCCGTTCGGCCACGCCGGGGAACGGCTGCACCAGTGGATGTTCACCACCCGCTTCTGGCACGACATGGTCGGCAAGCCCGGCGGGACCACCGGCATCGACGACGCCTTCGCGCGGCAGTTCAACCCCGGGATCGGCGCCGAGATCATGGGCGCGGGGAAGTTCGGCTACCCGGGATGGCACGCGGACCCGGAGTGGAAGGGATGGTGGGGACCCAACCCGCCGTTCCACACGCCGACCTTCATCCTCACCCACCACACGCGCCCGTCGATCGAGATGGAGGGCGGCACGACCTTTCACTTCCTCGACACCGAGCCCGCCAAGGCGCTCGAGGCAGCCCGCGACGCCGCGGGCGGCCAGGACGTACGCATCGGCGGGGGCGCGAGCGTGGTCCGCGACTTCCTCGCCGCCAGGCTCATCGACCACATGCATGTCGTGGTGGTCCCGATCCTGCTCGGCCGGGGCGTACGCCTGTGGGACGGGCTGGAGGACATCGAGAAGGACTACCAGATCGAGACCGTGTCCTCGCCCTTCGGAGTCACGCACGTGACGTTCACCCGAGTGGGAGTCTGACGACGGCTCGGCGGTTCGCCCGCAGCGAGCCGCTGTAAAGGATCCCTTGACGCCAGTGGTCCCGTAAAGGCATCCTTTACGCATGGCCGATACTCCGTCCCTCACCGCCCTGAGCGGGTCGCTGGCCCAGCAGGCCTCGGTTCTGGCGGAGGCGCTGGGCAGCCCGCTGGCGCCGCCCGCCTACCTCGACCTGGTCC
The DNA here is from genome assembly GCF_043200415.1 of Streptomyces sp. NPDC048419. NCBI lineage: Bacteria > Bacillati > Actinomycetota > Actinomycetes > Kitasatosporales > Streptomycetaceae > Streptomyces > Streptomyces sp. NPDC048419. Next base: position 70,899 of record NZ_JBICXT010000008.1, on the reverse strand, counting down.
GGCGGGCTCAGGGCATCGACGAGCTGGCGGAGCAGGTCCTCAAGCTCTCCGTGCAGCAGTGCCGGGATGCCGGCCACACCTGGCAGGAGATCGGGGACCTGCTCGGCGTCACCCGCCAGGCCGCCTTCCAGCGGTTCGGCCGGCCCATCGATCCCCGGACGGGAGAACCCATGGACAAGACAGTGCGCATGGCCGACGCCGCACCGCGCGCGATCACGATCGTCAAGGCCGTCCTCGACGGACGCATGGACGAGGCCAGGCAGTCGTTCAACGCGCAGGTCCTGGAGGCGTTCACCGACGAGGCCCGGGGTGACGGCCTGGCCACGGTCACCGGCCTGGTGGGTGAGTTCGAGGGCTTCGGCGAGGGCGAGCCGTTCGTCCGCCGGATCGGCGACCACACGGTCGTCGACATCCCGTTGCGCTACGAGGCCGGCGACATGAAGGCCCGGGTCGCGTTCGACACCGAAGAGAAGGTCGCCGGGATCTTCATCCTCGTGCCCGAAACCCCGTAGAACACCGTCACCGAGGTCCCGCCATGCCGGTCGAATCCCTCAATTCGTCTTCGCCCACTCCGTGGATCGCGATCGTGCCGCTGATCGCGATCCTCCCCGCCGTCCTGTGCATGGTCGACATCGCACGGCATCAGCGGACACGGCAGTACCCGCCCCAGGTGTGGCTGGCCATCTGCGCCTTCGGGAACATCTTCGGCCTGATCGCCTACCTGAGGTTCGGCCGCAGCGAAGAGCGGTGACGGCGCGCTCGGCGGAGCGCCGTGTCGTTCGTGCGGTGACGCGGGCTCCGGCTCGCCAGGGCGGGGACCGGGCGCAGCACGCATCGCCGCGTCCCGCCCACGTGTCCGCCGCGCCGGTCGGACCACCCGCGATGGGTGATGCCGCCCCGCCCCGGTTGCGTGAGCATGAGCAACGCGCCGGGAGCGAAAGGAGCGCCGACATGGCCGGAGAGACCATCGCGGAACGGAACATCGGGAGCCTCGCCGAGGCCGACGCCCCTGTGTTCGAAACGCTTGTCCAGATGCAGCTCGACACCTTCGAGAGGTCAGGGCTGGACACGGAGACGTACCTGCTGGCGCGGATCGCCGCGCTGGTCGCCACGGACGCCGCGCCCTCCAGTTACCTCCTCAACGTGGGTGCCGCCGCCGAGAGCGGCGTTCCCTGGGAGAAGGTGCAGGGCACCCTGGTCGCGATCGCCCCGGTGGTCGGCAGCGCTCGTATCGTCTCGGCGGCCGGCAAGATCGCCGAAGCGTTCGGCCTGCTCGACGACGACAGTGACTGATCCGCGGCCCGGCGCAGGCGAGCTGCCGTATGCCGGCCCGCGCCGGCCGTCGGGTCCCGTACCGGAAGTCAGGAGTGACCATGAGTGACGACCTGGAAGAAATGGGGCCCGTCGACTATCTGGTCGTCGAGTTCCCCGGCAGTCGGATGACGGGCGAGGGGCTCCCCCTGCTCGTCGACCTGGTGGACCGCGGCATCGTCCGTATTTTCGACTTTCTTTTCGTGCAGAAGGACAAGGACGGCACGGTCTCCGTTCTGGAGCTCAAGGACGTGGGGGACGAGGTCGATCTGACCATCTTCGAAGGAGCCTCCTCCGGTCTGATGGGCGACGACGACATCAAGGAAGCGGGCAACGCGATTCAGCCGGGCAACTCGGCTGCGCTCCTGGTCTACGAGAACGTGTGGGCGGCGCCGCTGGCCCGGGCGCTGAGGCGTGGCGGCGCCCAGATGGTGGCCAGCGGACGCATCCCGGTCCAGGCCCTGCTGGCCTCCTTGGAGGCGATCGAGACGTCATCGTCCGGAGCAGGATCTGCGATCGCCTGACCGAGACCTGAGCCCGCGGCACGAACCCCTGTGCCGGCGGGCCGCACACCATGGGAGATGAGTGGACATGCCCGGACTGCTTCGCGGTGTCGCGCGCACCGCCGTCGTCGCCGGCACCGCCACGGCCGTGTCGAACCGCGTTTCGCGGCGCCAGGCCGGACGGTGGGCGCAGCAGGACTATGGACAACAACAGCAGGCGTACCAGCAGGCACCTCCCCAGCAGGCGCCACCTGCCGCCGCGCCCGCCGACGACATGAACGACAAGATCGCGCAGCTCAAGCAACTGGGCGAGCTGAAGGCGCAAGGCGTGCTGACCGAAGCGGAGTTCGAGGAGCAGAAGCGCCGCATCCTCGGCTGACTCCGCGGGGCCCTCGGCGGCGCATGACATCGGGCCGGAGCGGCAGTGCGAACCGGCTCCGGCGGACGCAACGGGCCGAGCGGGGCGACGCGTTCGCCCTGCGGAGCCGGTACAGGCCTGGCACGGTGGGTGCCAGGCCGTGCTGTTCGCCGGCCGGGCCCCGCCCTCCCCCTTCCAAGGAGCCGATGTCATGGGCAACGAACTTCAGGGCAGAACCGCCGTCGTCACGGGTGCGAGCAAGGGCATCGGGCTGGCCGTGGCCGAAGCCCTCGCCGGAGCCGGAGCTTCCGTCGTCGCCGGGTCCCGTACGTCGTCGAAGGAGCTGGACGTATTGGTCGAGCGGGGCTCGGTGGCCTGGGTGCCCGTCGACCTGAGCGAACCGCGGCCGGACACCTGATCGAGGCCGGCCAGGGACAGGTGGACATCCTCGTCAACAACGTCGGTACGGCGCCGCCCCGCACCGGCGGTTTCCTCACGGTGACCGACGAGGAGTGGCTGCGCACGCTCGACCTGAACCTCCTCGCGGCCGTAAGGGTCACGCGAGCCGCGCTGCCGGCGATGCTCGCGGCGGGCCGGGGCTCCATCGTCACGATCGCCTCGGTCAACGCCACCCTGCCCGATCCGCTGGTGATCGACTACAGCGCGGGCAAGGCCGCTCTAGTCGCCTTCTCCAAGGCACTGTCCAAGGAGGTCGGCCCCAAGGGCATCCGCCTCAACACGGTGAGCCCGGGACCGGTGGAGACGGATCTGTGGCTCGGCGGGGGAGGTGTGGCCGACACGGTGTCGGCCGCGGTGGGCGGCCGTCCCGAGGACATCGTGGCCGACGCGAAGTCGTCCATGGTCACCGGCCGATTCACCAAGCCGCAGGAGGTGGCGGAACTGGCCCTGTTCCTGGCCGGGGACCGTTCGGCCAACATCACCGGCAGCGACTTCGTCATCGACGGCGGCCTGATCCCCACCTGGTGACCGCTTCCGGCATTTCCCGCATCACCTCTGTGCGGACCGGGATTTCGCGGGAGACTCGGGACATCCTGCAACGAACCCCGAAATGAGGTGAGCGGGATGCGCACACCGGTCAGCGATCCGATGAAGGTGGGGCCGTACCGCATCGTGGGGCGGCTGGGCTCCGGCGGCATGGGCTGGGTCTATCTCGGCCGGTCGCCGGCCGGACGCGAGGTGGCCGTGAAGGTGGTACGCCCCGAATTGGCGGCTGAGCCCGAGTTCCGTGAGCGCTTCGCCCGCGAGGTCGCCGCCGCCAGGATCGTCAGCGGCGCGTACACGGCGGCCGTCATCGACGCCGACACCGACGCCGAACTGCCCTGGCTGGCCACGATGTACGTCCCCGGCCCGTCGCTGGCGGAGGCGGTCCGCACGGACGGGCCGCTGCCCGAGGAACAGGTGCGCCGGCTCGGCGCGTTCCTGGTCGAGGCGCTGCAGGCGGTGCACGCGGCCGGTGTCGTGCATCGCGACCTCAAGCCGGCCAACGTGCTGCTGGCGTCCGACGGCCCGCGCGTCATCGACTTCGGGATCTCCCGCGTCGAGGGCGCCCCCGGGCTCACCCAGGCCGGCCTTATCGTCGGCACACCGCCCTTCATGTCGCCCGAGCAGATGAAGGGCGCGCCCATCGGCCCGCCCACCGACGTCTTCTCCCTCGGCGGGGTCCTGGTCTACGCCCTGTCCGGCCGGCCGCCGCACGGGGCGGGGGACTCGGTGCGCTACCAGGTCGTGTTCGGCCCACCGCGTCTGGACGCCGTACCGCAGGGGCTGCGGCCCCTGCTCTCGCGCTGTCTGGCGAAGCGGCCCGAGGACCGGCCAGGGCTCGGTGAGCTGCTCGCCGGACTGATCGAGGAGAGCGGGCAACCGCCCTCGTGGCCGCCGCCCAAGGTGCGGCGCACCATCGAGATCCGGGTCGGCGAACTGGCCGCCCGCCGGGACTCCGGAGCGAGCGTGTCCGTGCCCTCCTGTCTGCTGCTGCACGCCCAGGCGCTCCTGGACGCCGGACTGACCGACGAGATGGTCGCCCGGGCGGTGGGTCGTGCCACCCTCTGAGTCGTTGCCCTCACCCGCGCATGAAATCGGCACGCACTGGCGGCAGTTGGTGGAGAATTGGGGGGCCGGCCGAAATTACCGCGGCGTGGCGGACACCGACTCGATGTCCCTCCAATTCGATCTCGACGAAACGGGCCGTACGCTCACGGTGAGATTCATGACCACGAAACGGCTGCTCGTGGCCTTTGTCACCGACGGTCATTTCCTGCGCCATGACCAACTGGCCGTCGCCGCCGCCGCATCGAACGCGTGGAACACCGAACAGCTGAATCCGATGCTCTCCGTCTGGGATGTCCGAGGACCGCGCCCCTGCCTCGCCGGGGTGTGCAACCTGCCGCTGACCTGCTGTGTCACCCAGGCGGACTTCGACGCTCTGGCCAGTGACTGGGTGGAACGCGCGCGGCAGATGTTCACCCGTTGCCATCAGGTGTTCAAGCTTTAGAAGTGACGGTCGTGAGGGCCCTCAACCCCTTTCGGGTAAGGGCGCATTGCCTTCACTATGGGCACGGGTCTTTTCAGGCCACGGGGGGTTGTCCATGAGGCGTTCACTCTGTTTCACCATGCTTCTCGGGATTCTCCTCACGGTGCTGCCATCGGGGCCGGCGGCCGGGGCCGGCGACTCGTGCGACGCGGGTTTCTCGGCGCGGCTGCGGTGCTGGTCCGGCTGGCTCGGCAAAGGGGCCGTCACCGTCAGGCTCAACCAGGCGCTGCCCCTCGACACCGCACGTGACCGTGCCGGACTGGCCGCCCGGGTCCTGAAGCAGCGCGAGAACCTCGTGGTCCAGGTGCCGGCCGGTGCCACCACGGGCGAGGGCGGGACGGTGCTGCTGGTGCTGGCAGGCCACCGGTTCGTCGATCCGGGGGCCCACGTCAGCCGGTTGACACCCTCGACCGTGCGAGAGCTGAACCGTCTCGGCGCCTGTCACCCCCAGATCCGCGACGATCTGTGCACCGTCCTCGGCACCCGCGACCTGCCCGGCAGCGAGCTGACCGGGCGGCCGGACGTCGCGACCCTGGGCCCGGAGCACTCGGTCGCGGTCGGACCCGCTCCGCATCCGCCGGCCGCCTCATCGGCCGCGGCGAGGAAGAAGACATCCTCGCAACGGTCCGGCCCCGACCCCGCGATGATCGGCATCGCCGTCCTGGGCGTCCTGCTCGTTCTCCTCCTCGCCGCCTTCGTCCAGGTCGTCCGTCGTTCCCGCTCCCTCGCCGCCCCCGGTGTCGGCGCGTTGCCGGCGTCGCCCCGTGCCACCGACGACACCACCACGCGTTCCCGGAACGGTCCGCGCGCCGCACCGAGCCCGGGCCCCGCGGCCCGAAAGGGCCCCACTCGCCCCGCCGTCGTACGCACCGACCTGCACCCCCAGGGATACGTCGAACTCGGCCGGGTGCTCTACCGGGCGACGTGGGCGCAGCCAGGGCGGACGCCGCCCGGCCCCGGTGCGCGCGTCGACGTCGCCGACGCACCGGATCGCGACCACGACGTCCTCTTCGCCTTCCCGCCCGCCACCGGACGTCAGACCCACGCCCGTTGAACCGCCGCACCAGGAGACGCCATGTCCAGCGAATACCCGCCCACCCTGCCGGCGGAGTACGCCGACATCGAGTTCGAGAACAACGCCCAGCGCCTGCCGCTGGTGCTGTGCCTGGACACCTCCAGCTCCATGGCGGGCCCGCCGATCCAGACGCTGAACAACGCGCTCGTGGAATGGACCCGGGAACTGCACGACGACGTCGCCCTCAGCTACAGCGTCGAGGTCGCCGTGGTCACCTTCGGCGGCCAGGCCGTCGCCGTCTGGCGCGGGCCCCAACTGCTCGCCCCCGGTGCCCCGGTGAGCCCGTTCGTGCCCGCGCACCAGTTCCGGCCGCCGCTGCTCGGTGCCACGGGCGTGACCCTGATGACGGAGGCCCTGGAGCTGTCGATGCACATCGTCGCGGCCCGCAAGGCCGAACTGCGCGCCTCCGGGCTGCAGTACTACCGCCCGCAGATCTGCCTGGTCACCGACGGGCTGCCGACCGACTCCCAGGGACGGCGCACCGACACCTGGCACCGGCTGGTGCCGGTGCTGGCCGAGGAGCAGGGTGCCCGACGCTTCCGGCTGTACGCGATCGGTGTCGGCGGCATCACCGACCTCGGCGAGCAGGTGCTGCGGGCGTTCGCCCCGAAGTTCAACGCGACCATCCACGGGTTTCCGTTCCGGGAGCTGCTCCAGATGATGTCCGCCAGCGCGAACGCCGAGCAGAAGGGCGCCGGGGACGAGGTCTTCGAGAAGATCTTCAGCCAGTTCAAGACCCAGCGCCCGGCCTGGGAGAGCTAGGCCATGGACGAGGGCAGCGCCGGCTGGCGGATCCACGGCATGAGCGTCGAGGGTTATCGGCACCGCCGGGACGGCCGCCCCTGCCAGGACGCGTGCGGCCACACCGAGTCGGGGCCGCTCGCCGTCCTGGCCGTCGCGGACGGCGCCGGCAGCCGGCCGCGCTCGGAGGAGGGTTCACGGCTCGCGGTCGCGCTGGCCGGCGAACACTTCGTACGGCGGGCCGCCGCGGCCGTCGACGATCCGCCCGGCGAGCGCGTGCACGACCTGCTGCTGGACGCCTTCCACGACGTCACCAAGGTGTTCCTGGACACCACCGGCCCGGCCGCCGCGGACTTCGCGACCACACTCACCGTCGTCGTGCTCGCACCGGGCTGGCTGGGCCATCTCAGCGTCGGTGACGGCTTCGTCGTGCTGCGCGCCGGCAGCGAGGACGGTCAACGCCAGTTCCATCTGCTGCCGCAGCCGCCCGCCGTGGGCGAGTACAGCAACGAGACCGTCTTCCTCACCTCACCGGACGCCGCCCGCCAGGTGCACACCGACTGCGTGTGCGACGCGGGCATCGACGGCGTGCTCCTGTCCACCGACGGCCTCGCGCAGGCCGCACTCTCCCGGTCCGCCGACGGCCCGCCCACGCCCAACGCCTCCTTCGCCGACGCCGTCTTCCGCTCCCTGGACGGCCCCGGACCCGTGCCCGACAGCGCGCACGACAACCTCGCCGCACTGCTCAGGTCGGACCGGCTGACCGCGCTCAATGCGGACGACAAGACACTGCTGCGAGCCGTGCGCAGGACACGCTCATGAGCGGACGCCTGGTTCATCTGGACGGCAAGCCGGTGGTGCTCGCCGAATCCCCGCTGAAGGGCGGCGGCCAGGCGGCCGTCTTCCCGGTCGAGGGCGACCACGGCACCGTCGTCAAGCTCTACCGCGATGCGCCCGGCCCCGACCAGGAACGCCGGCTGGCCCGGATGCTCACCATGTCACCGCTGGCCGCCCGCCCCACCAACCGCTTCCAGCCGCCCGAGCTGGCCTGGCCCACCGCGCTCGCCCGCGGCAGCGGCGGCGAGTTCCTCGGCTACGGCATGCACCGCTTCGGCGAGCCCGAACACGTCCAGCTGGTCGGCCTGTTCACCCGCGTCCAGCGTCTGAGGCTGTTCCCCGACCGGGCCGACTGGCGCTTCCTGCTCGGCGTCGCCTGGAACCTCGCCTTCATGACCGCGCGCATGCACTACGACAACCTCGTCATCGGCGACTTCTCCAGCGGCAACGTCGTCGTCGACGCCAACGGCTTCGTCACCTTCCTCGACTGCGACTCCATCGCCTTCACCGACCCCGTGACGGGTGAGCCGTTCCCCTGCCTGATGCACACCACGGACTACTCCGCCCCCGAGCGGCAGACCGGCGCCCCCGCCACCCGCTCCAGCGACGACTTCGCCCTCGCCGTGCTCGTGTACCAGCTGCTGACCGCCGGCAACCACCCCTTCGGGGGCGTACCGCACGAGAGCACATCCGAGTCGACCGTGAAGGACAACATCGCCGCCAGCGTCTCGTACGTGGTGCGCCCGGAGCTGGTGACCGTGCCACGAGGCACCGTCGACCCGTCGGTGCTCCCGCCCGACCTGCTCACCCTGGCCCGCGCCGCCTTCGGTCCCGGAGTGCAGGCCCCCGCCGCCCGCCCACCGGCGGACGCCTGGCTGCGGGCACTGGACGGGGAGCGGACACGGATACGGGTGTGTCCCGCCCGGCCGCTGCACACGTACGGCTCCCATCTGCCGTCCTGCCCCTGGTGCGACCGGGCCGCGCTCACCGGTCACGACGTCTTCAACGCGCCAGGGCCGCTACCGCTTCCGGCTGCGGTGCCGCCCCCGTCCCCACCCCCGCAGGACGAGCCGACGGCCCGCCGGTTCGGTCCGCTGAAGGTGGCGCTCCTGCTGATCGTTCTGGTGCTGATCGTCGTGGTCGTGGCGGGAGTGGTGTAGAGCGAGGGTTCTGCAGACGCAGAAGTGGTTGCGGCCCGGCACGTCATCCGCTCGCGCGCCGTGACGGTCCGGCGAGCAGAAGCGGCTCGACGGCCTCGTAGCGGTCGCGTTCCTGTACGACTGCCCTTCCGCGGGACAGGAGCGTGCCCAGCACGCCGCACAGGAAGCCGGCCGGTACCGAGACGAGGGCCGTGGTGGTGAACGGGAACCAGTTGAAGTCGGCGTCCGGGAAAGCCGATTGGGGAGTCCCGGACACGAGGTTGGTGCCGGGAATGAGGACGAGGACGCTCAGGCTGCCGCCGATGAGGGTGCACAGCAGGCCGGCGCGCGTGTAGCGCCGCCAGAAGAGGCTGTAGACGAGCGCGGGCGCGATGGCCGAGGCGCCCAGGCAGAACGACAGGATGGCGAGCGGCTGGAGGCTGCGGTGCTGCGCCACCACGGCCAGCAGGATCACCGGGACACCCACGGCCACGGACGCCAGCCGCGCCAGTGCCGTCTCCCGCTGCGGCGCCGTGGCGTGGCGGGTGGCGGCGATGTCATGGGCCAGGGAGTTGGCGCAGGCCAGTGTCATGCTGGCCACGGAGGCCAGCAGCGTCAGGAAGATCGCCGTGGTCACCGCGGTGAACAACAGGCTTTCCGCATGCGACAGTTGCATCCCGAACGCGGCGCGCGCCCAGCAGATAGGCGGTGTTGCCCCGTGGGTCCGCGGCGGTGACACCGGTCCGCCCGATGAGGGCCGTGGCGCCGACGGCGATGACGATGACGACGGCGACGAACAGGGCGACGGTGCACACCGCCCAGCTCATCGCACGCCGGACCTGGCGCGCACTGCCGGCGCTGTACATGCGCATGGTGACGTGCGGCAGACAGGCGCCCCCGAGCACGATGGCGCACTGCGTGCTGATCATGTCGAGACCGCTGTGTGCCCCGCCGGTGAACTGCAGTCCGTAGCGCAGAAAGGCGTCACCGGCTCCGCTGCGCCGTGCGGTGGCCCGGAACAGGTTCTCGGGGCTCCAGCCGAAGGTGTGCAGGACGAGCGCGGCGACGATCAGCCCCGAGCCGAGCAGCATCACCGTCTTGAGGATCTGGATCAGGGCGGTGCCCCGCATCCCCCCGATGGCCGCGTACGTGATCATCAGTGCCCCGGCCCCGACGACGCAGCCGGTCCGCATCGCGCTGTCGGAGAAGCCGAGGACGTACGCCAGCAACTGGCCCACGCCCGCGAGTTGGACGACCATCATCGGCACCAGCGAGGCCAGGGTGACCACGCAGGCCGTGACGCGCACCGCGCGGCCGGGCAGGCGCCGGCCGAGTGCGTCGCCCATGGTGAACTTGCCGGTGTGATGGAGGGGTTCGGCCAGCAGGACCATCAGGAGCAGCAGGGACAGCAAGGTGCTCAGGGCCAGTACGACACCGTCGAAACCGCACAGCGCGATGACACCGCCGACGGTGAGCACGGTGGCCGCGGAGATGTAGTCACCGGCGATGGCCAGGCCGTTGGGCAGGGGCGAAAGGGAACGGTAACCGGTGTAGAACTCGGCGAGGTCGTCGCGGTCGGGGCCGGTGAGCACGCACAGCAAGAGCGTGAGGGTGACGACCGTGCAGAACGCCACGAGCGACCATGACTGCGCGGTGCCGTCGAAGTCGGTCATGACCGCGGCTCCGGCTCGACGGCGCCGTACGCATGCCGGCGTACGCGCCGGGCCAGCGGGTCGACGTACCGGCGCGCGATCAACTCGTAGAGGACCACCGCCAGCCAGGTGACGGGGAGTTGGACGAGGGCGAGCACCAGCCCGACGGGCAGGCCGCCGGGGGCCGGGCGGGTCATGACCGAGGGCAGCTCGACGGTCAGGGTGAGAAATACGGCGAAGTAGCCGAGTGCGGCGAACGTGGCCACGCGGCGCAGGCGACGGCTCGCCCGGCGCAGCAACCGCAGATCGCGGTGGGGACCTGTCCATGAACGGGTGCGGAAAGGCCGTCGCCCCTCATGCGGGCGCGACGACTGCGTACCTGGGGAGGGGAAGGCGTGCCGGCCGGGCCGGTGTCGCGTCGGACAGAACTCGGACGACGACTCGGTGGATAAGTCGGAGCTGTCGGAGGACATCCCAAGATCTCCTGGTAGGTCGAGGGCCCCAAGAGGTGCGGACCGCGGGGAACGTGGGGGAGCGGTTCGGGATTCCGCACGTTATGCGGGCGGCGGGCAGCGCGCAGCGGCTTCCACGAACTGCCTGGTGAGGCCCGGTCCTTGCGCTGACCTCGGATGTTGAGGGTGTGGCAGGTGTGCCGACGGTCCGCAGCCGTTGCCGTAGGGGCTCGGCGGATTCGGCTTGGGGCGCCCGTGTGTTCGGCTCGGTCGCGGGCATCCGGATCGCAACGGTACGCACCCGACTTCACGAACGGACGGACACCATGCTGGCGATCCTCTCGGCGGTCTTGTTCTTCATCTCCTTCCTGATCAACGCGGCGGACATCTCGACCAACGACACCTTCACCTCGACCAATGTGATGCTGCTCGGCCTGACCGCGCTGGCGCTGCACCTGGCGGGTATCGGCAGCGGCTGGAACTGGCGCAGACGCTGAAGCCCACGCGTCGGCATCGGTGTCGCCGCACGGGGGCGCCCTTAGCGCCCCCGTGCGCGGAAAGCAATCACCGCTCACCCGAAGGTGTGACGCTCGAACGAGATGAATGAACGTTTCCCTCAACTACGTGATGTCATATGCCTGTTGCTTTCAGCAAACGGCAATTCGTCATGCAGGCCAGGGGAGAGGACGGCACCGGATGGTGGACACCAACTGGGGCGAGCAGGGCCAGTGTCGAACGGCCGACCCCGACGACCTCTTCGTCGAGGGCACCAAACAGAACCGGGCCAAGGCACTGTGCGGCGGCTGCGGAGTGAGGACCGAGTGTCTCGCCTACGCCCTCGATCAGCGCATCGAATACGGCATCTGGGGAGGCATGACCGAACGCGAACGCCGGGCCCTGCTCCGACGTCGCCCGACCATCACCTCCTGGCAACGCCTGCTGACGTCGGCCCGTGCGGAACACGAGCGCACCCACGCCACGGTGGGTGAGCTCAAGGCGAGTTGACGCCGCCTCCGCCCTGCCGGCGGAACAGGAGCCCGTGGAAGCCCTGCGCCACCGGTTCGCCGGGTGATCGCTACGCCGAGATCCCGAACGGCCTGGCCGGCGGCACTGGAACCTGCGTGGACGCCCGCGGATTCCTCCGTAGTGCGCCACCCGTGGTTGCCGATGCCAGATCGGAACTGAGGTACACGACCACGTTGGCGATCTCCTCGGGCTCGATGAGGCGCTGAAGCAGCGACTGGGGGCGGTGCTGCCTCATGAGAGTGCGCCGGGCCTCGTCCCACGGGACGTCGCGGCCGACCAGCTCGTACACGAAGTTCTCCACGCCCTCGGTGTGTGTGGGGCCGGCGATCACGCAGTTGACGGTCACTCCGGCGGCAGCGTCTCCCGGACCGACTCGGCGCCCTCCTCGCCGGCCACGCTCGGCGGCTGCCTGGACCCTGGCCTGATCGCGGCCGTTGATCCCCACCCGCGCGCCGGCGCGCGAGCCCGCCCATCGGCTGTTGGCAGCCATATTGACATCGGAAACAAACACATTCGAACCGCCCAGCAAAAGCCCACCCAAAGCAAGGAAACAAATATTGACGGGTATCAACAGATTGCGTAACTTCCGATCCGACTACCTGTACCAGCTTTGGGCAATGACGCCACTCGTCAGTGAAATAGAGACTCGGGAAAGGATTGTCATGTATACATCAAGATATTCACTCCATCGGGCGCCTTTAAGACGCGGCCCACGCGTGCCCCGACGGGCGGCGAGATCCCTGGCCGCCGCGGCGACCACACTGGGACTCGTCCTCGCGTTCCTCATCGGCCTTCCCGCGACATCGCAGGCGGCGGGCTCACTGCCCTGCGACATATACGGCGCCGCCGGCACCCCGTGCGTCGCCGCGCACAGCACCACGCGAGCCCTGCTGTCGTCCTACAACGGCCCGCTCTACCAGGTCACCCGCGCCTCCGACGGCGGCAAGACGGACATCGGCTTGCTCTCCCAGGGCGGCTACGCCAACGCCGGCCAGCAGGACACCTTCTGCCAGAACACCACCTGCCGCATCTCGAAGGTCTACGACCAGACGTCACGGCACAACGACCTCCTCCCCGGCCCGGCGGGCACCGCGGGCGGCGCGGACCGCGGGGCGGACGCGAGTGAGATCGCGGTGACGGCAGGCGGCCACAAGGTGTACGGCATATGGATCTCGCCGGGCGTCGGCTACCGCTACACCGGAGCGGCCTCCGGCGTCGCCGTCAACGGCCAACCCGAAGGCGCCTACATGGTGGCCAGCGGCACGCACGTCGGTTCCGACTGCTGCTTCGACTACGGCAACGCGGAGAGCACGCCGGCCGACACCGGCAACGGCCACATGGACGCCGTGAGCATCGCGACGACGTGCTACTTCGCACCGTGCACCGGCTCGGGCCCCTGGGTCGAGGCCGACATGGAGAACGGCATGTTCCAGGGCGACAACGGCTCCAACACCGCCAACCTGGGCAACAACAGCGCCTATGTGACGGCGGTGTTGAAGAACAACGGACAGACCAGATACGCCCTCAAGGGCGGCAACTCGCAGTCCGGCGGCCTGTCGACCTGGTGGGACGGAGCCCTGCCCACACGCGGCGGCTACCAGCCCATGCAGCAGGAGGGCGGCATCATCCTCGGCACCGGCGGCGACAACAGCAACCGGAACCGCGGCACCTTCTTCGAGGGCGTCATGGTCGCCGGCTACCCGACGGACGCCGCCGAGAACGCCGTCCAGTCCAACGTCGTCTCCGTCGGCTACTCCGGACAGACGGACGTGCCGAACGGTCCCCAGGGAACGATCACCGGCCCCGGCGGCAAGTGCGTCGACGCCGCCGCGGACGACACCGGCGGCAACGGAACCGCCGTACAGCTCTGGGACTGCCAGACCTACGCCGAGGACCAGCACTGGCAGCACAACGCCGACGGCTCCCTCAGCACCATCGGAAAGTGCCTTGACATCGTTGGCAACGGTACGGCGAACGGGGCCAAGGTCGAGCTGTGGGACTGCAACGGTGTGGGCGGCCAGAAGTGGGTGCAGCAGAGCAACGGTTCGCTGCTCAACCCCCAGTCGGGCCGCTGCCTGGACTCACCGAGCGGCGCCACCGCCAACGGGACGCGGCTGCAGATCTGGGACTGCAACGGCGCCGCCGCGCAGAAGTTCGCGGTGAACGGCGGCGCTCCCGCTGTCGGACCCGGCAGTAAGTGCGTCGATGTCGACGCCGACGACACCGGCGGGAACGGCGCGGCCGTACAACTCTGGGACTGCCAGTCCTGGGCGGTCGACCAGCACTGGTTCCACCGCTCCGACGGCTCGCTGTCGACCCTCGGACGGTGCCTTGACATCGTTGGCAATGCTACGGCGAACGGGGCCAAGGTCGAGCTGTGGGACTGCAACGGTGTGGGCGGCCAGAAGTGGGTCCAGCAGAGCAACGGTTCGCTGCTCAACCCCCAGTCCGGCCGCTGTCTGGATTCGCCCGATGGCGCCACCGCCAACGGGACGCGGCTGCAGATCTGGGACTGCAACGGCGCCGCCGCGCAGAAGTTCGCGCTCAACTAGCGCCGCATTACGGGGAGTCGGTGTCCGAGCCCTGCCCGGTACCGACTCCTCCGCGCCCCGGTCGTGCGTCAGCCGGCCTCCGCCTTGATGACGGCGAGGTCCTCACCCGTCAGCTCCGCGATGCGGTGTGCCGGCACTCCGGCTGCCAGGGCACGGGTGAGCAGAGCGTCCCGGCCGTCGGTCTGGGATCGGTAGGCCAGCAACTCCCGCTCCAGTTGCGCGACGCCAGGCGGCGCCATCTCGTGCCGCAGGCGGCTGAGTTCCTCCTCGCCGAGGGGCACGGGCAGCCGCTCGGCGTCCTCGGGGATGGCCGCCGTTTCTTCCGGTGGGAGCAGCCGCAGCTCGGGAGAGGTCGCGGTGACACCCTGCGCTGCGAGCCAGGCTCTGACCGCCGGAGTCTCCATGCAGGCCAGTTCTCCGACGGCCATGGGAGGTACGCCCAGCGTGGCGGCCGTGCCGTCCAGCAGGACGAGATAGGCGTCATCGGTCATCGTCGTGGCCCCTCGGCGAAGTGGAGTTCGGTCTGCCGCACCGCATACCCGGCATCGGCCGGCTCAGCCGGTGCGAAGGACGCGAAAGCGATCGGGCGCCGCCGGATCCCGATCGACGACCTGGACGGGTGCCCATGCCCACTGCCGAACGCTGATGCCGGGGGTGCGGGAGAACCGGATCGGCCCACGCGTGCCCTCGACCGCAACTCCCGCCCAGGGCATGGCACCACGCTTCCGGCCCACGTCCTCGGTACGCAGCACCTCGGCGAGCACGGCGATGGTGTCGTACCCCTCGAAGGCGACGAACGAGGGCGCCCGGCCCAGTCGTTCGCGCAGCGCGGCCTCGACGCGTGCCCCAATTGGGCCGAGACGCTCGGGCAGGTAGCGCAGGAACGGGATCCCGGCACCGTCCTCGCCCAGTAGCGCCGCCCATTCGGCGAACTCCGGCTGCCCGGCCGGAGCACCCATCATGATGTCGCCGAGGCGCTCGTCGCCGCGGACGGACTTGACGATCGACACGGCCGGCTCGGGGAGGCCGGTCAGCAGCAGGAGGGCCGTCGCGCGATGGTCGACGAGTGCGTCGCACACGGCCGACGGGGTGAGCGCGCCCATGTCGAAATCGATGACGGTGCCGCCGCGCGGGGCAAGGTGGTCCCGCAGAATGCGGGCCCCGGATTCCCAGTAGACACTCGGCTGTGCCGCCACGGCGATCCGGCGGTGGCCTGCGTCGAGCAGGAACTCCCCATAGACCCGCCAGCCGTGGGACTGCGCCGGAGCCACACGCGCGACCCACTCCGTCGGCTGGTCGGTGAGCGCGTCGAGCACCGCCGAGGAACAGAGGAACGGCAGCCCGAGGGCATCAGCCTTGGTGGCAGCGGCGCGAGCGACGACGCTGTGATACTCCCCGGCCAAGGCGGCCACACCCAGACCGGCCAGCTCCTCCACGGCCGCGACGGCCCGCTGCGGATCAGCCGCCGTGTCCCGCACCACCAGCTCGAGCGGCCGCCCGAGCACCCCGCCGGATTCATTGACATCAAGAACACCCGACTCCAGCCCGGCGAGCAGCTGTTGGCCCGCCTCCACCCAGCCTGGCCGGGTCAGCGGAACAAGGGTGCCGATGGGAACGGACCAGCTGTCGGTCCGCTGAGGAACAGGGTGCGATGCCGGCGTATTGACCATGGCGGACATTGCATCCATGGCCATGGCCGACAGGCAACCCATTACCGGGACATCGATGTCAGTGGCTCTTGTTATAAACGGGGGTGCAGGCACTCAGTGGGAGTGTCCTGCACCGAGGAGGGGAATGTGACAGTGCACAGACGCGCAGGTTCACTGCGGTCGCTGCTGGGCGCGTTATTGGGCCTCGCGGTGGCGGCCGGTCTCAGTGTCGGTGTGGCCGGGACGGCATCGGCTGCCACCGGCGCACCGGCGGCCGTGACCAAATACAGCTTCACCAGCCAGGCCGGTGACTACATCGGCCAAGGCGGCAGCGCCGCGTACACGCCGTCCACGGCGACCGTCAGCGTCGGCGGTGACGCGGGGTACGTGCGGTTCAGAGTGAGCACCGCCGACGAGTGGTGGGACGTCGACCTCGCGGCGCCCAGCGGCGAGCAACTCCGGCCGGGCATCTACCGCAACGCTGAGCGCGCCGCGTTCCGGACCGGGCGGTCACCCGGACTCGACGTCTCGGGAGACGGACGCGGCTGCAACGAGGTCTACGGGCAGTTCTCGGTCAACCAGATCGAGACCGACGCGTCCGGAGCGATCACGGTCCTGGACGCCACCTACACCCAGCACTGCGAGAACGCCGACGCCCCCGCCCTCAAGGGTGTCCTCAAGTACCGCGCCTACCCTCTGTCCTACGCCTACACGAGCGACCCCGGGGACTACATAGGCCAGGGAACGTCCCAGACGCATCAGGGCGCCACCAGCACCTTCTCGCTCAGGCCGTACGGCCAAGGCGTCCAGTACGACGTTTCCGGCAAGCGGGAGTACTGGACCGCGATACTCACCCCGCCCGACGGCGAACAGTTCGCGGCCGGGCACACCTACCAGGCCCAGCGCAGCCAGAGTGCCGGAGTTGCGGGACTGGACGTGTTCGGCGACGGACGCGGCTGCAACACCGTGACGGGAGAGCTCACGGTGACCAAGCTGGCCCGCGGTGACGACGGCGCCATCAAGGCGTTCGCCGCCACCTTCGTGCAGCATTGCGAGGGCGGCGGACCCGCTCTGCACGGCACGATCCACTACTACGCCTGACACCTTGGCGGCCTCGACCCCCTGAACCAGGTCGAACCCCTGCCGGGACCCGAGATGTGGGGCCCGGCAGGGGTCAGCTGTTCACGACCTGGTCCGTCCCGTCGGTCACGGGAACGACGTCAGTTTCGACGGCACGGTGTCCGTTCCCGATGTCGGTGCACCGGTGCTGTTGACCACGTGGGCGTACTGGCCCTTGCCGCCGAGAGAGATCACCAGGACGTCGTGCAGCTTCACCCCGGCGGTGACCGGGACCTGGAAGCCGTGTGCCTGGACGATCGTCGGATCGGAGGTGTAGTTGCAGTAACTGCCCAGCCCCCACGCCTCGTGCTGGGTCACGGTGTCGGCGACCTTGTAGGCGGCGTAGCCGACGATGCCGTCATGGGTGATGGCGGCCGCGTTCGGGGCGTCGTAGGCCTTCTCGTTCTGGAAGAAGATCGTGCGGCCGCGCTCGCCGCTCCACAGGACGTCGTACTTGTTGAAGTGCTCCACGAACAGCCCGGTGGCCAGGACGTCGTCGCCGTTGACGCGCAGACCGTAGTCGGCCCGGTTGGAGTCCCAGCCGACGCCGTCGCCGTGGTCGGCGCGCCAGAGCCAGGTGTGGTCGATGACGACGTCGTCGCTGTTGACGACGACGGAGTTGGTGGCGAGTCCGGGGCCCGCACCGCCGATTCGGACGAACACGTCCTGCATGGTGGTCGGGTCGGCCGAGTGGTCGGCGCTCGCGCCGGGCTGCCCGATCCGCAGCAGCGTGTCGGAGTTGGCGGCGCCCGCGTCGATGAGGAAGCCGGCGAGCCGCACGCCGTCGACATCGGCCACGTGCATGGCGTCGATGCCGTTCTCGGGCACGATCGTGGCGAGGCCCAGTCCGAGCACCACGGTGTCGGGGCGCGTCACGTCGATGGTCTGGTCGAGGTGGTAGACCCCGGGCGTGAACAGCAGGTTGAGCCCCTGGGCGAGCGCCTGGTTGATCGTGGCGGCGGTGGCGCCCGGCTTGACGACGTAGAACTGGTCCAGGGGGAGCGAGGTGCCCGCGTTCGCCGGCCAGGACACGCCGCGCGCGTTGGTGCGCTTGGCGGGCACGAACACCTTGTAGGTGCTGCCGTCAAGGTAGAGGAAGGGCTTCTCGCGCGAGACGGGCGTCGTGTCGAGCGTGGTGTACGGGCCCGAGTCGAAGTTGGTGGCCGGGGCGCCCTGCACACCGGTGAACGTCATGTTCCACACGCCGTTGGTCCAGCCGCCGACCGAACTGTCGCGGGTGTACCACTGCTGCTGGGAGTAGGGGCCGACGGTGCCGTCGATCTTCGAGTCCGCGATGTAGCCGCCGGAGGCCCAACCGTAGCCGTTCGGGGCCAGGTTGAGGCCGCCCTTGACGTGGATACGGCGGAAGGGTGCCGCCTGCGCCACGGCCCAGCGGTCGGTGCCGTTCGAGGGCGTGATGGCGAGGTTCTCCGCCGAACGCCAGAAGTTCTGCGTCGCGTTGCCGTTGAACCAGCCCGCGTCGACGGTGACGTCACCGTTGATCTGGGTGTCGTCGGGGTTGAGGCCGAGCCCGGAGATCGAGGTGTAGAAGCCGATCTGGGCGTTGATTCCGTTGTAGGTGCCAGGCTTGAGCAGGAACTGGTAGCGGCCGGTGCCGAACTGGGCCGACTCCTGCTTGGCGAAGACGTCGTCGAACTTCTGCTGCAGGTTGGCAGTGCTGGGGTCGACGACGATGACGTTCGGCCCGAGGTCGCCGCCGCCCTGGACCGGCGGAGTGCTGCCGCCCGAGCCGGTGTGCACGGCCGCCTCCCACAGCGAGTAGCCGTAACCCGTCGCGCGGACCGTGCCGTTGATGCGGACGTACCGTCCTGAGCCGCTGACGTCGTAGGAGGCCGTGCCCCCGCTCGCGCCCGTGACGCTCTTGAGGGTGGTCCAGCTCTGGCCGTCGGAGGACGCCTGGATCTGGAACTCCTTGGCGTAGGCCGCCTCCCAGGTCAGGTCGACCTTGCACAGGTTCTTGGCCGAGCCGAGGTCCACCTGCACCCACTGCGGGTCGGCGGCCTGGCTGGACCAGCGGGTGCCGGCGTCGCCGTCGAAGGCCGTGGAGGCGGGGGTGCCGGCGTTCTCCGTGGAGGAGGCCGAGGCGGGCCTGCCCTGCGCGGCGTTCGCCGAGTCGCAGGAGGACGTACCGGTGCCGGAGGTGCCGAAGACCTGGAACTCCCAGAGGGAGTAGCCCCATTGGGTGGCGCGGTGGATTCCGTACATCCTGACGTAGCGGCCCTGTCCCGAGACGTCGAGGGTGTCGGTGCCGCCGTCGCCGCCGGTGACGGAGGTGAGGTCGGTCCAGGTGCTGCCGTCGGCGGAGGACTGGATCTTGTAGTCCTTGCCGTAGGCGGTCTCCCAGTTGAGCACGACCTTCGAGATCGAGGCCGTGGCGCCGAGGTCGACCTGGAGCCACTGCGCGTCGCTCGCGGCGGAGGACCAGCGGGTGCCGGTGTCTCCGTCGACCGCGGCGGCGGCCGGTGTACCGGCGTTCTCGTCGGAGGAGGACGTCGCCGTTCTGCCCTGGGACAGCGGGAGTTCGGCCGCGGCGGCCGGTCTGGGAACGGGTAGGGCGAGCAGCGCCGCCATGGCGGCGAGCGCGACGCCCACGGATCTGAGTCTCATGGAGGTCCCTGCGGGTGCGATGGGAAAGAGCAGGAGAAGGCTTCGTGCGCAGACGGGAATGGCGCCAAGGCGACCGCCACGGCGCTTAGTTCACGCCTTGATTTAACTGATGACGTCCAAGTCTCGGCAAGTCTTCGGAAGTTGAAATCTTTCCCGGTCCACTTCTGCGGGATCCCTTGACATCTTGATGACATGCCCTCAACACTCCTCGGCGGGAGAGCGCTCTCCCACGCTCCCCCGGCACCTCATGACGTGGCCTCACCTGACGCCTTGTCATGCCGCGGCCGGGCGCGGCCTCTCACACCCCCACCGTTCAGGAGGAGGTCTCCATGTCACGGAGATCGAAAGGCCTGTCAGCGTCGCTGATCACCGGCGCGCTCCTGCTGACCTCGATCGGCCTGGGCGGCGTCGCCCTCAGCGCCGGGCCGCCCACCCCGCACAGCTCCGCGGCGCGGGCGTTCGCGGCCACCCACTCCGGTCACACGATGGCGGCGTCCGTCGCCAACTCTCCGGAGGACCCGGACGGCGACGGCTACGTCCCCGCCGTCCCGCCGGTGACCGGCGTGACCCCGTCCACGCAGGACCCGCCCCACCGCTACTTCCACGAGTTCCAGGCCAACTGCTCGGTCACCCACACCAGGCCGGACGACCCCATCGTCTATCCGCAGCAGCCCGGCAAATCCCACGACCACACGTTCATGGGCAACACGTCGACCGACGCCTACAGCACGACGGCCTCGCTGGCGGCCGGCGGCACCACCTGCAAGGCACCCGGCGACCTGTCCGGCTACTGGATGCCCACCCTCTACAACGGCGACCGGCAGATCCTGCCCGTGGGCCCGCAGGTCATCTACTACAAGGCGGGCGTCACCGACTACACCAGCGTCCGGCCGTTCCCCAAGGGGCTGCGGTTCGTCGTCGGCAGTCCGATGCAGAGCGCCGACGAGTTCCGCCACCACCCCGGCTTCGTCGAGGGCTGGGAGTGCGGGGACAGCTACTTCAACACCGAGTTCCCCGCGACCTGCCCCGACCGCGCCGACGTCCAGCTCAACATCCGCTTCCAGGCGCCCAGTTGCTGGGACGGCAAGTACCTCGACACCCCCGACCACAAGAGCCACATGGCCTACCCCGTGGTCAAGCCCGGCACGAACGACAACATCTGCCCGGCCGACCACCCGGTCGCGCTGCCGATGATCGAGTTCAAGATGGCCTTCCCCGTCCACGGCGACATGTCGAAGGTGCGGCTCGCCAGCGGCACGGGCCACAGCTTCCACTACGACTTCTTCAACGCCTGGGACGACCCCACGCTCAAGGCGCTGGTCGACCACTGCATCGTCGGCGGGCTGCAGTGCGACGCGCGCGGCTACGACGAGACCCACCCCGAGGCGGGCGCGGCACTGGACGAGAACTATGAACTCCCCTGAGGAGCAGCAGCGATGACCCCACGACCCGCTACCCGCACCCGCACTCGCCGCGTCGCGGCACCCCTCACTGCCGGTGTGCTGGCCGCCGGCGCCCTCATCGCCCTGCCGGCCGTCCAGGCGCACGCGGCCGGCAGCGTCGTCAAGGTCACCGGCAGTCAGGGCTCCTGGCAGCTGACGGTGGACGGGCGTCCGTACCAGATGAAGGGCCTGACCTGGGGCCCGAGCGTCGCGGACGCCGAGAAGTACATGCCGGACCTGCAGTCCATGGGCGTCAACACGATCCGCACCTGGGGCACCGACGCCACCAGCAAGCCGCTGTTCGACTCCGCGGCCGCGCACGGCATCAAGGTCGTCGCCGGCTTCTGGCTCCAGCCCGGCGGCGGTCCCGGCAGCGGCGGCTGCGTCAACTACGTGACCGACACCGCGTACAAGAACCAAATGCTCGACGAGTTCCCCAAGTGGGTCCAGACGTACAAGGACAACCCCGGCGTGCTCATGTGGGACGTCGGCAACGAGTCGGTCCTCGGCCTGCAGAACTGCTACAGCGGCGACGAGTTGGAGAGGCAGCGCGACGCCTACACCACCCTGGTGAACGACATCACCAAGAAGATCCACGCCGTCGACCCCGACCACCCGGTCACCTCCACCGACGCCTGGGTCGGGGCCTGGCCGTACTACAAGAAGAACGCGCCGGATCTCGACCTGTACGCGGTGAATTCCTACAACGCGGTCTGCGACATCAAGTCCGCCTGGGAGAAGGGCGGTTACACCAAGCCGTACATCGTGACCGAGACCGGCCCGGCCGGCGAGTGGGAGGTTCCCGACGACGCCGACGGCGTACCGCTCGAACCCTCCGACCAGGCCAAGGCCGACGGCTACACGCGCGCGTGGGGCTGCGTCACCGGCCACAAGGGCGTCGCGCTCGGCGCCACGATGTTCCACTACGGCACCGAGTACGACTTCGGCGGCATCTGGTTCAACCTGCTGCCCGCGGGCCAGAAACGCCTGTCCTACTACGCCGTGAAGAAGGCCTACGGCGGCGACACCGCGCACGACAACACCCCGCCCGTCATCTCCGGCCTGAGCGTGGAGGGCGACGCGGGCAAGGTGCAGGCGGGACGTGACCTCGTCCTGGACGTCAAGGCCAACGACCCCGACGGCGACCGGATCTCGTACGAGATACTCGACAACAGCATGTACATCGACCAGAGCAAGAACCTGAACACGCAGCCCTTCACCGACCTCGGCGGCGGCCGTCTGAAGGTCACCGCACCCGACCGCCCGGGCGTCTGGAAGGTCTACGTCAAGGCGGCCGACGGCCGGGGCAACGTCGGCGTCGAGTCCCGCTCGATCCGCGTCGTCCCACCCGTGCCGTCCGGCACGAACCTGGCACGGGGCAAACCCGCCACCGCCTCGTCCTACCAGGCGAGTTACGGCGATTGCCCCTGCACCGCCGCCAACGCGGTCGACGGAAATCCCGCGACCCGCTGGGCCAGTGACTGGAGCGACCCCCAGTGGCTCCAGGTCGACCTCGGCACCCGCACCACGTTCCGGCACGTCCAGCTGTTCTGGGAGGCCTCGTACGCGAAGGCGTACACCATCCAGACCTCCGACGACGGCCAGAACTGGCAGACCGCGCACACCGTCTCCGACGGCAACGGCGGCATCGACGACTTCGACGTCACCGGATCAGGCCGCTACGTGCGGGTCAACGGCACGGCGCGGGGGACCGGTTGGGGGTATTCGCTGTACGAGTTCGGCGTCTACTCCTGACGCGCATGACGACCGCTCCGCCGCCGGAGAGCGCTCTACTGCGTGATCCGCAGGTCCGTTAGGGTGCCTGCATGCGCAGACGGGCCCCGACGCTTGAGGACGTCGCCCGGGAGGCCGGTGTCTCCCGGGCGACCGTGTCCCGGGTCGTCAACGGCATCCGCAACGTGGATCCGGAGATACAGGAACTGGTCCGCCGCGCCATCGAGCGGACGGGCTACGCGCCCAACCGGGCCGCCCGTTCCCTGGTGACCCGGCGGGCCGAGACCGTCGCCCTGGTGGTGTCCGGCGCGGGTGACACCACCGACGCCGGGCAGAACGCCTTCGCCACAAGGGTGTTCGCGGACCCCTTCTTCGGACGCGTGGTCGGCGGCATCGTCGGCTTCCTGCGCCCACGCTCCATGCACCCGGTGCTGATGTTCGCCGAGTCCGCCGAGGCCCGGGAAGAGGTGCTGACCTACCTGCGGCAGGGACGAGCCGACGGAGCCCTCGTCGTGTCCACCCATGCCGACGACCCGCTGCCCGCCCTCCTCGCCGACGCCCGGCTCCCCGCGGTGCTCTTCGCCCGGCCCTCGCGTCCGGTCCCGCTCAGCTACGTCGACCTGGCCCACCGGGACGGAGCGCGCCTGGCCGCCGAGCACCTGCTCGCCCGGGGGTGCCGCCGACTCGCCACCGTCTGCGGCCCCTTGGGCGTCGCGGCGAGCCAGGAGCGCCTGGCCGGCTTCCGCGACACGCTCGCCCGCCACGGCCACCCCTACGTCCCGGTCGCCGAGGGCGGCTTCACGCTCGACAGCGGCGTCGCGGCCATGGCGGACCTGCTGGAGCGCCACCCCGACACGGACGGTGTGTTCGCGGCGAACGACCTCATGGCCCAGGGCGCCTGCCAGGTACTGCGCGAGCGCGGCCGGCGGGTGCCCGAGGACGTCGCGGTCGTCGGCTTCGACGACTCCAGCATCGCCGTCACCTGCCACCCCCGGCTCACCACCGTGCGCCAGCCGGTCGAGGAGATGGCGGCGGAGATGGCCCGCCTCCTCGACGAGCACATCCACGGTGCACGCACGGACGCGACGTCGGTCGTCTTCGACCCGGAACTCGTGGTGCGCGAGTCGGCGTGACGGCGCGGGCAGGTCCGTACCGGATGCGTCAAAGGATGTAGGAACAGGACGCAACCCGTTTGGTTTCGGCTTCAGTTGTTGACGCCGGACGCCGGCGGGACTACAACCCCAGAGAGCGCTCTCTCGTCTGCTGTTGCTCCACCCCCACGCACGCCGAACCGGCTTGAGGAGACCTCGCATGCAGAGTTCCGTCAGCGCCCCACCCACCCGCAGACCACCGGCCGGCGTCGCACGCTCACGTGCGGCCCTCGGCCTGGTCGTCGTCCTGATCGCCGCCTTCTTCGCGGCCCTGGCGCCGTCTCCCGCGCACGCGGCCGACACGTTGCTGTCCCAGGGCAGGCCCGCCACCGCTTCCTCGACCGAGAACGGAACCTTCCCCGCGAGCGCGGCAGTTGACGGCAACACCGGCACCCGCTGGTCCTCGGCCTTCGCCGACCCGCAGTGGATACGGGTCGACCTCGGGTCCGTCCAGCAGCTCAGCCGCGTCACGCTCAACTGGGAGGCCGCCTATGCGACCGCCTTCCAGATCCAGACCTCCACCGACGCCAACGCCTGGACCACCGTCTACTCCACGACCACCGCCATCGGCGGAACCCAGAACCTGACCATCTCCGGCAGCGGCCGCTACGTCCGTCTCTACGGCACCGCGCGGGCCACGCCGTACGGTTACTCCCTGTGGGAGTTCCAGGTCTACGGCCCCGGCGGCACCACGACCCCGCCGGACGACTTCTGGGGCAGCACCGGCGACATCCCCCCGGCGAGCAACGCCGTCGAAGTGAAGATCCTCAACCGCACCAACGGCAAGTACCCCGACAGCCAGGTGTACTGGACCTTCAACGGCCAGACGCACTCCATCGCCGAGCAGCCCTACCTCGACATGCCAGCCAACTCCGCGGGCCGCATGTACTTCTACCTGGGCTCACCGAACGGTCCCTACTACGACTTCATCGAGTTCACGGTCGGCAACAACGTCTTCAACGGCAACACCACCCGGGTCGACGCCTTCGGCCTGAAGCTGGCCATGCGCCTGCACTCCAAGGACGGCTACGACGTCGAGGTCGGCGAGAACCGGCAGACCTTCGCCGAGGACCGCGCCACCACCTTCCAGCGCTTCACCGCGGCCGTTCCGGACCAGTTCAAGGTGCTGGCCCAGACGCAGGCGCCGTACCGGATCATCGCGCCCGGCAGCGACCCGAGCTTCCGCGCGGGCGGCGCCAACGCGAACTACTTCACCGCGTACGCCCAGTCCGTCGGCGTGAACGCGGCCACCTCCGACATCTTCGGCTGCGCCGCCTCCCTGGCGGGCAACCCCGACATGTGCGCGGCCCTCAACCGTCACGTCGCCACGCTGCCGTCCTCGCAGCAGTCCGACCCGGCCCAGTTCTACAAGGCGGCACCGGCGAACTACTACGCCAAGTTCTGGCACGACAACGCCATCAACCAACTCGCCTACGGGTTCCCGTACGACGATGTGGCGGGGCAGTCGTCGTTCATCTCGCATGCCGGTCCGCAGTGGCTGCTGGTGGCTGTCGGCTGGTAGCCCATACGGCGCAGTCGACGTCGAACGTACGCCGACTGCGCGACTGGCGGGTCCGGCCGGTTCGCACCACACGGTCGGACCCGCCGGACGCCCGCAATGGGCCTTGGCATGACCGAGGTCAGGAAAGCCAGTCGGTGTACCGGGTGGGCGCGAGGTGGGCGTCCTTGTCGGTGAGGACGTCGCCGCTGACGGCGGCGAACATGCCGGCGGTGGGGTCGGTGACGACCGTGCGGTTGTCGCCCTTGTGGGACAGGGTGATGCGGCCCAGCTCGTCCAGCGTGAAGATCTCGGGGCCGGCGATGTTGCGGATGCCGTTGAGCGGGGCCCCGGCGGCGACCTGTGCCACCGCGTCCGCCACGTCCTTGGCGGCGATGGGCTGAATCGGTGTGGCGGGCAGCCGGACGGTGTCGCCGTCGGCGGTCCAGGACAGGACGGCGTCCATGAACTCCATGAACTGGGTGGCCCGCACGATCGAATAGGGGACCGGTCCGCCCATGAGCAGCTTCTCCTGGAGGACCTTGGCCTGGTAGTAGTCCAGCGCCGGCACCTTTTCCGCGCCGACGATGGAAAGGATGACGAAGTGTCCGACGCCGGCCTTGTGGGCGGCGGTCAGCAGGTTGTCCATCGAGGTCTGGAAGAAGGCCGGGGAGGCTTCGTCGAAGGTGGGGGAGTTGGTCAGGTTGACGACGACGTCGGCTCCAGCGACCGCCGTGTCCAGCCCCTCGCCGCTGATGACGTCGATGCCGGTGGACTTCGCGTGGGGTACCGCCTGGTGCCCGGCGGCGTTGAGGTTCTTGACGACCTGCGATCCGATGAGTCCGGTACCGCCGATGACTGCGATCTTCATGACATGCCTTTCGTCGTTTTTTGCGCAATATGGCACAGGAACCGCTGGGTGGCGCGGCAAGGAGCGGCCGTCCTGACCCGTCGGGTGACGGGCTGCGTCAGCAACGGTCGAGGAACGTGACCGTCTCCTGGAGCGGCGCCCTGCCTGTGCGGGCGGGGTCGACCGTGGTGTCCTCGAATCCGATCGACATGCCGCAGAAGAGCATGAGCTCGTCCGGGGGTGACAGGACACCCGCGACGCTGCCGTGAAACTTCGCCCATGCCATCTGGGGGCAGCTGTGCAAGCCCTCGGCGCGCAGCAGGAGCATCACGCTCTGCAGGTACATGCCGACGTCCGCCCACTGGGGCATGCCCATGTCACGGTCGATGTAGCAGAACAGCGCGGCGGGCGCGCCGAAGCAGTCCCAGTTGGCGGAGGCGGCCCGCTGGCGAGCCTCCAGATCCTCGCGCGGAATGCCGAGAGCGCCGTAGCGCTGCTCGCCGAAGGCGGATCGGCGTTCGCGGTAGGGGGACTTGAGTACGGGCGGGTACTGCTCGTATTCGGCCTCGTCCCACGGGTCACCCGCGGCCAGGCGCTCCCCGGCGCGCTTCTTGACCTCGGCGAGCGCCTCGCCGGTCACCACGTAGGCCTGCCACGGCTGGATGTTCGATCCGGACGGCGACCAGACCGCGGCGGACATGACGCGCTCCAGGGTCTCTGTCGGGACCGGCCGGTCGCTGAACCCTCGCACGGCCCGGCGGCTGGTGACCGCCTCATAGACGTCCAAGATCACTCACCTTCACTGTGCTCGACGCACTCGTCTCCGTCACAGCCGAGATAGTATCACGTGATACCTTCTCGTGCTTAACTGATGCGGAGAACGAAACCTCAGCCCCCGGCTTCCGCCTCGGGCACTGCACTTGGGAGAACGGCCATGGCCACACTGCTGCACATCGACTCGTCGGTATTTCCGGGCGAGGCTTCCTCGTCCAGGTCGGTCACGGCCGCCTTCCGCGCGGCCTGGGAGGAGCAGCACTCCGAGGGCACGGTGCTCTACCGCGACCTGGCCGCCGACCCCGTCCCGCACATCACCGCCGACGCCTGGTCGGCCGGCTACGCCGAACCGTCCGAACGCACTCCGCAGCAGGCCGCCGCGTTCGCCGCGCGCGTACGGCTCATGGAGGAGCTGGAGCAGGCGGACGCCGTCCTCATCGGCGCGCCCATGTACAACTTCTCCATCCCCTCGACCCTGAAGGCCTGGCTGGACAACGTGCTGCTGCTGGGCCGCACGGCGGGCGAGGAGCCCTCCGCCCAGGGCACTCCGACGATCGTGGTCGCCAGCCGAGGCGGCTCGTACGCGCCCGGCACCCCGCGTGAGGGCTTCGAGTACGTGCAGAACTATCTGGAGGCCGTCCTCGTGCGCACCCTGGGGCTGGACGTCGACTTCATCGTCCCTGAACTCACCATGGCCCTGCGCAACCCGGCCATGGCTCAACTGGTGCCGCTCTACGAGGCCTCCCGCGCGCGTGCCTTCGAGGATGCGACCGCCAAGGCCAAGGAACTCGCGGGGCGTTTCGCCGCGTAACTGCCGGGGTGCAGGACGGGGAGTCGTGCGGCGCCGGGGAGCGGAACGTTGCGTGGCGCTCCCCCGCGCGTGCCGGCCGGGCGCCCCGTGTGAGAGGCGGCCGGTGCGCAGGTGTGTCTACGCCTTGTCGTCCGTGGGATGGGCGAACCGGGTCAGTAGATTCGTCAGCGACTCCGCCTCGCCGGGGCTCAGTTCGCCGACCAGGCTTCCCGCCAGCGGTTCGGCCGCCGCATGCGCGGCATCGTAGAGCTCGAGCCCCTTGGGCGTGATCTCCACCGCCCGTGCCCGTCGGTCTCCCGGAACCGCCTTGCGTACGGCCAGCCCCTTGCGTTCCAGGTCGTCCACGACCCGCATGATTCCCGCCTTGTCGGTGCCGGTCGCCTCCGCCAGGTCCCGCTGCACCGTGGGTCCTTGGTTGACCAGCACGATCAGCACGGCGAAGTGCCGCAATTCGATGCCGAGCGGTCGGAGGGCCTCACTCATCACCGCGGCGGCGCGCCAGTGCGCCCGGCGCAGCAGCAGGCCGAGCGCGAAAGGCGACTCGTCCCCGGGGCGGTCGGTCGCGCGCGGGGAGGTGGCGGGGTCGGGGACGTCGGCAGCCATGTGCCCAGCTTACAGCCGTCCGCTCATTCGATATCGTTTCATCTGAAACCATGCAGATGGTGTCAATCGTGGGTTCGGTGCTGGGTGAGTTTGCCCAGTGCGCTGTTGATACGGCTGATTTCCCAGAGCAGGTAAACGCTGGCTGCGGCAAATGCGATCCAAGTTCCCCAATCGAAGATGCGCACCACGAGGTACAGCAGGCCGGCCAGGACAAGGAACTTGACGACAATCTCGCTTGTTTCGTCGCGCTCGAGGACAACACGCTGTCCGTGATCGTGTATCCGCTGCAGGCGCGCGTTCATGAGATCCCCCTTGTGCTCTGACTGGGCATCATGCCTCCTCCGGTATTCAGTGTCCCTCCCGCTCACGCCGAACAGCTCACCTACGGTCGAACGTCCTGGTAGGAAGATCCTGTGGAAGATGTCTACGCCGCGGCGATCCGGCGGTTTCGGTTACGTGCGGGGCTGACCCAGGAAGCCCTGGCCGAGCGTTCCGGTGTTTCGGTCAGCACGATCCGCGGCATGGAGACCGGCAAACGGCGCAACCCGCAGCTTGCGTCGGTGCGCCGGCTGGCTGCCGCTCTCGACCTGGGACCGACCGAGCTGGATGGACTGCTGGCTGCGGCGACTGGCGCGGCCGCGCCTTCGGCGGCACCGGTCCCTCGCCAACTGCCCGCTCCACCCGCGCCGTTCGTTGGCCGCCACCATGAACTCGACCGGCTGGACGCCGCGTTGCGCTCCGGTTCGGGCGCCGCGAGCACAGTCGTCATCTCCGCGATCGCCGGCGCCGGCGGGGTCGGCAAGTCGTGGCTGGCGTTGCACTGGGCCCACCGCAACGCCGACCGGTTCCCGGACGGGCAACTCTTCGTGGACCTGAGGGGATTCAGCCCCGACAGCGATCCGATGGACCCGGCCGTGGCGGTGCGCGGATTCCTCGACGCGCTGGGTGTCGAGCCCGGCCGTATCCCGGTCGCCCCGCACGCGCAGGCGGCCCTGTTCCGCAGCCTGGTCGCGGACAAGCGAATGCTGCTGGTCCTCGACAACGCTGTCGACACCGCTCAGGTCGCCTCCCTGCTGCCGGGCGGCGACACCTGCACCGTGGCCGTCACCAGCCGCAACCGGCTGCCGGGTCTGATCACCGGCCACGGCGCCCACCACCTGTCCGTCGACAGGCTCACCGACACCGAGGCCCGCGGACTGCTCGTCGCCCGGCTCGGTCCCGCACGCATCGACGCCGAAGCCGCGGCGGCGGACGAACTCGTCAGGCTGTGCGGCGGGTTCCCGCTGGCGCTGAGCATCATCGCCAGCCGCGCCCACACCCACCCGCATCTGCCCTTGGCCGATCTCGCCGACGAACTGCGCGACGGCGCACTCGACGTCCTCGACGACGCCGACCCCGCCGCGAGCCTGCCCGCGGTGCTCTCGCTGTCCCACCATGCTTTGACCGACGAAGAAGCCGAGGTGTTCGGGCTGCTCGCGATCGCGCCCGGCCCCGACATCGGTTCCGCCGCGGCCGCCAGCCTCACCGGCCGCGGCCGAAGCCGGACCAGGGCGCTGCTGCGCAGGCTGGAACAAGCTTCGCTCATCGGCCAGGACGCCGCCGGCCGCTACCGCATGCACGACCTGATCCGCCGTTACGCCTCCACCGCCCACAACCTGACCGACGACACTCGGCGGGCCGCCCTGCAACGGGTGCTCGACTTCTACACGCACACGGCCAGCGCCGGCGCCCGTCTTCTGGACACCCACCGCGAGTCCATCGAGCTCGCCCCGCCGGCGCCTGCCTGCCACCCGCAGAACCTGCCGGACATCCCTGCGGCGATGGAGTGGTTCGCCTCCGAGCATCAGAACCTGCTCGCCGCTCAGTGCACCGCCGTCGCACACGCCTTGCACCGCACGGCCTGGCAACTGGCCTGGACGCTGAACGACTTCCACTACCGGCGCGGACACCGTCATGATCAGCTCGCCGTGTGGCGGATCGCGGTCGACGCAGCGAGCCGACTGCCCGACCCTGACGCCCAGATCCTCAGTTACCGGCTCCTCGGCCGCGCCCACGTGGTGCTCGGACATCATGAGGAAGCCATCGAAGCCCTGAACCAGGCACTCGCCCTGAGCGAGCAGCAGAACGACCGCGCGCTCCAGGCCCACGCGCACTACACGCTCGCGTCCATCTGGCCGGACGGCCGGCGGGCGCTGGAGCACGCCAGACTCGCACTCGACCTGTACCGCGGCCTCGATCAGCCGATCCGGGAAGGCAACGCGCTCAACGCCGTGGGCTGGTACGCCGCGCGCCTCGGCGAGTACGACTCCGCCCGCGAGCACTGCCAGGCCGCCCTCGCCCTCTACCGGCTCCACCAGGACGTGAACGGCCAGGCGCAGACCCTGGACAGCCTCGGCTACATCGACCACCACAGCGGCCACCACCACGACGCCGTCCAGCACTACCGCCAGGCCATGAGCCTGTACCGCGACCTCGACAACACCTACGAGACCACCGAAACCCTCGAGCGGCTCGGCCACGCGCACGCCGCCCTGGGCCACCACGACCAGGCCCTCGCGGTGTGGCAGGAAGCCCGGGACCTGTTCCGGCAACAAGGACGCGACGAGGAAGCCGACCAGGTGGAGCGGCAGCTCGACGGCCTCGGTGCGGAGGACGGCCCGGACAGCGCGCATTGACCTCCCGAACCGGTCACAGGTGAGCGGTTGGTGAGCTGTTCCCCGGTCAGGGCACGCAAGCACGATGGTGCCCGTAGCAGCACGGCCCACGGTTCAAGGCGGGCCGCCACGGACCTCACCGGCGATGTGGCTCGGTGAGCTTCCACCGGGCCGAACAGGCGCTGCCGCAACCTGTCACGGGGAACGGAGATTTCACAGATGCGCACCACTGACGGACAAGCCTCTCCCGAGTCCGAAGTCCGCTGGATGCTGGCATTCGACGCGTCGTGCTCGACGTGCCGTGCCGTGTCCTCGATCGTGTTCAACGCCTGTGAAGCACGGCTGGAAGTGGTCGCGCTCGGCCGGGCCGATGTCCGCGCCTGGCGTTCGAGCGCACTGGGGCCCGACGCGCCCTGGGCACCGACTCTCATGAAGGTCACCACCGGTACAAAGGTGACCGCCGGTACAGGCGACGACGCTGCCGCAGCGAAGCGATCCGTATCCCGTCGTGAGTCCGTCCGCGCATGGACGGGCCCGGCGATGACGCTCCAGCTGCTGCGACGCCTGGGCCCGCGGGCCACGGTCCGCGTCCTGCGGGCGCTGGGGGAGGCGCGAGAGGAGAACCGCTCACAAGCCGGCGCGGGCTCCAGCCGCGCGCAGTTCCTCCGCGTCGCCGGAGGGCTCGCGGTCGCCTCGACCATCTTGTTCAAGGGCGGTGCGCCCGCGTTCGCCGAAGGCCAGGACGCCGTGGCGGCCAACGCATGGGTCGAAGCGAACGCCAAGCGTCTGCCCACCACGTACGCCGATGTCACCGCCCTGCCACTGGCCCACCGCCGCGCCGTGCATGCGGCGCTGCCCCCGGCTGCCCGCAGCCGCCTGTGGGTGGAGCACATCGACCGCTTCCGCGCCGCGCACACGCCTCTCACCCCGAGGCAGAGCACGGTAATCGCGCGGGCCCGCGACGCCGCCTCCGACCCGGCGACCTTCCATCGCCGCCCACTCGCACGCCCCCAGCACAGCGACCTGACCGAGTCCGCGATCGCCGCATTCGGCATGGAAGAGGCTGTACAACTGCTGGCCGCGCTCGGACCGTCGGAGACCCTGGCACAGGACTGCGCATGCAGCTCGTTCTCGGACGCGTGCCTCTTCAGCGACTGCATCGGAGGCGGATGCGCCATCTCCGACGGTGGCTGCGGCGAGTTCTGGATCTGGGACTGCGACGGGACGTGCCGCTGACCTGGAGTCCCAACCGGCCGCGAGGGCTTGGCGATTCACCGGGTCCGTACCGACTCCCGGGCCCGGTGCCCCTCATGGCTTCATCGTGAATTCAACCAATGGACGAAAGATGCGAAGTACAGTGCTACAGCGGCGCCTTGACCCCACTCTGCCCATTTAGGCAGGTTTCGGCCAGTTCAGGCCGTCAAGGTTCGCCGGGAAAGGGGCGGATTGTGGACGCCTATCTGTGTCCTCCCGCTGTAGTGCACGGTGAACATGCTGTGAAGACCGACGAGATCCTGGCCGAGGTGCGAAGCCGGCATCCGGAGGTGCCGTGGCTGCCGCGCATCGACGGCATCGCGGCGAGCACGGGGATCACGTCACGGGGGTGGATGCTGCCGCTGGAGACGGCCACCGCGCCCAGCAGCGGGAGCGGACTGCGAACTCCGGGCGCCGGTCCGGCCCGTGAAGCACTGACCCGTAGCGGGTTCGGCGACGCGGAGGTGGACCGGGCGATCGCCGCACTGGAGGCGATACCGGCGCCGCAGACCATCCAGGAGCGCACCGCCCCGGCCTGGGCTGCCGTGCAGACGTACGCGGAGCGCGCAGCGCGCGAGGCCCTTGAGATCGCCGGTCTGGGGACCGCCGACGTCGACTGCCTGATCACCAGTCACTCCACCACTCCGGCCCTGCCGGGACTGGACCTGTCGCTGCTCAACCGGCTCCCCCTGCGTAGCGACGTACTGCTGCTGCCGGCCAGCCAATGGGCGTGCATCGCCGGGACCCGATCGCTGGCGTTGGCGGCTGACCTGGTCGCGGCGGACCCCGACCGGGTCGTACTGGTAGTGATATCGGAGGCGTTGAGCACCACCTACCAGCCCACCGACGACACGCTGGAATCCCTCATCGTCCGCCTGCTGTTCGCGGACACCGCCGTCGCCGCGGTGATCACCGGCCGCCCCAGGACCGAGTCGGTCCTGCGGTTGGACGCCGCCTGGCACCACACCCTCGCCGGAACCTCGAACCTGCACTGGCTGGACACCCGGGCCGACGGCACACACTTCGTGATGGACCGCCGCGGACCGCGCGCCGTGCAGGAGACGGTCACCGAGATGTGGGAGTGGCTGCGCACGCGCCACGAGAACGACGAGCACCCGTGGCATCCTGATCTGCTGCTTGCCCATCCCGGCGGGACCCGGGTGATGGAGTACATGGAGCAGACGATGCCCGACGGGTGGCCGAAGGGGCTTCTGGACTACAGCCGGGACAGCTACACCACCGGCAACCGGGGCGGAGCGGCCGTACTGGACATCCTGCGGCGCGCGCACGACGCCGGCCAGAAGGCAGGCAGCCGCACAGTCCTGTACGCGGCCGCGCCCGGTCTGACGGCCACGGCCGTTGAGGGGGAGTGGCTCTGACGTCCGCCTCACCTTGAGGGGCGGTCACCACCGTCGGCGGGCCGGACGTCCAGTTCCGCCCACACCGCCTTGCCGGTGCTCGTCCAGCGCACACCCCAGCGCGTGGTGAGTTTGTGGATGACGTGCAGGCCACGCCCGCTGTCGTCGAGCACGTCACCGCGGTGCAGGCGCGGGCGGCCGTTGCCGGTGTCGCCGACCTCGCAGGTCAGCCGGCCTCCGGCTTTCACGAGCCGCACGGTCACGGGCTCGGCGCCGAACAGGACGGCGTTGGTGACCAGTTCGCTGATCACCAGGAGTGCGCTGTCGTGGGCCTGGTCTCCGGCGTGCCATTGCCGTAGGAGAGCAGAGGCCAGGGTGCGGGCGCGGGCGGCGGTGTCGTCGCGGGCGGGCAGATGCCAGGTCGCGGTGTCCCTGTTGCGGCGGCCGGTCATCCGGGCGAGCAGCAGGGTCACGTCGTCGCGCAGGCGGCCCTGCGGGGCGAGATCGGCGACCACGCGGCGCGCGGTCTGCTGCAGATCGTCCCAGGGATGGATCCGACGCACCTCGTGCCTGAGCCGGGCGATGCCGTCGTCGATGGAGGCCGCCGGATCCTCCACCAGGCCGTCGGTGTACAGGGCGAGGAGCGAGCCGGGCGGCGCGGCGTACTCCTGCACGTCGAAGGGTTCCCGTACGGCGAACTCGGCTCCCAGGCCCGGGTGCGGTTGCGCGGCGACCGTCGTGGCGGACCCGTCGGGGTGGACGAGGATCGGGGGCAGGTGGCCCGCGTTGGACATCACGACCCGGTGGTCGACCGGGTCGTAGACCGCGATGCAGCAGGTCGAACCGAGCGCGCTGTAGCCGGCCGCCAGGCCCGCGTCCGTGTCGTCCAGGAGCGTCACCGTCTCGTCGAGGCGCTCCAGCACCTCCCCGGGACCCAGCCCCGCCGACAGCAGGGCGCGGGCCTCCATGCTGAGCTGGCCCATGGCCGCCGCGGCTCCCAGGCCATGGCCTACGACGTCGCCGACCACCAGCGCGGTCCGGTCACCCGGCAGCGGAAAGCTGTTCACCCAGTCACCGCCGACGCCCGCACTGTCCGGGGTGGTGGGCAGGTAGACGCTGGCGACCTCGATGGTGTCGCTGCCGGCCCGCGGCAGCAGCCGGCGCTGCAACGCCAGGACCTGGGCGTGCTCACGCTGATGCTGGCGGGCCAGATCCACATGACGGGCGGTCTTGGCCACGAGTTCCTGCAGGTCGAGCAGTTCGCTGTCGCGGAAGGGGCGCTCCGGCCGCCGCCAGACTTCCGTCACGCCGAGCACGATGGGTCCCGGCGCGCCTTCCGGTCCTTCCACGACGAGCGGTACGCAGGCCACGGTCGCCGGCAGGTTGCCGGGCACGAGAGCGCGCACCAGCCGCGGATCGCTGAGGACCCGCTCGATCGCGTCACGGTCGGGAATGACGGTGGCACGCGGCATGTCGTCGCGCGTGACCGCTCCGACCAGCAGCCGGCTCGCCTCGCGGGGAAGGTTGTCCCCGCACGTCAGATACCCCTCGGGCCAGGCCCGGTCCGGCACCAGGGCCGCCCGCCGCAGCCGGATCCGCTCATGCGTCTGCTCGGTGACGGCTTCCCCCGTCCACACGGCGAAATCGAGGTCTACGGCGGCCACGTCTCCCCAGGCCAGCAGGGACTGGGCCAGGGACTGCGCGGTCTCGCCGATGTCCAGCGACGTCCCGATCGCGGCGGCGGACGCATAGAGGTGCAGCCTTTTGGCCATGGCGATCAGGGAGACCGTCAGGCCTCCCGAAGGCGCTGTGGCGGGCAGGATGCTCATGGAGACCACCAGCTCGGTCCCGTCGTCCCGCTGCAGGCGCTGAACCCGGGCGACGTGCGCCTCCCGCGTCTCGAGGACGTTGCGCAGACGCTGGGTGACCGTCGGTACGTCCCCGGGTGGCAGCAGCTCGGCGAAAGCGGCCCCCGGCGTGGCACGCACCCCCGCGAAGGGGGCGGCATCCAGATTGCAGCTGGTGATCCGCAGATCCGCGTCGAGAGTGACGACCCCGAGGATCTGTTCCTGCCCTCCGGCCTCCCGGCGGTCCCCTGCGGGCCTGCGGGCACGGCTCTCGCTCCGTGCGGCGGCAGGACCTGTTGCCTGCGCGGTTCCACCCCGGGGGATGTAGTCCGACAGGGCACCGCTGACCATGTCGAACGGGGAAGGAGACGATGAGGAGGGCGTGGGATCCATGCTGCTCACCCAGCTCGCTGACTCCGGCGCACGCCGAAGAGACATTCCCGAGTCCGTGCGGTCGAGCCCCGAGATCCCGGACCGCACACCTCCTGGATAACACAAACGCCGTCTTCACCGTAGGTGCAAAGGGTGAGTAAAGCCAGAAGGTGTGCCCGGCCATGGGCGAGGCCGTGATCCGCCGGCCCGGATCATGTGGCGACAGCCCCCTAGGGTGGTGACTCTCCGGACCGGCCGGACCGGCGGGTGAAACGCCGCAGTCCGCGCCGGGTGGGCCTGAGCGGCTTGTCCTCGGGGGCGACCGGCCCCTCGCCCGCGCTCAAAGCCGGCGCCTCGGCCGGGGGCGCCACGGACTCGCCGCCCCGGTCGAGGCGGCTTCGTACGGCACGGGCCATGGCCTGGTGGGCGGGTTCCAGGAGCAGGCCCTCCGCGGACAGGCGCTCCCACATGTGCAGCAGCTCCTGTCCACGGTTGGCCACCTGGCGATCATCGAGCAGCCGCTGCCACGCCGCGGTGGCGCGGGCCACCTCGGGTGCAGCCCGGTCCAGGTCGGTCCGGCACCGGATGCGCGCCACGGTCAGAGCGAGGACGGTGGAGAGCATGTAGTCGCCACGCAGATACGCCAGGTACGCCTCGATGGCCCGTGCCTCCATCGACAGCTCGTCCTCCGCGCCCCTGCGCAGCGTGAGGTGCTCCCGCAGCGCGCTGGCGAGGACGAACGCGGCATGCAGCTCCTCGCGCTGCGCATGCTGGATGATGCGCTCCACGCGGGCGAGCGGCGGGAACGCCGCCTCCTCCGCGGCGGTGCGCTCCCGCCCGGGCGGCAGGTCCTCCTCGTCGGCGATGGTGCGGCTCGAGCCGTCGGGGTACACCCGCAGGCGTGCCACCTGCATCACGCTGCGGTCGATGACGGTGGCCGCCACCGGCGCCCCCAGGGTGCGGGCGAACATGGCGATGGCGTCGAGGATCGCCTCGTTGGGCTGGCGTACTCCGCCCATGTCCAGCAGATGGCCGTTGACCACCGTCGACCCGTCCTCGGCCACGTACGCGTCGAGACGGATCAGGGGCGGTGCGGCGAGCGCGGGCAGGTTCTGCCCGTCACGGGGTGTCAGTGAGTTGGTCATCAGCTCAGGCTCCGGGCCGGACGACACCGAGGATGGGCATGGACGCGGCCGGCGCGATCGTGACCGTTCGTCCCGGCCGTGGCGCGTGGACGATCTGTCCGCCCCCTATGTACATGCCCACATGCGTGGCGTCGCCGAAGTAGATGATCAGGTCCCCCGGCCGCGCTGACGCCAGAGCGACCCGGGTCAGTCCCTGCCACTGCGCCTGCGAGGTGCGGGGTATGGGGTGCCCGGCCGCCGCCCATGCCGTGGAGGTGAGTCCGGAGCAGTCGTACGACGAGGGGCCAACGGCGCCCCACACATACGGTTTGCCTATCTGGGCCATGGCGAAGTCGACGGCCTTCGCGGCCGCTCCCGTCGCCTTCGTCCCGCCGCCGCCCGCATCGGGGCCCGTCCACCTGGACTTGGCCTTCTCCGTGTCCTGCTTCTCCAACTGGGCCAGTTTGCGGGTCTGTTGAGTCTGGAGCCCGGCCTCGATCTGCTCGGCCTCGGCGATCTTCGCCTCGATCTTCTTCTTAGCCGCCGCCTTGTCCGCGCGGGTGCTTTTCAGCTCCCGCAGCTTCTTCGAGGCGGCGTCGGTCTGCCGGCTCACCTCCGCGCGGACGGACTTCTGGGTCTCGGAGACGTTGACCAGGCTCCGCAGTGCCTGGCGGGCCTGCGACGCCTCGTCCAGGGCCTGGTCGGGGTGATCGCCGAGCAGCAACTGGATGCCCGTGGAGGCGAGATTGCCGCCGCGGTACTGCGTCCGGGCGGCCGCACCCGCCAGGTCGTGCAGATCGTTCACCCGGCCCTCGGTGCGGGCCAGGTCCTTGCGGAGCGACGTCAGCCGCTTCTCCTGTGCGGCCGCCTTCTCGTTCGCCGTGTTGTACGCCTCGGTGGCCACCTCCGCCGCGCGGTAGAGGCCGTCCAGTTCGGCACGGATGGTCTCGATCGATTTGTCATCCTGTGGGTCGGGTTTGCTGGGGACCGCGTAACTCGGGCTGGGCAACAGGGCGATCGCACAGACGAGTGCCGCTAAGTTGGCCCGACTCCGCAGCGGTCTGCCGCCGGTCGACACGTTCATCAACTCCACTTTCAGAGGTTGCGTGCAGGCGGCTCAGACGGACGACATGCCCATCGCATTCGCCAATACTGGCGACACGATGGACCGTTCAAGCCTCGAACACATTACCGTCCGCTGAACGTTCGACCGCCCCAACCCCGGGCGTGTCAACCTGCTTGCACGCAAAAACCTCTGCCGTGCCCCGCCGCGCACCCCAGCCGGATCACGGTTCAGTGCCGGGGTGCCAGGTCGCGCTGATACCACGTACCCGTCTTACCGCCGAGGTCCGACGGCTTGGCCGGACCGACCGGGACGAAGCCGGCCTTGACCAACACCCGCTGGGACGCGGTGTTTTCATGGGCGGTGGCCGCCCTGAGGGTGTGCAGCTTGTGCCGTTCCGCCGCCAGCCGGCACACCTCCCGTACGGTCGCGGTCGCCACGCCGCGACCGGCGACATCCTGCGCGACCCGGTAACCGAGTTCGGCGGCTCCGTCGGCCAGGTCGTACAGGTTGAACCGGCCCAGTACGGAGCCGTCCTCGTCGACGAGCACGTAGAAGGCGCAGATGCCGGCCTCCTGCTCGGCCAGCAAGGCACTGAACCGCTTGGTGAACTGATCGAAGTACTCGTCGCCGCGGTCGGTGACGGAAGCGGCGAAGTAGGCGCGGTTAGCCGCCTCGAAGGCCAGGACCGCCGGGGCATGGTCTGCATCCAGTTGCTTCAGCTCGGGCACGGGCCCACCCTAGTCACATCAGTAGGCGAGTCTGATGCTCACATCGATCGTGCCCGAGTGCGGGACCTTCAGGATGTGCATCCTCCGGGTTCCGCCGAGGTAGGTGACGGAGGCCGCCGCGATGGAGGCCGGGTGCGGCTCGCCCCAGCGGATGTGTACGACGCCGGGGCCGCGGTGCAGGTCGATGCCCGTCGCGGTGGCGGAGGCCGAACCGCCCCACGGCACGGTGGTGCCGTTGGAGAAGATCACTCGGTCGGACGCCTTGAGGATCAGCGGCATCGTCTCGGTCGCGGACGAGGCGGCCCGTACCGAGCGCTCCACCAGGCCGTTGCCGACCCTCACGTCGGTGACGACCGATCCGCCGGGGGTGGAGAAGCGGAAGGAGTACGGCTTGCCGCCGAAGAACTGGCCGGTCTGGGGACCGTCGGAGTCCGGTATCTGACCGGGCAGCACGGTCGACCACAGGCCGTAGTCGTTGTTGTTCAGGGACTGGATGAGCGTGCCCGCCACCGGGTGCCAGAGGAAGGCAAGGCCCGTGCGCGCGAGGGTGGTCGGCCTGGCGCCGAGGTAGGCGCCCAGGTACACGTTGGGGCGGCGGACGTAGAGGAAGTCCTGGCCGCGGTCCGTGCGGTGCTCGGTGAAGTTCTCGGAGGCCAAGTACGCACCGCCGCGACGGCCGCGCTCTTCGCCTGCCTGGTCGGATACCGCTCGCCGTAGATCGAGTGGCTGAGTATCCGCGGGGAGGTGTCCTGCTTGACCAGGCCCTGCACGGGTGAGGTGTCCGCGGCCCAGGCGGCGCGGGCGGCGGCGAGGTCCTCGCGTGCGGACAGGAACGCTCCCAGCGCCGGCACCGCGGGGACGAACTGGGCGTTGAGAGCGGTGCGTTCGGGGTCGGGCCGGGTGTCGGCGTAGACGAGGGTGCTGGTCCGCGTGGACGGTGCGACGTTGCTGAACCAGCCGGAGCCGTCGGGTTCGCGCAGCAGGTTGTAGCCGAGCCAGTCCGTGTACTTCCCGGCCATGGCGACCAGGTGGCTGTTGTCCGACTGGCGCCAGGCGTCCGCCAGTTCCGGCAGCATCACCTCGAAGTTGTAGTTCATGTCCATGCCGCCCTTCTCGTAGAAGAAGCCGGCCGGGCTCTGCCCGTTGCCCGCCAGCCGGGCGAAGGCACTGTCCAGCTGCGCGCTCAGGTCCGCGTCCGGGTTGGTCCTGAGCGCCAGGGCCGATCCCGCGAGACCCGCGGTGACCTGGTTCGAGTAGTGGATCGGGGTCTGCCACACGCCGTCGTTGGACGGGTTGAGAAGCCAGGTCATCGCGGAGTGCAGCGCCTGGGCGATCTGGGTGCGCCGGGCCGGCAGCAGGTTCGCTTCCTTCAGCAGGACGTGGGTCTTGCTGAGGTACCCGAGCGCGAAGCCGGTGGCGGGCAGGGAGTGCTCACCTGCGCTGTACTCCGACCACGAGCCGTCGCTGTGCTGGAGGCCCAGATAGTGGCCGAGCGCCGCGTCCAGGGCTGCCAGCAGCGCCGCGTCGCCGGCGTACGGGTTCCAGGAGCGGGCGTGGGTGAGGAACCAGGCCAGCGTGTACACGTGCTCCTGCACCCGGGCGTTGTACGGCGCCGACGGCGTGCGCCACCATCCACCGCCCATGAAACCGAAGGTCGAGGAGTCGCTGCCCTCGATGTCGTCGACCATCGGGGCGAGGCTCACGAGGTAGGGGGCGAAGCGCTGTTCCTCGGCGGCGAAGTCACGCCGGTGGGGTGCGCCGGCGGGCAGGGGCGCGAGGTTCGGGAGGCTGCCCGCGGCCAGCGCGCGGGGCGCGGGCAGGGCGGCCGCGAGGCCCGCGGCCCCGGCGGCGGTCAGCAGGGCACGGCGCGAGAAGGAGGTTCCGTACTTCACAAGGCGGCTCCCGAGCGGTGAATGCATGAGCTGTGAGTGAAGGCGGCGGCGATGGCCGCCGACGGTGCGTGACCGGACGGAGCGTGTCCGTCGACTGATCGGCCACAGTCGCCTCATCAGGGGCCGTCGTCAAGGTGCTAATGCGAATTACTACAGGGATTTGTTGCCCCGGCTGAACCTCTTGACGGAGCTGCGCCACGCGCTCTACGGTCCGTTCACGAGGTAGGAAATGCGTATTAGCGCCATCGATGAGGGGCGATCACTCATGGGTCAGGCACCCGGAAGGCTCACCCAGCGTGACATCGCCCGGCTCGCGGGCGTCAGTCAGACCACGGTCTCGCTGGTGCTCAACAACCGCGGTGACGCCGGTGCCCGGATCGCTCCCGAGACCCGGGACCGGGTGCTGCAGGTGATCCGGGAGACCGGGTACGCGGCGGATCCGCTGGCCCGCCGGATGCTCCAGCAGCTCAACCAGATCCTGGGCGTCTTCACCTACGAGCCGGTCTTCCCCAGCACCAGCGCCGACTTCTACCACCCGTTCCTGCGGGGCATCGAGGAGAGCGCGGAGCGCAGCGGCTGCGATCTGCTGCTGTTCACCTCCGCACCGGTGCGCGACGGGCAGCGGCGGATCTTCCACGAGAACAACCGGCTGCGGGTCGCGGACGGCTGTGTCCTGCTCGGACGCGAGATCCCGTCGGTCGAGCTCAGCAAACTGGTGGCGGAAGGCTATCCGTTCGTCTGCGTGGGCCGCAGGGACGACGCAGACGGCCGGCCGGTGCCGTACGTGGGCGCCGACTACGTGAACGCGACCGCCCAACTCGTCGAGCGGGCACGCGACTTCGGCCATCGGCGTTTCGCCTTCGTGGGACCCGGCACGGGCGCGGAGTCCTCGGCGGACCGGCTCACGGGCTTCCACCGGGCGGCCGGGACCGAGGCGCCGTTCCTCTCGGTCGACACACCGGACCCGGCCGAACGGCTGGCCCGGCTGCTGGAGGCGGGCGTCACCGCGGTGTTCGTCGAGGTGGAGGCCGAGGCGGTGGCCCTGGCGGCGGCCGCGGCGGCACAAGGCCTGTCGGTGCCGCGCGACTTGTCGATGGTCACCCTGGGCGATCCGACCATCCCGGTCGACTCGTCCCTGGACTTCACCGGATTCCACATCCCCCGGCCGCAGATGGGGCAGCAGGCGGTGGAGCTGCTGATCGACGTCCTGCACGGGCTGACGTCCGTCACCCAGCGACTGCTCGGCTGCGAGCTGACGCACGGGGAGACCCTCGGCCCGCCGCCGGCCTCCTGAGGCCCTCGGGGGCCGGAGAGCGGCTTGCGGCGGTCGGGAGGACGCGGGCGGTCGGGAGTGCGCGGGCGGGTAGAGGGTCGCCGCGGGTTGACGGTCGCCGGGGTTCGAGGGTCGCCGCGGTCCGAGGGGCCCGCCCCGGGGCGGGGGAGCCGCAACAACCGAGCCCGCTCTGAGCAACGCCCCTTCGCCCAAGTCCCCTTCGACCGTCCCTCCTCGGCCAACCTCCTTCGACCGGCCCTCCTCGGCCGACCCCCTTCGACCGGCCCTCCTCGGCCGACCCCCTTCGACCGGCCCTCCTCGGCCAACCTCCTTCGACCGGCCCTCCTCGGCCGACCCCCTTCGACCGGCCCTCCTCGGCCGACCCCCTTCGACCGTCCCTCCTCGGCCGACCCCCTTCGACCGTCCCTCCTCGGCCAACCCCCTTCGACCGGCCCTCCTCGGCCAACCCCCTTCGACCGGCCCTCCTCGACCAACCCCCTTCGACCGGCCCTCCTCGACCAACCCCCTTCGACCAACCCCCTTCGACCGGCCCCCTCGACCAACCCCCTTCGACCGGCCCCCTCGACCAAGTCCCCTTCGACCGGCCCCCTCGACCAACCCCCTTTGAACAACCCCCCGTTGAGCAAGGAGACCCATGCACGCGGACGTCCTCGTGGTCGGTGGTGGCATCGGCGGTGTCGCGGCAGCGCTCGGTGCGCTGCGCGCCGGCCGGAGCGTGATCCTCACGGAGGAGTACGACTGGCTGGGTGGTCAGCTCACCAGCCAGGCGGTGCCACCGGACGAGCACACCTGGATCGAGCAGTTCGGCGCCACCGCCTCCTACCGGGCGCTGCGCGACGGGATCCGCGACTACTACCGGCGTCACTACCCCCTCACATCCAGGGCCCGCGCCCGACGTGAGCTCAACCCCGGCGCGGGCTGGGTGAGCCGCCTGTGCCACGAACCGCGCGTGGGTGTCGCCGTGATCGACGCGATGCTCGCCCCCTACCGAGGCAGCGGCCGGCTCACCGTCCTGCAGCCCTACCGACCCGTCGCCGCGGCCACCGACGGCGACCGGGTGACCGCAGTGACCCTCGCCCACCGGGACAGCGGCGAGCAGCTCACCGCCACCGCCGCCTACGTACTCGACGCCACCGAGACCGGCGAACTGCTCCCGCTCACCGGCACGGAATACGTCACCGGATTCGAGGCGCAGAGCGACACCGGCGAGCCCTCCGCCCCGGAGTCCGCCCAGCCGCTGAACATGCAGGCCGTCTCCTACTGTTTCGCCCTCGACCACATCGACGGCGACCACACCATCGACCGCCCCGCCTCCTACGACTTCTGGCGCTCCTACCGCCCCTCGTTCTGGGGCGCCCCGCTGCTGTCCTGGTCAGCCCCGCACCCGCGCACCCTGGAAGTCGTCGAACGCGGCTTCACCCCCAACCCCGGCGACGACCCCGCCGACGTCGTCGCCGACCAGAGGGTCGGCGGCGGCGACATGAACCTCTGGACCTTCCGCCGCATCGCCGCCCGCGACAACTTCGTCCCCGGCGCGTACGCCAGCG
Source organism: Streptomyces sp. NPDC048419 (assembly GCF_043200415.1). Classification (NCBI taxonomy): domain Bacteria; kingdom Bacillati; phylum Actinomycetota; class Actinomycetes; order Kitasatosporales; family Streptomycetaceae; genus Streptomyces; species Streptomyces sp. NPDC048419. The sequence goes on along the minus strand of NZ_JBICXT010000008.1, from coordinate 27,307 downwards.
ACATCACCCTCGTCAACTGGCCGATGATCGACTACTGGGAAGGCCCGGTCATCGACGTCCCGGAGGCCGAGGCACATCTGGCCGGCGCCAAGGAACTGTCGTACTCCCTCCTGTACTGGATGCAGACCGAGGCCCCGCGCGCCGACGGCGGCACCGGCTTCCCCGGGCTGCGGCTGCGCGGCGACATCACCGGGGGAGCGGACGGCCTGGCCCAGGCGCCCTACATCCGCGAATCCCGCCGTATCCGCGCCGAGTACACCGTCGTCGAGCAGGATCTCTCCCTCGACATACGCGGGGGCAAGGGCGCGGTGAACTACCCCGACTCGGCCGGCATCGGCATGTACCGCCTCGACCTGCACCCCTCCACCGGCGGCGACACCTACATCGACGTCCCCTCCAGCCCGTTCGAGGTACCCCTCGGCGCGCTGATACCGACGCGGATGGAGAACCTGCTGCCCGCCGGCAAGAACCTCGGCACCACCCACATCACCAACGGCTGCTACCGCCTGCACCCCGTCGAGTGGAACATCGGCGAGGTCGCCGGACTGCTCGCGGCCCACTGCGTCGAACACAAGCTCACCCCCCGCGCCGTACGCAACACCCCCGACCGGCTCGAGACCTTCCAGCACCTGCTCCGCGCCCACGGCGTCGAGCTGCGCTGGCCCGACATCAGTGGCTACTGACCAGGAGAGACACCGGCATGAAGTCCCAACGACAGCAGCGCACAACGAAGTTGACCGCCCTGGCCGCCACCGGACTCCTCGCCCTCACCGCCTGCGGTGGCGGCGACAGCGGTGACTCCGACGGCGGGCCCGTGAGTCTCCGTATGACGGTCTGGTCCGGAGCCCCGGAGCATCTCAAGCTCCTCAACGGCATCGCCGGCGCGTACCGCAAGACCCACCCCGAGGTGAAGTCGATCAAGTTCGACGTCCTCCCGGTCGAGAACTACACCGAGACCCTCACCACCCAGATGGCCGGCGGCAAGGCCCCCGACCTGGCGTGGATATTCGAGAACTCCGCCCTGGACTTCGTCTCCTCGGGCGCCCTGAAGGAGGTCAAGGACGACCCCGACGTACTGCCCGCCGCCAAGAAGATCTGGCAGCAGGACGGCAAGCTCTACGCCTACCCCTTCTCCACCTCGCCCTTCGGCGTCTTCGTCAACCTGGACATGCTGAAGAAGGCCGGTCAGCCGAGCCCCACCGAACTGATCAAGCAGGGCAGGTGGAACTGGGACGAGGTCGACAAGATGGGCGCCGCCGTCCACACCAGGACCGGCAAGACCGGCATGGTCATCCGCGACTTCGACTACAAGGCATGGGACAACCTCGCGACCTACTGGGACGGTTGGGGCGCCCAGGCCTGGTCCGCCGACGGCAAGACCTGCGGCTTCGACAAGCCCGAGATGGTCGCGGCGATGACCAGCCTGCACAAGGCGATCTTCGACGACGAGGCGATGCTCGCGCCCGGCACCACCGCCGACTTCTTCGCCGGTGAATCCGCCATGACCGTCACGCAGATGAGCCGCGCCTCCCTCCTCACCGACAGGTTCAAGTGGGACTTCGTGCCGCTGCCCCAAGGGCCCAAGGGCAAGTACGCCGTGATCGGCCAGGCCGGGATCGCGGTGCTCGCCAAGAGCAAGCACGCCGACGCCGCAGCCGACTTCCAGGCGTTCATGACCAACAAGGAGAACTCCGCGAAGCTCGGCGCCTACTTCCCGCAGGCCCGCACCTCTCAGCTGAACGCCGCCACGCTCGCCAAGAGCAACGCCAAGCTCAGCGAGAAGCAACTGGCCGACGTCGTCATCGACGGCATCAAGAACGGCAAGGTCAAGCCCGTCCACATCGGCCAGGCCGAGATCTACGCCGCCGTACGCTCCGGCCTCGACGCGCTGTGGAAGCCGAACGCGGACGTACAGAAGGTGCTGACGGGGTCTGCAACTCCATCAAGCCGCAGCTGGAGCAGTGACGGCGCCATGAAGACACTCGAACGTCCCCGCACCAAGGCCCCCGGCCCGCCTGGCGACAACACCCGTACCGGAAAGCCCTTCTGGACCTCCCGGCGCCGGGACCAGCTGGCCGGCTACCTGTTCATCGCCCCGCAGTTGATCGGCACCGTCGTCTTCGTCCTGATCCCTCTGGGCCTGGTCGTCTGGTACAGCTTCCACGAGTGGAACGTGCTGGCCGGCACCTTCCACTCGGTGGGCACCGACAACTACCGCAAGCTGCTCGACGACCCGAAGCTGCCGGGCGTGCTGCGGGCCACCGCCTACTTCTCCGTCGGCCTGGTGGTCCTCAACCTCTCCCTCGCGCTGGCGCTGGCCGTGCTGCTCAACCAGAGGCTGCGCGGCAGCGTCGTCTTCCGCACCCTGTTCTTCTCACCGGTCGTCGTCTCGCTCGTCGCCTGGACCATCGTGTGGGGCTTCCTCCTCCAGAAGAACGGCGGCATCAACGCCGGCCTGGACGTGATCGGGGTCAGCGGGCCCAACTGGCTGCGCAGCGAGGGTACTTCGATGCTTTCGGCGATCGTCGTGCAGTGCTTCAAGAACGTCGGCCTGAACATGGTGCTGTTCCTGGCCGCCCTCCAGGGAGTGCCGCGCGAGCTGTACGAGGCGGCGACCGTGGACGGCGCCGGACGGTGGCGGCAGTTCTGGCGCATCACGGTGCCGCTGATCAGTCCCACCATCCTGCTGGCCTCGATCATCACGGTCGTCGGCTCGCTTCAGGTCTTCGCGCAGATCGCGGTCCTCACCCAGGGCGGTCCGTCCGGATCCACCACCGTGCTCGTCTACTACCTCTACCAACAGGCCTTCAACTTCCACCACTTCGGCTACGGGGCGACGCTCTCGGTCCTGTTGTTCCTGATCGTGCTCGTGCTGACCGTCATCCAGTGGCAGATGCGCAAGAAGTGGGTGTTCCATGAGTCATAAGCTGTCCACCCGCGCCAAGCTGCTGCTCTACGGCGTCCTGATCGTGCTGTGCGTGCCGTTCGTCTTCCCCACCTGGTGGATGGCGACGTCCTCGCTGAAGCCGGCCGGTGACATCTTCGCCTTCCCGCCGAAGCTGTTCCCCGGCAACCCCCAACTCGACGCGTACCACAAGGTGTTCGAGATCCAGCCGTTCGGCCGGCAGTACTTCAACAGCATGTACATCGCCATCGTGGTGACCCTGGGCACGCTCGCGGTCTCGTCGCTGGCCGGGTACGCCTTCGCCCGTATCCGCTTCCCCGGGCAGAACGTCCTGTTCCTCGTGGTGCTGACCGGGCTGCTGATCCCCAGCGAGGTCACCATCGTCCCGCTGTTCCAGATGTTCCACGACTGGGGGATGATCGACACCCACTGGCCACTGATCCTGGTCCCCGTCCTCGGCGCACCGAGCGTCCTGGCGACCTTCATCATGCGGCAGTTCTTCATCGCCCTGCCCCACGAGCTGGAGGAGGCCGCGCGCATGGACGGCCTGGGCCGCTTCGCCATCTATTGGCGGATCGCCCTGCCCCTGGCCCGCCCCGCGCTGTCCGCGGTCGCCATCTTCACCTTCCTGCACAGCTGGAACCTCTACCTGGAACCGATCGTCTACCTCTCCACCCCGGACATGTTCACCCTCCCACAGTCCCTCACCCAGTACGTCGACGCCTACGGCGGCCCCATGTGGAACGTCCAACTGGCCGCGGCGTCCCTGACGGCGCTACCGGTGGTCGCGGTCTTCGTCTTCGCCCAGAGGCAGTTCGTGGAGGGGCTGGCGCATACGGGGTTGAAGTGAGAGCAGGCGCCGTACGGGTGGTGGATCACGTCCCCTCCGGCATGCTCGGCTTCGCCTGCTCGGCCGTCCAGGAAGTGAGGATGCTCAGAGCGTCGTGCGACGGGCTGCCGGGCTCCGCGGTCAGGACCATCAGGCGCTGGCCCGAGCCGTCAGGGCTGGCCCAGGTGTCGCAGTCGAGTGTGAGGTCGCCGACCAGTCGATGCCGGTAGTGCTTGGTGCCGTAGCTCGCGGTGTTGACGCGGTGTTCGGCCCACCAGGTGCGGAAGTCGGCGTCCTGGACGGACAGTTCACCGACGAGGCGGGCGAGCTCGGGGTCGTCGGGATCGGCGGCTGCCTCCATGCGCAGCGCGGCGACGGCATCGCGGGCGTCGTGCTCCCACTGCTGGTGCATACCTCGCATCACCGGGTCCGTGAACAGCAGGCTCACGTAGTTGCGCCGGTCCGCCGGCAGCTGCGAGAAGTCGATGTACAGGGCCGCGGCCGCGGAGTTCCACTCCAGGACGTCCATGCGCTTGCCCAGAACGAGCGCCGGGGTCTGCGTCAGCTGGTCGAGCAGGCGCTTCATGGCGGGGCGTACGCGCTGCGCGGACCGCCGTCGACGTGGCCGGGCGTCGGTCTTGCCGGCGAGCTCGTACAGGTACCGCTGCTGGTCCTCATCCAGGCGCAGCGCACGCGCGAGGGTGGCGAGCACCGACGCGGATGCCCGTACGCGGCCCTGCTCCAGCCGTGTGTAGTAGTCGACGCTGATCGCCGCGAGCTGAGCGACCTCCTCACGGCGCAGACCCGCCACCTTGCGGCGCGTACCCGGGTCGGGCAGGCCGACCTCGGCCGGGTCCAGCTGGGCCCGGCGCGCCTTGAGGAAGGCGGCCAGCTCGTTGCGATCAGGTGCGGGAGTCATGCGGTCCATTGTCGCTTCGGATGTCTCCTCGAACCCGGCGTGGTGAGGGGGCAGATTCCTTCCCAGGCAAAAACGTGCTGCTTCTGCCCGCCTGGGACCTGGGCGAACGTGGAGAACAGCCCGGCACCGTGCCGGGCCCGAGGCCCACCGCATCGGTGCGGCCCGACCGATGGAGCACATGCGGGAGCAGCACATGAGCAGGACCGACGTCACCTTCGACAGCGCAGGCATCTCCCTCGCCGGCCACCTCTACCTCCCCGACGGGCCGTCCGACGGCCCCCACCCGGCCGTCGTCGTCGGCCACCCCGGTACGAGCGTCAAGGAGCAGACCGCCGGACTGTACGCGCAGCGCCTGGCGGAACGCGGCTTCGTGGCGCTGGCCTTCGACGCGGCCTACCAGGGCGAGAGCGGCGGCCTGCCGCGCGGCCTGGAGGATCCCGCCCAGCGCGTCGAAGACCTCAAGGCCGCGGTCTCCCTGCTGACCACTCGCAGCGAGGTCGACGCCGAGCGCATCGGAGCACTCGGCATCTGCGCGTCCGGCGGCTACGTACTCCCCGCCACCGCGAGCGACCACCGCATCAAGGCCGTCGGTACGGTCAGTGCCGTGGACATCGCGCGCCAGTTCCGCCTCGGCGCCGACGGCACGCAGGACCCGGCCGTGTTCCAGACCTTGCTGGACGCCGCGGCCCAGGCACGCACGGCAGAGGCCCGCGGGGAGGAGCCGCCGGTGCTCACTCTCTTCCCCGACACCGCCGAGCAGACCCGCGCGCTCGGCGGCGAGCACGCCGTCGAAGGGTTCGACTACTACCGCACACCGCGCGCCCAACACCCCCGCGCGGCAAGCTCGTTCACCTGGAGCAGCGTCGACAGAATGGCGACCTTCGACGCCTTCGCCGCCGTACCGCTGATCGGGCCTCGGCCCCTGCTCATGCTCGTGGGCACCCGTGCCGTCACCTCCTGGATGAGCGTCGAGGCGTTCCAGCGGGCCACCGGGCCCAAGCAGCTCCGCTGGATCGAAGGCGCGAGCCATGTCGACCTCTACGACAAGAAGCAGTACGTGGACCCCGCCGTCGAGTCGCTCGCGGACTTCTTCAGCGAACACCTGGGGCAGGCGGCCTAGTTCGGATTGCTCGCCACACCGTCCCGGGTCGGGCGTGCCAGGTGCAGCCTCAAGCACCGATCATGTTGTAGCCGCCGTCCGCGATCAGGAACCCGCCCGTGATGTGGTGGGCGTCCTCGGTGGCCAGGAACAGGGCGGCGCCGGCCAGTTCCTCCGGGCCCGGGATGCGGCCCATGGGCGTCATCTCGCGCAACTGGTCGCCGCGCCCGCTCTGCCAGTCCTCACGGCCCAGCGTGGCCGGCGTCTCGATGAACCCGGGTGCGAAGACGTTCACGCGCACCGCCGGGGCGAAGGCGTGGGCGTAGGACTTGGTGAGGCCGATGATCCCGTACTTGGCGGCGGCGTACTGCGGCGCTCGCGCACTGCCCCGGGCCACCACGGTGGAGCCGATGTTGACGATGGAGCCGCCGCCCTCCTGCTCCAGCATCCGCGCGCCGAACTCGTGCGTGCACAGCAGCGTGCCCTTCACGTCGACCGCCAGCACATGGTCGATGGACTCCTCCGTGATATCCCGCCAGGACATCTGCTCCCGGGCCACGTCGCCGACGTTGTTGATCGCGACGTCGAGCCGGCCGAAGTGGCTCCACGTCTCGTCGGCCATGCGCTTGATCTGCTCGTGCTCGGCGATGTCGGCCTGGATCACGAAGGCCTTGCGGCCGAGGGCGGTGACGCGCTCGGCGGTCGCGTCGGCGCCCGCGCGGGAGCTGCGGTAGTGCACGGCGACGTCGGCACCCTCCTGCGCGGCGCGCACCGCGATTTCGGCGCCGAATCCGGTGCCCGCGCCGGTCACGAGCACGGTCTTGCCGGCGAATCGCCGGGACGTGATGGTCATGTGAACTCCGTTCGGCAGGGCGGTCGTTGGGCGGTGCGAGACTCCATACAAGGGTGCGGCCGCCGCCCGCGCAGGGCACCTGCCCGGACATGGACGCGGCTTCGTGGCATCGCGGGCCGGTTTGTCCAAGTGGGCGGTGTCCCGGTCCCGTACGACCCTGCAGGCTGACTGTCGACAGGCGAGGTGGCCACGGAGCTACGGAGGACTCGATGAGACTGGTGACGTTCGACGCGGGCCCGGACGCCGGACTCGTGGGCCGTCTGGACGGCGACGCAGTGGCCGGACTCGACGTCCCGACCACCCGGCACTTCTTCGAGCGTGCGGGCCAGGTCTCCGAGACGGGGCGGACGTACCCCCTGGCCGGCGTGCGGCTGCGCGCGCCGATCGTGCCGAAGAAGTTCTTCCACACGGCCGGCAACTTCCGGGAGCACCACGAGGATCTGGAGCGCGTCGACTGGTCCCACCCGGTCAACAAGGGCATCGTGTTCTTCCAGAACGTCGACGCGATCGTCGGCCCCGAGGACGACATCGTGTACCCGGCGAACCTGACCCGGGAGATGGACTACGAGCTGGAACTCGCGGTGGTCATCGGCAGGCCCGGCAAGTTCTTCACCGGCGATGAGTCCGCCGAGCACATCGCCGGATATACCTGGTCTTCAACGACATCACCGCGCGCGACATCCAGCGCAAGGAGATGGAGTCCGGCGTCTTCTCCTTCTCCAAGGCCATCGGCGCCTTCTGCCCGATCGGCCCGTGCATCGTCACCGCCGACGAGGTCGGCGACCCGCACGACCTGGACATGCGACCGGCACGATCGCGGGCGTCGCCGCCGGTACCGCGGACCCGTTCGCCAACTACCTCAAGCCCGGCGACGTGGTCGAGGCCGAGATCGAGAAGCTGGGCGTGCTGCGCAATCGGGTCGTGTCCTGGCAGGACGCCTACGGCACTCCCGAGCCGCCGGCCGGACAGTGGACGGTCTTTTTACGGTTCCGACCCTTGGTCGTGGCCCGTGTTTCTCGCCGAACGTGTTTGGCGTGGACGCGAGCGGCAACGCGAAGTTCATGAGTCAATCGAACAACGGCACGAACCAAGATTCTGCATCCAAGCGGAGCGCGTCTTCCAAGGCCCGGCGGGCCACGGCGAAGGCGACGGCTCCCGCATCACAGGCGGCGAACAAGGCAGCTGAGAAGTCCGATGACGTGGCGTCAGCGGCCGTGGACTCGGCCGGGCGTGCGGCGGAGACGACCACCGCGGTCGTGCACGGCGCGGCCGAGCGTGTGCAAGCCGGCCGCGAGGCCGTCGTCGCCGCCTCGGGTCAGGCCGCGGCCATGGCCAAGACGGCATGGACGTTGCTCGCCAATCGAAAGCTCCTCGTCGCCGGCGTGGGCGCCGGTGTGTCGGCGCTGGGTGCGACGTCGTACCTGGCGGGTCGCCGGGCGGGGCGCCGTACACTCGGCCCGATCACGCGTATGACCGGCGGACGGTTCTGAGGCCGGAGGCGGGCCCCGCCATCCGCCCATGGCGGGGCCGCTGAGGCGGACCGGCACCGAACTGCCCGCAGGGCGTGGAGCAGTGCGGGTGAAGCTACGCTGCTCTGTCATGCAGGAGACGCGCCTCGACAGTGCTCGGATCCGGGCGGCTCGCCAGGTGATCGACCCGATGTTCCTGGACACTCCGCTGTACCGGTGCGATGCCCTGGAGGCCGACCTCGGGTGCGCGGTGAGCATCAAGCTCGAAACGGCGAACCCGGTCCGCAGCTTCAAGGCCCGCGGCACCGAGGTGGTCGCGAGCCTGCTCGCCGACAACGGCTCGCGAGCCGTCGTATGTGCCAGCGCGGGCAACCTCGGCCAGGCTCTCGCCTGGTCCGGTCGCGGCCGGGGGATCGACGTCACCGTCGTGGCATCCCGCCATGCGACGGCGGCAAAACTCGATCGCATCCGTGCGCTGGGCGCCACGCTGGAACTGGTCGACGGCGACCACGAGCCGGCCCGCGAGCGGGCGGCGGCCATCGCGCGGCACGACGGCATCCGATTGGTCGAGGACAGCCTGGACATCGAGACCTGTGAGGGTGCGGCGACGATCGGCCTGGAACTGGCGGACGCCCTGCCGTCGTTCGACACCGTCCTGATCGCCCTCGGCGGCGGGGCGCTGGCCACCGGTGTGGGGCATGTCCTGAAGGCCCTGGCGCCCGAGGTCGAAGTGATCTGCGTCCAGCCGCTGGGCGCGCCGGCGATGACGTATTCGTGGCGCGAACGACGTGTCGTGGTGACCGAGTTCGCCAACACCATCGCTGACGGCGTCGCCGGGCGGCGCCCCATCCCGGCCGTCCTGGACGATCTCCTCCTGGTCGCCGACGATACGATTCTGGTGCAGGAGTCGTCGATCGTCGCGGGCATGAGGATGCTCCTCCATCGCGCCGGCCTCGTGGTCGAACCGTCGGCCGCGCTCGGTATCGCGGCGCTCCTCGAAGACCGTGAGCGCTTCTCCGGCCGGCACGTCGTCACCATCGTGTGCGGCAGCAACGTCGACGTGGACGCCTATCACCGCTGGGTCGGAGCTGAAGGCGGCGGCGCTCCTCGCAGCAGTCCGTGACCATTGCAAGAGTGCGTCGATCACGAGCCGCAGGTCTGCGAAGGGCGGCTGCCGAGCCGGAGTTGCAAACCGCTACACGGGCGTGTGGCCCTCCAGGTAGACGCGCACGGATTCCGGGACCCCGGCGTCGACGGCTTCTGCGATAGGCGCCCAGTGGAGCTCGTCCGGGCCGAGCCGCGCGTCGTCCGAGGGGGTCTCGCTCAGGAGTTGGCACACCACGGCCGGGCGTGCGTGTGCCGCGGCTGTCCCATCCGGTGTCAGAAGCGTCGTGCCGTCGACGAGGTAGCCGGTGAGCTCGTACATCACGCGGGCCGCAGTGGCCGACGCCGATTCGGCGCGTTCTGGATCGCCCGAGGGGAGCTCCCAGTCGTCCCCTGCCTTCACCAGCAGGACGCGGCCGGCGTACTCGACGACGGCATCCACCGGACCTTCGGCAGCCTGTTCCATGGTCATGGCCCAGTCGTCCCTTCCCAGTTCGTCCGCCTCGACCTGCCCCGTCGTTCCGAGCCCCCGTTTCCTACCCGGCACACATCGGTTCACGCGGTGTCCAACGGGGGGTGACGACCGTGGTCGTGGCGAACACTGCCTACGCGGAGTCCGACCAGGGTCCTGTCTTCCGGCCGGGTTCACCGCCGGCTCCGCCCATGGCGCTTCGGCGTCGCTCCGCTGCCGACGCGCGCGGCTTCTGTACACCCCGTTCCGCGGCCATCGTGCTCAAGTGCCGCTCGGCGCTGTCCAGTAGCGCGAGGTCGGCCTTGGTGTGCGCGACGGCGGCGTCGATCAGGAGGGCCACCAGTGGTTCGGCGGCGTGCGCCCTGCGCTGCTGGGCGAGGCCCGCGAGCTCCGAAAGATACGTCTGCCGCTGGGTGTCGATGAGAGCGGCCAGCGCTTGCGTGCCCAGGGCGGCGGCTCCGAGGAGTTTCAGGAAGACCTCGTCGCGGAAGCCGCCGGTGCGGATCCAGGCCGTGGTCGCCCAGGCGTGCATCTCGGCCTCGCCGGCAGGAGTCAGCGTGTACAGGTTCTTGTCGGGCCGGTCGGTCTGCGCGACTTGTGAACGCGTGACGTATCCGTCCCGGACGAGGCGTTCGAGGATCTGGTAGAGGTGGCCGATGTTGAGGCCACCCCACTGTGGCCCGATGGTCTCCTCGAACTGGGCCTTGAGCTCGTAGCCGTGGCTCGGTCGCTGCTTCAGGAGCGCGAGCACGGCATGTTGAAGTGGCATGGACCTCCCTCCTGCATTGTGACAATGTACCGTTTGCATTGCGGCAATGCAGGGGAGTGGGGGCTGCTTCGATGGCTGTGAGCGTGGCGTTGCGAGGGGTGAGCCGGCGCTACCCCGGGCTGATCGCCCTGGACGAAGTCGACCTGGAGGTCGCGGCCGGGGAGGCGGTGATGCTGACCGGGCCGTCCGGGGCCGGCAAGTCCACGGTGCTGCACGTGACCGGTGGGATGGACAAGCCGGACGAAGGCAGCGTCGAGATCGAGGGCAAGAAGCTGCTGCCTCGGGACCTGGACGCCCACCGGCGGCGCATCGGGTTCGTCTTCCAGCGCTTTCATCTCCTGCCCGCGCTCACCGTGTTGGACAACGTGCTGGCGCCCGTGCTCCCTCGTAAGGTCGACTTCGACCGCCGCGAGCGCGGCATGGAACTGCTGGAGGCGGTAGGCCTGGGCGGGCGGGCCGACGCTCTGCCCTCGGAGTTGTCGGGCGGTCAGCAGCAACGCGTCGCCGTGGCAAGGGCGTTGATCAACCGGCCGGGACTGCTGCTGGCCGACGAGCCGACCGGCAACCTGGACAGCGTCATCGGCCGGGACATCATGGACCTGCTGATGTCGCTGCGTGAGCGCTACGGGATGACGATGCTCGTCGCCACCCACGACCCGGAAGTCGCCGCGAACGGCGACCGCGTGGTGCGCCTGCAGGACGGCAGGATCACCTCGGACAGGCGGATCACCGCGTCCGGTGACGTACTCGACCGGCTGGGGGGCCTGCGCCCGTGATTGCGATGATCATCGGGCAGCTCCGGCGTCGACGCGGACGCGCGATGGCGCTGGCCGCCGGGATCCTGGTGGCGGCGACCAGTTTCACCCTGCTGACCTCGACCGTGCACACGAGCCAGGCGACCACGGTGGGCACCGTACGGAAGAACGCCCGCTCCGCCTACGACGTCCTGGTGCGGCCGCCCAACTCGCAGACGGACGTGGAACGGCAGAGCGGTCTGGTCGCGCCGAACTTCCTGTCCGGCACGTTCGGCGGCATCACCATGGAGCAGTACCGGCGCATCCAGCGCATGAGCGGCGTCGAGGTGGCGGCGCCCGTCGCCAACATCGGCTATCTGATGGTCTACAACACGGTCTCCGTCGACGTGTCCCGGTTCCTCGACAGCGGGGCGTCCCGGCAGATCCTGCGGATCGTCCCGAAGCTCACCGCGGGCCTGGGCACCTATCGTGCCGCCGATCAGTACGTCTACCTCACCCGCAGCCCCCTCACCTCGGGGAAGGCGCACGGCGTGTTCGAGTCCGACACCCTGGAGAAGGGCGCGATCGACAAGAGCACGCGGCAGTACGTGATGAACGGGAAGTACAACGTGTGCTTCTACTACAACGGGGACAAGACCGAGAGGACCAGGTGGAACCTCGAACTGCCGATGATGGAGAGCATCATCGGCGAGGACCTCAGCGACAAGTCCGCGTTCGACCCCGACCTGCACTCGCGGCTGAACTGCCAGACGGGACAGGGCAAGGCCACCGTCGACATCCCGGTCGCCTACCCGGTCCTGCTGTCCGCCGTCGACCCGAGGGCCGAGGACCGGTTGGTGGGCCTGGGCCGCACCGTCACCTCGGGCCGCATGCTCACCGAACAGGACAAGCCGCGCACGGTGCCGCCCTCGAAGAATCCCGACGGCCAGAAGGAGACATTCGTACCGGTGGTGCTCAGCAGCCGCCCACTGACCGCCGGGAAGATCAGCGCCACCGTTGAACAACTCGACACCGGGGACCCGGCCAAGCTGCCCGCACGGCTGGGCAATCCGGCCGCCAGCAGTTTCGTGAAGCACCTGCACGGCACACCCGTGGGCCATGTCGGCGTCGACCTGAGCCAGGGTTACCGGAAGGCGGTGCCCACGTACGGGGTCGACGCCACCAACTACTGGACGGTCGGCCCGGTGACCTACCGTCGGACCTCCGGCGGCGACCTCGCCGTACAGCCGCAACCGCCGCAGAAATCCGGCCTGTGGGTGACCAACCTGAACCGGCAACCGGTGGCGGACGTCCCCGAGGAGAACACGGGCCCGCAGTACCGGAAGGTGATCAGTCACCCCTCCACCTTCTGCAGCGGCCTGGGCGTGTGCGAGAACCAGGACTACGGCCGCCTGCCGAACCCGATCATCCACGTCGTCGGACGCTACGACACGGGCAGACTGCCCGGCTTCTCGCCGCTGTCCGAGGCCCCGTTGGAGACCTATCAGCCACCTCAGGTCACCGGCGCGGACAAGACCACCCGTACGACACTGAATAGCAGGCCGCTCCAACCCGACCGCAACCTGGGCGGTTACCTCACCCCACCTCCCACCATGCTCACGACGATGGACTCCGTCACCGCGCTCATCAAGAGCCGCCGGACCCCGGGCCTCCAGGACGCGGCTCCGGTCAGCGCGATCAGGCTCCGGGTGGCCGGCGTCACCGGCGTCGACGCCGCCTCCCGCGCGCGGGTGAACGCGGTGGCCGGCAAGATCCGTGCGGCCTTTCCCAAGCTTCAGGTCGACGTGACCGTAGGCAGCTCGCCAAGACCCCAGAAGGTCGCGCTCAGCGCCACGGCGAAGGTGACGGAGCGCTGGGTGGACAAAGGCGTGGCGCTGCGGATCCTGAAGGCGGTCGACACCAAGAGCGCCATCCTCTTCACACTGGTCCTCGTGGTCTGTGCGCTGTTCCTCGGCCAGGCGGCGCTGGCCTCGGTGCGCTCCCGCCGCACGGAGATCGGCACGCTGCGCTGCGTGGGCTGGAGCGGTACGGAAGTGCTCCGACTGGTCCTCGGTGAACTGGCCGCGATCGGACTCGCGGCAGGAGCCGTGGGGGCGCTGCTCGCGTACGGCCTCGGCAGGCTGCTGGGCCAGCCGGACGCCGGCGCCAGATCGCTCCTGGTGCTGCCGGTGGCACTCCTGCTGGCCGTGGCCGCAGGCCTGATCCCGGCCTGGCTCGCCACCCGGCTGGGACCCATGCAGGCTGTCCGGCCCCCGGTGACGGCGGCCCGCCGGGCCCGTCCGGTGCGCTCGGTGGCCGGGCTGGCCGTGCTCAACCTCCTGCGGGTACGCGGCCGCACCGTGCTCGGCGCGGCGGGCCTTGCCCTCGGAGTGGCCGCCTTCACGGTGCTCCTCGCCCTGACGCTGGCCTTCCAGGGCGAGGTGGCCGGGTCGTTGCTCGGCAACGCCGTCGTGGCACAAGCACGGACCGCCGACTACCTCAGCGTCGCCCTGTCCCTGGCGCTGGGCGCCGCGGGAGCCGTCGACGTACTCGTGCTCTCGCAGCGCGAACGCGCAGCCGACCTCGCGGTACTGCGCGCGACCGGCTGGACCAACCGCGAACTCGCGCTGCTGACCCTCTACGAGGGGATCGGCCTGGCCCTGCTGGGCGGACTGGCGGGTGCCGTGGCCGGCCTGGTGGCGGTCGTGGTGCTCGGGCAGGGCGTCCTGCACGGACATCTCGTCGCCATCACCGGCGCCGCGCTGCTGGCCACCCTGGCCGCCACCGCACTGGTCAGCGCCGCGCTGACGGTGCCCATCCGGAGACTCTCGCAGATCGCCCCCGCGCACCTGCTGGCCGCAGACTGAACTTCGGAACTCAGGTAAGCGGATCACGGCGCCGAGGCGTAGAGAGGGTGTGAAGCAGCTGGAGTTCAAGGACTTCTACCGAGCCAGCCGGGACGCATGCCTGCGGGCGGTCCTGGCGAGCGTGGGTGATCGGCAGCTGGCCGAGGATCTGGTCGCCGAGGCGTTCACCCGGGCCTGGACGGCATGGCCGAAGGTCAGCCGCCATCCCGCGCCGCGTGCGTGGATCGTGCGTACGGCGCTCAACACCAGGGTCTCGTGGTGGCGTCGGCGGCGCCGGGAAGTGACGCTGGGCGGCGTTCCCGACGTCGCGGCCAGCACGGTCGGTGACCTCGGCCTGGACCCCGCGCTGCTGGCCGTGCTGCGTCAACTGCCGCAGCGGCAGCGGGAAGTGATCGCGTACCGGGTCTTCCTCGATCTGGACACCTTGGCCACCGCGAAGGTGCTCGGGATCGCGCCGGGAACCGTCACCGCCCATCTGTCGCGGGCCGTCGCCACACTGCGCGGCCACCTGGTCACCGTAGACAAGCCGGAGGTTGGGCAATGAGCCACCACGACACGGACGTACTGGACGCACTGAGGGATTCGCTGGACGGCATCACCATGGACACCCCCGTGGAGCAGATCGAGGCCGCGGGCCGGGCGCGCCGGCGTCGGCGCCGCATCGTGGGCATGACGGCGGGAGTCGCGGCCGCCGCGGGTCTTGCGCTCGGCGTGCCCACGTACGGCAACCCGTCAACCGCCCCGCCCACGGCGGGCGGCAGCACCGGTGCGGGTGACAGCACCGGTGCCGGCGCCGTGCACATCCGCACGGCGGCGTACACCGTGGACACCAAGAAGGACGGCACGGTCCATGCGACCTTCGACAAGCAGCGGTACTTCTCGGACCACGCGGGCCTGGAGGCCGCGCTGCGCAGGGCAGGCTTCCCCGTGCTCATCAAGGAAGGCCAGTTCTGCAAGGGTCCCCACGACAACGGAACGCTCGACCCCAGCGGCGTGGGACCCGGCGTCAACGACGTCATGAAGGGCGTACGGGGAGACGACGGCAAGGTCACCTTCGTCTTCACCCCCTCCGCGATGCCCGCCGGGACGCAGCTGTTCATCGGCTTCCTGAACGAGGCCCAACTGGCCTCCGTCCACGGCAATCCGGGCTCCGTCGAACGCCTCGTACCCACGGGAGTCCCGCTCACGTGCACCACACAAGCGCCGCCCGCGGACCCGCGCTCGTAGCGGAACACCGCGCCCGGCCGAAGGGGAGGGACAGGCGAGGGGCAGCCGGCTGCGGCCGCTGCCCCTCGCCGACCTTCAGTAGAGTTGGGCCGATGACGGCTGAGACACGGGGGCAGTGATGACTGGTCAGTGGGAGACACTCGGCGAGGCGGGCGGCATCGAGGCGTACGTGCACCGCCCGAGCGGTGAGGTGCGGGGCGCCGTGGTGGTCTGTTCCGAGCTGTACGGAGTCAACGCATACGTCCGCGAGACCTGCGCGGAGTTGGCGGCGGCCGGGTATGTCGCCCTGGCCCCCGACTACTACTGGCGCAACGCGCGCCGCACCGAACTCGGTTACTCCGCCGAGGAGCGCGAGAACGGCCTGGTGCTGATGCGCGCGCTGGACCGGGACGAGCTGGTTGCCGACGCTTCCGCCGCGCTGGCGGCAGCACGTACCGAAGCGGGGGAGCGGGGTGTGGCGTTCCTGGGCCTGAGCATGGGCGGCCATGTCGCGGTCCGTGCGGCGACCGAGCTGAGCTTCGAGTTGGCCGCGGTCTTCTACCCGGGGTGGCTGCTGAACAGCGGCTTCCCGCTGGTCGGTCCCGTGCCCCCGCTGGAGAGCAGCGAGCGGATCGCCGCGGGCGGCGCGTTCGTGCTGGGCTTCCGCGGTGAACTGGACCACATCATTCCGGCCGAGGAGTGGGAGCAGGCCGACCAGCGGCTCACCAAAGCCGAGGTGCCGCACGAGCTGGTGACCTACCCGGGTGCCCGCCACGGCTTCGCCTGCGTCGACCGCCCGGCCGACTACGATCCGCAGGCCGGCGCCGACGCCTGGCGCAGGGTGTACGCCGCTTTGGCGTCACACCTGTAGGCCTTCACGAGGCCGACGTCCGCCGGCTCGAGGACACCGACAACGCAGCCGGCGGCGAGAATGGACAGATTGTCCAGGATTCCCGAACGGTACGTTCATGATCGGCACGTGGACACGAACAATGCCGTGCGCCTCTACTGGGGGCCATGAGTCCGCAGAAGTCGCTCCGCACCCCGCGCCGTGCCGCCGAGGCCGGGTTCCTCATGGCGCTCGCCAGCATGTCCACCGTGCAGCTCGGCTCCGCCCTGACCGTTCCGCTGTTCGGCGAGCTCACCGCTGTGGGCGCCGCCGGTCTTCGCCTGGGCTGGGCCGGGCTGCTCCTGCTGGTTCTCGTACGGCCCCGCCGCCGCGACTTCGCCCGCCCCGATCTGCTCGCCTGCACCGCTCTGGGTGTCGCGACCGCCGGCATGATGCTCTTCTTCATGCTCGCCATCGCCCGACTGCCGATGGGCACCGCGAGCGCCCTGGAGTTCCTCGGCCCGCTGGCCGTGTCCCTGTACGGGCCCGGCGCGGGTCGCAAGACATGGACTGCCGCGGCCGCCACGGGAGTTGCTCTGCTGACCGAACCCTGGCGCGGCAGCCTTGACCTGATCGGCGTCGGATACGCACTGGCCGCCGCAGCTTGTTGGGCCGCCTACATCCTGCTGACCCAGCGCATCGGCGACCGCGTCACCGGTCTGAAAGGGCTGGCCGTTTCCATGCCGGTCGCGGGCGCACTGAGCATGCTCATCGCCGCGCCC
Organism: Streptomyces sp. NPDC048419; assembly: GCF_043200415.1. Classification (NCBI taxonomy): domain Bacteria; kingdom Bacillati; phylum Actinomycetota; class Actinomycetes; order Kitasatosporales; family Streptomycetaceae; genus Streptomyces; species Streptomyces sp. NPDC048419. The sequence goes on along the minus strand of NZ_JBICXT010000008.1, from coordinate 10,470 downwards.
ACCCTCTCGACCCACCTCACCTGGCCCGCAGCCTGGACCATGCTGGGGCTGGCCGTCCTGAGCCCCTTGGTGCCCTTCGCGCTCGAATTCCTCGCCCTGCGCCGCCTGACGAGTTCCGCCTTCGGCACCCTGATGAGCCTGGAACCCGCCATCGCCCTGCTGATCGGACTGGCCGTGCTCGGCCAGACTCCCGGGCTGGCATCCGCCCTCGGCATCGCCTTCGTCGTCACCGCCGGCGTGGGCGCGACCCGCGCCGGAGCCCGCCCGGCCACCGAACACGCCCTCGGCGAATCAGGTGTCGGCGTTGGACGCGTCGTAGCCGTAGAAGCGACGACGATGCCGGCCACGCGTGCGGAACCGCAGGCGCGAGGTACGACCTGAAGTCGAGCCGTACGCCGTCGTCGGCGGTCACGGGCGCTGTCACTCCCCGTGCGGGAATGCCTTGCCTGGATTGAGGATGCCCTGCGGGTCGAGTGCGCTTTTCACGGCGCGGTGCATGGCGAGCACTGCGGGCGAGAGCTCGCGCTTGAGGCCGTCGGCCTTGAGGATGCCGACGCCGTGTTCGCCGGTGACCGTTCCGCCGAAGGTGAGCGCGGCGTCGAGGATCTCTTCGAAGGCGAGTTGGGCCCGTTCGCGAGCCGCCTCGTCCCCGGGATCGGTGATGAGCAGCGGGTGCAGATTGCCGTCGCCGGCGTGGGCGATGTTGGCGATGGTGATGTCATGGCGGCGGCCGATCTCCTCGATACGGCCGAGCATGGCCGGGACATGTTCGCGCGGGACGCACACGTCTTCCGTGAGCACCGGCCCGAGCCGTTCGAGGGCCGGGTAGGCCAACTGCCGTGCGGTGAACAGTGCTTCGGCCTCCTCGGGGTCGGTGGAGCGTTCGGCCCAGGTCGCGCCCGCGCCGCGGAAGCAGCCCACCACCTCGTCGGCCAGACCCTCGCCCCGCTCACCCGGTTCGTCGACCCGGGCCAGCAGGACGACGTCCGCTTCCAGGGAGAGGCCCATGTTCTTCCAGGCATCGACGGCCCGCAGGCAGTGCCGGTCGACCAGTTCGAGCGCCGACGGGGTGATTCCCGCGGCCGCGACGGCGCGGACGGCCTCGCCCGCGGTGACCACGTCGGAGAAGTAACCGGCCACGGTGATCGCCGGCGCGGGCAGCGGACGGAGCCGGACGGTCACCTCGGTGACGATGCCGAGCGTTCCCTCCGAGCCCACGACGAGCCCGGCCAGGTCGTAGCCCGCCACGCCCTTGGCGGTACGGCGGCCGAGGCGCACCACCTCGGCGGTACCGGTGACCACCTCCAGTTCGAGGACGTAGTCGCGTGTGACGCCGTACTTCACGCAGCACAGACCGCCGGCGTTGGTGGCCACGTTGCCGCCGATGGTCGACCATGGCGAGCTGGCCGGGTCCGGCGGATACCACAGTCCGTGCTCGGCGACGGCCGCGCGGAGGTCGTCGTTGACGACGCCGGGCTGAACGACGGCCAGCCGCTCGAGCGGATTGATGTCCAGGATCGACGTCATCCGGTCGAGGGTCACCACCACGCAGCCGTCCACCGCGTTGGCGCCGCCCGAGAGCCCGGTGCCGGCGCCCCGCGCGACGACGGGGGCGCCGTGGCGGAGGCAGATCTCGACGGTACGGCGCACGTCCTCGGTGCTGTTCGCACGGACCACGGCGGCTGCGCGGCCGACCGGCGCCCACTCGGCCTCGTCGTGGCTGAGACCGGCGACGATGTCCGCGTCCAGCAGGACGCGGCCCTGCGGCAGTGCGGCGCACAGGTCCTCGACCAGCGGGACGGTCAAGGGGGGAGGCACGGGCACGCTCAACGGTTCTTGGGTCATGCTCTCAGTGGATCATTCCCAGGGCGCTGAACACAGTGGAGATGCCCTCCAGGTTCGGGCTTGATCGGGGAGGACCTTAATCCACCGTGAGCACGATCTTGCCCTGGACGTGTCCACGTGCGGCGCGTTCGTGTGCTGCGCGGGCGTCCGAAAGGGCAAACGTGCTGTCGATCGCGACGCGCACTGCGCCCGCATCGAGCAGGCGTCCCAGTGCGGCGAGCTGCACACCGCTCGAGCGGACCTGTGCGGTCGAGACCGTGACACCCAGCTTCGCGGTTTCCTCTTCGTCGAACACCCCGGGCATTACGGCGAATTGGGCGCCGCCGCGCTTGAGTGTGTGCAGGAAGCGGCGGCTCTCGGGGCCGCCGACGGTGTCGACGACGACGTCGACGTCGCGCACGAGTTCCTCGGCGCGATGCTTGGTGTAGTCGATGAACTGGTCGGCGCCGAGCTCGCGCAGGAAGGATTCGTGCGCGCCCGACGCCACCGCGATGACGCGCGCGCCCCTCCACTTCGCCAGCTGCAGCGCGAAGTGCCCCACGCCGCCTGCGGCTCCGTTGACGAGCACCGTCGTGCCGGCGTCGAGTGACACCGGGCGATGCGGTGCCTCCTGGAAGGGCGAAGGGTGATCGTGTCCGACCTCGATCAGGAACTGCCAGGCCGTCAGCCCGGCCATGGGCGCCCCGGCGGCATGCACGTGATCGATGCCGGCGGGCTTGCGTGCGAGGTCCGACGCGGGTGCGGCCACGTACTCGGCGTATGCGCTGCCGTGGAAGCTGGGAAAACGTAGAAGGCCGAAGACCTCATCACCGACGGAGAGGCCGGCCACGTCCGCGGCGACGGCCTCGACGACGCCCGACACGTCCGTTCCCGGGATCAGAGGCAGGCTGACCGTCGATTCCTCCTCCCCAGGCATGGTGGTCATTCCGCCGCGCAGGTACCAGTCCGGAGGGTTGATGCCGATCGCGTGTACGCGAACGAGCGCCTCACCCGGCCCCGGCCTGGGGATCGGAACCTCGTCGTAACACAGAACTTCCGGACCGCCGTGCTCATGGAGGCGGACCGCTCCCATCGTGTGGGTCGACATCGTTTTCTCCTGCCCGCATCTACGGGATAGTCTTATTCGGATCAGTGCTCCACATAAGTGAACCACTGATCCGAATATATGGACCACTGATCCGGATAGTCAAGGGGGGCATATGCGGGCCGACGCCAGGAAGAACCGAGACCACCTGCTCGACGTATCGGGCACCGCCATCGCCGAGCAGGGCGTGGACGTGTCGCTGCGCGACATCGCGCGCAGGGCCGATGTCGGGCTCGCCACGCTCCTGCGGCACTTCCCGACGCGCGAGGCGCTGCTCGATGCCCTGCTTCGCACGAGCTTCGACGAACTGACGGCACGCGCCGACGAGTTGGCGGCCTCGACGTCGGCCTCTCCCGAAGATGCACTCGTCTCGTGGCTACGCGAATGCGTCGCGTGGACGACCGAGTATCGAGGCGTGACCGTACTCATGGCGGCCGCCATCGAGGACACGGAGTCCGCACTCCACGCGTCGTGTGTCACCTTGCGTGCGGCCGGTGCGCGGCTGCTCTCCCGCGCTCAGGCCGCCGGGGGAGCGCGGAGCGACCTTGACGGCACCGAACTGTTCGCGCTGGTGGCGATGCTCGCCTGGCTCGGCGACCAGCCCTCGCTCGCACCGCGCGCCGATCACCTCTTCGATGTGGTGGCGAGCGCGATTCTGACGAGTGAAGGGAAGGGCCGGACCCGGCCTGCTTGACGCATGGGCGGAAGCGAGGCGAGGGCCTTGAGCGAGCTCACGATCCCTTGTCCAGGTCCTCCGCATCGTTCGTCCCCCCGCGTCGTCCACGTACATTCCGTTCGACGACCCTGGACAATAGAGGGATGGAGACACGGCGTCTGCGGCTACTGGTGGAACTGTCCCGGCTCGGATCGATGCGCGCCGCAGCGGACGCCGTGGACACCACCACCTCGACCGTATCGCAGCAACTCACGGTTCTCGCACGGGAGATGGGCACCGCCCTGATCGAACCGGACGGCCGGCGGGTGAGGCTCACTCCGGCCGGCCGGCGCCTGGCCGAGCACGCCACGGTGATCCTCGCCGCCGTCGAGACCGCACGCCTCGACCTCGCCCCCGACACCGAACCCAATGGAACGCTGCGGGTCGCCGGATTCTCCACCGCCATCCGCACTCACCTGCTGCCCCTCATCTCCGACCTGACCGTCAGCCACCCCCGGCTGCGCGTCCTCATCCGCGAACACGAACCTGCCGAGGCCCTGGAACTGCTCGCCGCGGACGAGACCGACCTCGCGCTCACCTACGACTACAACCTGGCGCCCGCCGACTCCGATCCCGCACTGCACACCACTGCCCTGTGGACTGCCTTCTGGGGCCTCGGCGTCCCCGTCGACGCGGATGTGGATGTGCCCGGCACGGCTGACACCCGGGACGTCTTCGCCCGCTTCCGCGCGCAGGACTGGATCGTCAACTCCCGTAGCACCGCCGACGAAACAGTCATCCGCACTCTGGCCTCCATGGCGGGATTCACCCCTCGCATCACCCATCAGGTCGACAGCCTCGACCTGGTCCAGGGCATGATCACCACCGGGCTCGGTGTGGGCCTGCTGCCCCTGGGCATCCCCACCTTTCCCGGCGTGCGCCTCATTCCGCTCATCGACCCACGGGTGACGCTGCGCGCCTACGCCGTCGCGCGCCACGGGCGCCTGGCCTGGCCCCCGCTCACGCTGGTCACCAACCTCCTGGCCCAGCGGGCGGCGGCCACAGCCGCGCATTCACCCCGCCCCGACACTGCCGGGCCCATCGACCCGCCACGAATGCAAGGAGAGCGACCATGACCACCACGGCCCGCGCGAGTGTGCAGCACGAGGACGAACGCGTACGCGTCACGCGCTGGGACTTCGAGGCCGGGCAGAGCACCGGCCGACATGTCCACGAGTACGACTACGTCGTCGTCCCGGTCACCGACGGGCGAACCGACGTGATCAGCCCCGACGGCTCGGTCACCCCTTCGCAGCTCACGGCCGGCGAGTCCTACGCCCGTCCGGCAGGCGGCGAGCACGAGGTCGTCAATGCCGGCGCCTTCCCGCTGGTATTCGTCGAGATCGAGCTGAAGTAGCCGAGAAGGACAACGGAATCCGTCGAGTGCAAGGTGCGCCAGGACGGATATCGTAGAAGGGTGACCCGCACCTACCGGCCCGTCTCCGCCCGGCCAGCCACCCCGGCGGACACCGACGCCATCGTCGACACCCTGACCACCGCCTTCTTCCGCGACCCGCTGTGGGGGCCGGCCTTCCCCGACGAACAGCGGCGCGCCGCGCAGGCGGCCGCCATGTGGCGCCTGTACGTCACCTCCGCACTGCGCTACCCCTGGACGCTCGTGACGCCGGGGGCGGAAGCGGCGGCCGTATGGATCCCGCCGGGCGGCACCGAACTCACCCCGCAGGAGGAAGGCGGCCTGGAGCCCCTGCTGACCCAGGCGGCGGGCCTCGAGGTCACCAAGGCCATCCTGGCGATCTACGACCAGCTGGAGGCCGCCCATCCCGACGAGCCCTGCTTCTACCTCTCCCTGCTAGGTGTCCACGACGACCACCGCGGCAACGGGCTGGGCATGGGCCTGCTGGCCGAGAGCCTCACCCGCATCGACGCACTCGGCGCACCCGCCTACCTTGAATCGTCCAACCCGGCGAACCTCGCCCGCTACCGAAGCGTCGGCTTCACAGCCCGCGACACGATCACCATCGCCACGGGCCACATCGTCACCACGATGTGGCGCCCGGCGCGCTGATCGGAGTCAGGCCGAAGGCTCGGCGGCCGGCTCGTCCTGCGTGGCGGATCCGGCGGTTTCCGGGGCGGTGTAGAAGACGGACGTGCCCTGCTTGGTGCGCTGGGCCTGGCTCTTGGCCACGAGCCCTTCGAGTGTGGTGCGCACGACGGTGGTCTTGGCGTTGCGCTCGGGATGCTGCTGTCCCAGGGCAGTGGTGATCTCGGCTGCGGAGCGGGGTTCGTTCTGGCCCGCCAGGTGCTCGCGTACGAGGTCGACGAGCGTGGGTGCGGCGGACGAGGTGGCCGGCGTCTTGGCGGCCGTCTTCTTGCCGGTCCGCCTGCGGGCCGGGGCGGGGGCCTTCTCGGCCTTCGTCCGCTTGCCTGCGCCCTGGTCTGCTGCCTTGCCTGGGGCCTTGGCGGCGGGCTGCCGCCGCTTGCGAGGAGCAGGCACGGTCGCGACGGGTTCGGTTGCCGGTGGGGTGGAGACGCCGAGGGCCTGCTGGATGCTCACCAGCACGGTGTTGTCGTGCCGCACGGCCGCCAACTGCTCCTGCAGCGCCTCGATTTCACCGCTGAGGCGTGCTTGTTCCTTGAGGTTGCGCTCAAGGTCGTCGGCAACCTGCGTGCTGTACTGCGAGGTCAACTCGGTGGTCGTCGTCGGGGTTTCGGACATCGTGCTCACACCCTTCCTGGGTGCTACGGCCGGTGGGCGGCGAGCCCGCGGCGTATGCGAAATCAAACGTGTGTGTTCTTCTGCCAGGTGCTGTGTGGGCCTTGGCAGTTACTGCCGCACAGTCATGTCTGAGCGATGGTACGGAAAACCTGAGCAATCTTCTCAGCAAACTGGCTGAAACCACCGGTCTGCTCACCGTTGCCGCCGCCTTCGGGCGTCCCGTTGACCTCGCAACTCGCGCGCAGCATGCGCCTGGTACCGGAAATGACTCAGGCCCAGCGGAAGGAGCCTCCTCCCGCTGGGCCTGAGCATGTGGACCTACGAAGGCTTCACCGCCGTTACCGCGGTGACCGTCGCCGCGTTGTCGCACTCGGCGAACTGACCGTCGGCCAGGGCGACTTGGTGCAGGCCGGAGCCAGGCAGACCGACCACCATCGTCGGATAGACGACGGGTTGCGCACCGGACTTGCAGTAGCCGTCACCCTCGCCCTGGACCTGGACGAACGTCAGCTTCACCCACGCCTTGCCGCCGGGGGTGACGCGCACCGCCGACGACGAGCCCGTGCGGGTCACCGCGAGAGGCGTGTTGTGCTGCGGAGAGCCGTTGGCCGCCCCCGCGACCGTCGGATAGCCCTTGAGGAGGCATGTCTGAGCGGAGGTATTGGTGAACTCGACGATCGCCGCTCCGGTCCCGGTGCCCGCGGGGCGCACGTCGGCCTGGTACGCGGTCGCACTCAGGGCCTTCGCCGCACATGTGCCGACGGGCGCACCCGAAGGCCGGGACACCGGGGACGCGCCGGCGGTCGGCGCCGTCGACGTCTTCGCACCGGAAGGCGTCAAGGCCGTGGCGGAGGGCGTCGCGGACGAGGACGCCGTGGTAGCCGGCGCCGTCGCCCCGGACGGCGAGGGGCCCGCGCCCGCCGTGTCGCCCCCCGGCTGACAGGCGGTCACCGCCACCGCGGCCGAGACTGCGGCCACCACCATGGCGGATCTGCGGATGCCTTTTCCGTACTGCATGTCGCCCCCGATATCGGATTGCACTGGGCCGGCTCCTTGCCGGCACTCGTCGAGGGAGAGGGCGGCACGGATCGCGGGGTTCCCTGGTCGGAAGGCTGTGACCCGGCGGTGACAAGATCAGGCCGGGTTCGGCACATCACGGTGGCGGAACAGTCCAAGAGCGTTAAGGAGCAGACCTACGGGGGTACGCGTCGTCGGGTGGAAGGGACCATCGGGTGGAAGGGACCAGTCGAAGGGACCATGAGGGAGAGCGCCGACGAAGGCGTAGGAAATGAACTCTCGGCGTATCTGGACGATCGGGCACTCCACGCGTGACTTCGGCGACGTGTTGCAGATGCTGCGCGACCACGACATCACCTGCCTGGTCGATGTCCGGTCGTATCCTTCGTCGAGGAAGTTTCCGCAGTGGAATCAAGCAGCGATCATCGAGGCGCTTCCGCCCGATATCGCGTACCGCTGGATTCACCGGTTGGGCGGCCGACGGCACACTCCGAAGGGAGTGCCGACAGCGAACGGAGCCTGGCGGGTCAAGGCGTTCCGCGACTACGCCGACTACATGGGCACCGATGAATTCGCCGAAGGTCTGGGGGAGTTGCTCGAGCTGGCCGAGCTCGGGCGGCCGGTCATCATGTGCAGTGAGGCGGTGCCCTGGCGGTGCCACCGCAGGTTGATCACCGACGCTCTGCTCGTCGAGGGTGCGCAGGTCGTGCACATCATGTCGGGCACGTCGGCGAAGCCGGCCGTCTTGAACGAGCACGCGCAGGTCCATGACGGGCACTTGACCTACCCACCACCAAGCCTGACGCCGCCATGACCGATGTCGACGACGACCTCAGGAAGGGGTCCTCAAGGGCGCCCGCCGCGCCGCCGAGACGGTCGTCGCCGACGCAACTACTGTGCAGGTCCATGAAGATCTCGTTGCCCGTGGATGCCATGCCCCGACTGTCCGGTGCCGTAGCCATAGGTGCCGTGGTCGGTGCCGCTGTGGGACTTGGGGTGGGCGCCGTGCGCGGGGCGCTGGCCGGGATCGTCGTGACCCAACTCGCCTTCGTCGCGGCGGGATGGGCCGTGCTGTGGCCGATGGATGCCGCCGCCACCAGGCGAAACGCCAGGCGTGAGGATTTCCGGCCCGTCATCGAGGAGCTCGTCGTCGTGGCGGTCGCGTCGTGCGGCTTGTTGGCCATCGTGCTGTTGCTCCTGGTCGGACCGTCAGACAAAGGGCACGTCGGCGCCGCACTCGCGGTCTTCGGCGTGGCCCTGGCCTGGGCCGCCCTGCACCTGATGTACGCCGCCCGCTACGCCTACGTCTACTACGAGTCCTCGGGCGGGATCGACTTCAACTCGGACGACCCGCCCGCGTACCGGGACTTCTTCTACTTCAGCTACAACCTCGGCATGACGTACCAGGTGTCCGACACCAACGTCTCCAGCTCGCTGATCCGTGCCATCGTGCTGCGCCACTGCCTGCTGTCCTACGTCTTCGGCACCGGCATTCTCGCGACCGCCATCAATCTTGTCGTAGGGCTCGTCGCGGGCTGAGGCAGGTGCCTCGTAACCCGTACAGCTTCACCAAGATCGGCGTCAGGCGGGGTCGGGTGTCCGGCGCAGGACCAGCGAGAGGAAGCCCCACGTGGCCCGGTACACGCGCAGCCATTCGGTGCGCCGGAGCGTGGCCGTCTCGAGCACCTGCTCGCTGTCCGGGTGATCGGGGTGGTCCAGGGCCCATGAGGACAGGGAACCCCAGCACGACCATTCGTAGTCGTCCAGCTCCTGACGCGAGCTGACGTGCCCGTCGACGGGCACCCAGCCCTCGGCCTCGACACGCTCCACGGTGGTCGCCAGGTCGGCGAAGTCCCCGAGCATCTCGACGGCCTCCGGCGACGGAGAGTGCTCCCAGAACCCGTCACCGACCAGGACACGACCGCCGGGAGCCAGATGGGTCCTGGCTGCCGCGAGGGTCGGCAGCAGGCCGCCGAAGGCATGCGCGGCCCCGAAGCTGAGAACCACGTCGAACGGCTTCTCGGACACGAAGTCCTCGGCCTTTCGGCGATGGAGGACGAGGCGGTCCTCCACGCCGAGATCGCGTGCCGCGGCGGCCGCCTGGGCCAGCGCGTCCTCGGAGATGTCCACGCCCTCGGCGTGCACACCCGGCCGTGCTGCCAGGGCGCGCAGGAGCCATTCCCCTCCGCCGCAGCCGAGGTCGAGCACCCGCTCCTCGCCGGTCGGCAGACCGCGATCGAGGAGGCGGCGGACCGAGTCGTCTTCGAGCGGGGACTTGATCGGGTGCTCGGCGTGAGCGATGTGGGAGATCTGTTCGCGATTCACCGGGGCAGCCTGCCAATGGCAGAGGGTTCGCGCATCTCAATTACGTGGGACGACATGCGCGTACGCCTGCCGGCGTGTTGTGGCCGCCCCCCGGGTGCGGCGGGCCAGGCCGCTACCGGCCGGGCCCGCCGTCACGCGTTGACCCCGAGAGGTCAGCCGATCGTCCACTTCTGGTTGGCTCCTCCCGAGCAGGTCCAGATCTGCAGCCGGGTGCCGTTGGCCGAGTTGTTGCCCGTCACGTCGAGGCACTTGTCGGCCTGCGGGTTGACGATGTCGTTCGCCCCGCTGACGGCCCACTTCTGGTTGGGGCCGCCGGTGCAGTCCCAGAGCTGGACGGTGGAGCCGTCGGCGGTGCCGTTGCCGGTCACGTCCAGGCACTTGCCGAGCGCGCGGATCGTGCCGTCGGAGCCCACGGTCCACTGCTGGGCGGCGGTGCCGTTGCAGTCGTAGAGCTGTACGGGCGTCCCGTTGGCGGAGTTCGCCCCGGCGACGTCCACGCACTTGCCCGCAAGACCCCTGAGCGCCGCGCCGGTGGAGGTGCTGCCGGTCGTGACGGAGACGGAGTCGACGATGAGTTGTTGGGGGAGGGGGGTGGTGTTGTCGGGGTCGCCGGGCCAGTAGCCGCCGACGGCGAGGTTGAGGATGAGGAAGAAGGGTTTGTTGAAGACCCAGGTTTTGCCGGCGAGGTCGGCGGGGGTGCGTTTTTGGTAGGCGGTGCCGTCGACGGTCCAGGTGATGGAGTCGGGGGCCCAGTCGACGGCGAAGGTGTGGAAGGCGTCGGCGAAGGCCTGGCCGCCGGGGAGGGTG
>NZ_JBICXT010000007.1:0-323900 GCF_043200415.1 Streptomyces sp. NPDC048419 | reverse complement strand
GGTCGGCCGCCCCCCCCCCCCCCCGCGCGGGCGCCCCCCCCCCCCCCCCCCGCCCCGCCCCCCCCCCCCCCCCCCCCCCCCCCCCCCCCCCCCCCCCCCCCCGCTGCCAGTTGACGCGTCCGTGGCGTCGTGTGTCGGTCAGACCTCCACGACGACCGGCAGGATCATCGGCCTGCGGCGATACGTGTCGGAGACCCACTTGCCCAGTGTGCGGCGGATGAGTTGCTGCAGCTGGTGGGGCTCCACCACGCCGTCCTGGGCGGAGCGTTCGAGAACCTCGGTGATCTTCGGGATCACGGCGGCGAAGGCCGAGTCCTCGATTCCCGAGCCGCGCGCCTGGACGTGCGGGCCGCCCGTGATCTTGCCCGTGGACGAGTCCATGACCACGAAGACCGAGATGATGCCCTCGTCTCCGAGGATCTTGCGGTCCTTCAGCGCCGGCTCGCGGACGTCGCCGACCGAGAGACCGTCGACGTAGACGTATCCGGCCTGGACCTTGCCCGAGATCTTCGCCTTGCCCTCGACGAGGTCGACGACCACGCCGTCCTCGGCGATGACGATGCGGTCGTGCGGGACGCCGGTGAGGGCGCCCAGTTCGGCGTTGGCCCGCAGGTGGCGCCATTCACCGTGGACCGGCATCAGGTTCTTCGGCCGGCAGATGTTGTAGAAGTACAGCAGCTCGCCGGCCGAGGCGTGGCCCGAGACGTGGACCTTGGCGTTGCCCTTGTGGATGACGTTGGCGCCCCAGCGGGTCAGGCCGTTGATCACGCGGTAGACCGCGTTCTCGTTCCCCGGGATGAGCGACGACGCCAGGATGACCGTGTCGCCGTCGACGATGCGGATCTGGTGGTCGCGGTTGGCCATCCGGGACAGGGCCGCCATCGGTTCGCCCTGGGAACCCGTGCAGACCAGGACCACTTCGTGGTCGGGGAGGTCGTCGAGTGTCTTGACGTCGACCACCAGGCCCGGCGGGACCTTCAGATAGCCCAGGTCCCGGGCGATGCCCATGTTGCGGACCATCGAGCGGCCGACGAAGGCGACCCGGCGGCCGTATTCCTGGGCCGCGTCCAGGATCTGCTGGATGCGGTGGACGTGGCTGGCGAAGCTCGCCACGATGATCCGCTTGCGGGCGCCCGCGAAGACCTGGCGCAGGACGTTGGAGATGTCGCGCTCGGGCGGGACGAAGCCCGGGACCTCGGCGTTCGTCGAGTCGGCGAGGAGCAGGTCGATGCCCTCCTCGCTCAGCCGCGCGAACGCGTGCAGGTCCGTGAGGCGGTTGTCCAGCGGGAGCTGGTCCATCTTGAAGTCGCCGGTGTGCACCACCATGCCGGCCGGCGTGCGGATGGCCACGGCGAGAGCGTCCGGGATCGAGTGGTTGACCGCGATGAACTCGCAGTCGAAGGGGCCGACGCGCTCGCGGTGCCCCTCGGCCACCTCGAGGGTGTAGGGGCGGATCCGGTGCTCCTGGAGCTTCGCCTCGATGAGCGCGAGGGTCAGCTTGGAGCCGATCAGCGGGATGTCGGGCTTCTCGCGGAGGAGGAAGGGGACGCCGCCGATGTGGTCCTCGTGGCCGTGCGTGAGGACGATGCCGTCGATGTCGTCGAGACGGTCCCGGATCGACGAGAAGTCCGGCAGGATCAGGTCGATTCCGGGCTGCTCCTCCTCGGGGAACAGGACGCCGCAGTCGACGATGAGAAGACGGCCGCCGTACTCGAAGACCGTCATGTTTCGGCCGATTTCGCCGAGGCCGCCGAGCGGGGTGACCCGCAGGCCGCCCTCGGGGAGCGGCGGCGGCGAGCCGAGTTCAGGATGCGGATGACTCAAAAGACTCTCCTCACCACACGCGCCACGTACCGGTGGGCACGTGGCGCGCGTGACGTTCGTGCATGAGCAGTTGTCGTTGTGGGGTGCAGGCACCGGTGGCCTGCTTATTCAGTTGTGAAGCCTGTGGTGCCAAGTCTGTTGTCAGAGCTGTACCCCGCCGGCGGCAAGATCGATCTTGAGCTGGGCAATCTCCTCGGGCGTGCACTCGACCATGGGCGCGCGCAGGGGCCCCGCGGGCAGGCCCTGGAGGGCGAGGGCGGCCTTGGTCGTCATGACGCCCTGGGTGCGGAACATGCCCGTGTAGACCGGGAGCAGCTTCTGATGGATCTCGGTGGCCTTCTGTACGTCACCCGACACGAAGGCGTCGACGAGGGCGCGCAGGTCGGGCGTGACGACGTGGCCGACGACCGAGACGAAGCCGACCGCGCCTACGGAGAGCAGCGGCAGGTTCAGCATGTCGTCGCCGGAGTACCAGGCAAGGCCGGAGCGGGCAATGGCCCAGCTGGAGCGGCCGAGGTCGCCCTTGGCGTCCTTGTTGGCGACGATGCGCGGGTGCTCGGCGAGCCGGACGAGCGTCTCGGTGTTGATCGGGACGCCGCTGCGGCCGGGGATGTCGTAGAGCATGACCGGCAGTTCGGCGGCGTCGGCGACGGCCTTGAAGTGCCGATACAGGCCTTCTTGCGGGGGCTTGTTGTAGTACGGCGTGACGACGAGGAGGCCGTGCGCCCCGACCCTCTCGGCGGTCCGGGCCAGCTCGATGCTGTGGTGGGTGTCGTTGGTGCCGACGCCGGCGACCACGTGGGCCCGGTCGCCGACGGCCTCGAAGACCGCCCGTACGAGATCCGCTTTCTCCGCGTCGCTGGTGGTGGGGGACTCACCGGTGGTGCCGTTGATGATCAGGCCGTCGTTGCCTGCGTCCACCAGGTGGGTGGCGAGCCGCTGTGCGCCGTCGAGGTCGAGTGCGCCGTCCGCCGTGAAGGGCGTGACCATGGCGGTGAGGACCCTCCCGAAGGGGGTCTGCGGAGTCGAGGTCGGAGCCATGGGTAACACGCTACTCGCTGCTCAGTGTGCGGTCTGCCCTAGGGGTGCGGGATAAGTCAGGACAAATGCGGAGCCCGGTACTGCCTGCTCGGGGGTTCAAGCAGTACCGGGTCCGTTTGATCAGGCTAGATGAACTTCTCCAAATGCCGCAATACGGACACTTCGCGAGACTGACCCGTACGTCTGTGCCCTGTCGGGGAGATGGGATCCGCTACGGCGCCACACGGCCGTTCGCATTGAAGGCGGCGTACGTGAGCGGCATCAGCCTGGCCCACTCGGCCTCCATCTTCTCGCCGACCATCTCGATCTCGCGCTGCGGGAAGGACGGGACCTTCGCCAGCTCGTGCTGGGTGCGCAGGCCGAGGAAGTGCATCAGCGAGCGGGCGTTGCACGTGGCGTACATCGAGGAGAACAGGCCCACCGGCAGGACGGCGCGGGCGACTTCGCGGGCGACGCCGGCGGCGAGCATCTCCTGGTACGCCTCGTACGCCTGGCGGTACGAGTCCTCCATGGTGCCGGTGACCAGCGCCTGCTGCTCGGCGGTGCCCTCCACGAAGACGTACTTGCCCGGGCGGCCCTGCTGGACGAGCTTGCGGGAGGCGCCGGGGACGTAGAAGACCGGCTCCAGCTCGCGGTAGCGGCCCGACTCCTCGTTGTACGACCAGCCCACGCGGTGCCGCATGAACTCGCGGAAGACGAAGATCGGGGCACTGATGAAGAAGGTCATCGAGTTGTGCTCGAACGGGCTGCCGTGCCGGTCCCGCATGAGGTAGTTGATCAGGCCCTTGGAACGCTCCGGGTCCTTGTTCAGCTCCTCCAGGGACTGCTCGCCGACCGTCGAGACGCGGGCGGCGAACAGCACGTCCGCGTCCGACGCGGTGTGCTTGACCAGTTCGACGGTGACATCGCTGCGGAAGCTGGGTTTGAGGTCGTCGGCGGGGGTGTCGGTCACGGCGCGGGGGGTCCTTCCATCACGTCTCTCGGGCGGCGCCCACTCTACGGCCCGGCTCTGACAACGGGGCGTTCGGTGCCGGGTCGAGACATACGTCGGCGTTTTCTGTGAATTCGGTGAAACAGGGCACCTTTTGGGGCACTCGAGCGTCTATGTAGGTGCGAGTCACTTGTTCGGCTCCGAGGGGAGAAGTGCAGTCCATGTTCCGTCGTCGTGAGCCCGTCCCGTTCGCCTTCGTCGCCGAGGCCGACAGGTTCCGCGGCAATGTCGCTCCACCGCCCCGTGAGCGGGCGTCCTTCGGTCAGATGGCCGGGCGCTGGCTGCTGGGGCTGACCCTGGTCGCAGGGATAGCGGGCGCGCTGGTCCTCGGCATGCCGGCGCTGTCCACCGACACCCACGCACCGGCCCAGCAGTCACAGGCCTCCCAAGGGCGCTGACTCCATCGGACCCCCAAGGCTGGTGAGCTGGGACACAGCCGGATAACCTCACCGGGCACAGCCCACGTATGGAACGAGTGAGGACCAGCCGTGCCCCTGCCCTTCCTGACGGCCGACCGAGCTTTCGAGACAGCCGACGATCTCGCGCTGCCGCACCACGACCGCGACCGCTGGCAGCGGCCCTACCGGCCCGGCCCCTGGCGCGTGGGCGCCGCGGCGCTGTGGCTGCTGCTCGCCTCGTTCGTGCTGTTCGCCGCGGTCATCATCGCGTTCACCGCGTCGGCAGCCGAGGCCGCCGTGGTCTTCGGCATCGCGCTGGCCGTCATCGTGGGCGCGCTGCGGCTGCTGCGCGTGGGTGCCTGGGTGAGTACGCGCGGGCTGCGCCATGTGGGCTTCTTCGGCACGCGAACGACGCCCTGGGACCAGGTCGTCGACGTGCGCACGGTGCAGCAGCCGGTGCGCTGGCTCGGGCTGCCGCGCACGGTGCAGGGACAGGCGCTGATCCTCGTCCGCGGGGGCCGTGCCGAGCAGGACACATCGATGCTGATGACCACGCACAACGCCGATTTCCTGGCACGGCACGGGTCGTTCGACCGGGCCGCGGACATGATCGAGGCGTGGGCGGCGGAGAACGGGCGGCACTGACCCGACGCTGACGACGGTCACGTCGAAGGGGCCCACGAGGGGCTAGGCTCCGGCCGGCTTGCCGTCGTGAAGTGCGATCGCCCGCTGCATCGCCTTGCGGGCCCGTGGGGTGTCGCGGGCGTCGTGGTAGGCGACCGCGAGCCGGAACCAGCTGCGCCAGTCCTCGGGAGCCGACTCCGCCTCGGCCTTGCGCTTGGCGAAGACCTCGTCGGCCGAGTCACGGTCGATCCGCCCGGAGGCCGTGCGTTCGAGCTCGTCGACGGGCAGACCGCCCTCGGCGTCGAGCTCGGCGGCGAGGGCGTTGGCCTTGCGGACGAACTGGGTGTTCTTCCACAGGAACCACAGGCCGATCACCGGAAGGACCAGCACCGCCACGCCGAAGGTGACGGTCAGCAGCGTGCCGGACTGGATGAGCATGACGCCGCGGCTGCCGACCAGGACGAAGTAGAAGACCAGGACGGCGGCCGTGATGACGTAGGAGATCTTCGCGCGCATGACGGTCGGTCGCTCAGCCCAGGTCCAGGAAGTGTTCCAGGCCGAAGGTCAGGCCCGGGGTCGTCACCACGCGGCGGGCGCCGAGCAGGATGCCCGGCATGAAGCTGCTGTGGTGCAGGGAGTCGTGGCGGACCGTCAGCGTCTCGCCCTCGCCGCCGAGCAGGACCTCCTGGTGGGCGAGGAGCCCGCGCAGGCGGACGGCGTGCACCGGGACGCCGTCGACGTTCGCGCCGCGCGCGCCGTCCAGGGCCGTCTCGGTGGCGTCCGGCGCGGGCGCCGAGCCGGCCTTCCTGCGGGCCTCGGCGATCAGCTGGGCCGTGCGCGTGGCGGTGCCGGAGGGGGCGTCCACCTTCTTCGGGTGGTGCAGCTCGACGACCTCGACGGACTCGAAGTAGGGCGCGGCGATCTGCGCGAACTTCATGGTGAGGACGGCGCCGATGGAGAAGTTGGGCGCGATCAGCACACCGGTCCGCGGGGAAGCGGCCAGCCATCCCGTGAGCTGCGTGAGGCGCTCGTCGGTCCAGCCCGTCGTACCGACGACCGCGTGGATGCCGTGGCCCACGCAGTACTCGAGGTTGGCCATCACCGAGTCGGGGGTGGTCAGTTCGACGACCACCTGGGCGCCGGTCTCCGCGAGCGTCTCCAGCTTGTCGCCCCGGCCGAGCGCGGCCACCAGCTCCATGTCCCCGGCCGCCTCGACGGCCCGGACCGCCTCGGAGCCGATGCGCCCCTTCGCACCGAGGACCGCCACGCGCAGCTTGCTCATGTCTCTTGCTTCCTTACGGGAGTTACCGACGACGGATGTCAGGCGACGGCGTCCTGCAGACGGGACGCCTGCTTGTCCTTGAGCGGGCCGATGACCGACAAGGATGGCCGCTGTCCCAGGATGTCGCGGGCGACCGCGCGGACGTCGTCCGGGGTGACCGACGCTATCCGGGTCAGCATGTCGTCGACGGACATCTGCTCGCCCCAGCACAGCTCGCTCTTGCCGATACGGTTCATCAGCGCGCCGGTGTCCTCGAGGCCCAGGACGGTGGAGCCCCGGAGCTGGCCGACGGCGCGGCCGATCTCCTCGTCGGTCAGGCCGTGCTCCGCGACGTGGTCGAGCTCGTCGCGGCAGATCTTCAGCACGTCGTGGACCTGCGAGGGCCGGCAGCCGGCGTAGACGCCGAACAGGCCGCAGTCGGCGAAGCCGGAGGTGTACGAGTACACGCTGTAGGCCAGGCCGCGCTTCTCGCGGACCTCCTGGAACAGGCGGGAGGACATGCCGCCGCCGAGGGCGGTGTTCAGCACGCCGAGGGCCCAGCGGCGGTCGTCCGTGCGGGCCAGGCCGGGCATGCCGAGGACGACGTGCGCCTGTTCGGTCTTGCGGCCGAGCAGTTCGACGCGGCCCGAGGTGCGGATCGAGCGGCGGCCGTCGCGCGGGGCGATCGGGGTGGCACCGGCGTCGCCGAGGGCGCCCGCCTTCTCGAAGGCGGCACGGACCTGCCGTACGACCTTGCTGTGGTCGATGTTGCCCGCGGCGGCCACGACCAGGTGGGTCGGGTCGTAGTGCTTGCGGTAGAAGCGGCGGATGCGGTCCGCGGTGAGGGCGTTGACCGTGTCGACCGTGCCGAGGACCGGGCGGCCGAGGGCGTTGTCGCCGAACATCGTGTGCGCGAACAGGTCGTGCACACAGTCGCCCGGGTCGTCCTCGGTCATGGCGATCTCTTCGAGGATCGCGCCCCGCTCGACGTTGACGTCCTCTTCGAGGATGAGCGAGCCCGTCAGCATGTCGCAGACGACGTCTATGGCGAGGGGCAGGTCGGTGTCGAGCACGCGCGCGTAGTAGCACGTGTACTCCTTCGCCGTGAACGCGTTCATCTCGCCGCCCACCGCGTCGACCGCGGCGGAGATGTCCAGCGCGGACCGGCGCCCGGTGCCCTTGAAGAGCAGGTGCTCCAGGTAGTGCGTGGCGCCGTTCAGAGCGGGGGTCTCGTCGCGGGAGCCGACGTTCGCCCAGATGCCGAAGGTCGCGGAGCGGACCGAGGGCAGGGTCCCGGTGACGATGCGCAGGCCGCCCGGGAGGGTGGTCTTGCGGACCGTGCCGATGCCGTTCTCACCCTTGATGAGGGTTTGGGTACGGGCGACGGCCCGCGCCTCCGAGGAGGTGCGGGCCGTCGCCTTGAAGCCACGGGGCGTCACTTGTCGCCGTCGTCCTTCTTGTCGTCGCCGTCTTCGCCCTCGATCACCGGGATCAGGGAGAGCTTGCCGCGGGAGTCGATCTCGGCGATCTCGACCTGGACCTTCTGGCCCACACCGAGGACGTCCTCGACGTTCTCCACGCGCTTGCCGCCGGCGAGCTTGCGGATCTGCGAGATGTGCAGCAGACCGTCCTTGCCCGGGAGCAGCGAAACGAACGCACCGAAGGTGGTCGTCTTCACGACCGTGCCCAGGTAGCGCTCGCCGACCTCCGGCATGGTCGGGTTGGCGATGCCGTTGATCGTCGTACGGGCGGCCTCGGCGGCCGGGCCGTCGGCGGCACCGATGTAGATGGTGCCGTCGTCCTCGATCGTGATCTCGGCGCCGGTGTCCTCCTGGATCTGGTTGATCATCTTGCCCTTGGGGCCGATGACCTCGCCGATCTTGTCCACGGGGATCTTGACGGTGATGATCCGCGGGGCGTTCGGGGACATCTCGTCCGGCGTGTCGATCGCTTCCATCATCACGTCGAGGATGTGGAGGCGGGCGTCACGGGCCTGCTTGAGGGCCGCGGCCAGGACGGAGGCCGGGATGCCGTCCAGCTTGGTGTCCAGCTGGAGGGCGGTCACGAACTCCTTGGTGCCGGCGACCTTGAAGTCCATGTCGCCGAAGGCGTCCTCCGCACCGAGGATGTCGGTGAGGGCGACGTAGTGCGTCTCGCCGTTGATCTCCTGGGAGATCAGGCCCATGGCGATACCGGCGACCGGGGCCTTCAGCGGCACACCGGCGTTCAGCAGCGACATGGTGGAGGCGCAGACCGAGCCCATGGACGTCGAGCCGTTGGAGCCGAGGGCCTCGGACACCTGACGGATCGCGTACGGGAACTCCTCGCGCGTCGGCAGGACCGGCACGATGGCGCGCTCGGCGAGCGCGCCGTGGCCGATCTCGCGGCGCTTGGGGGAACCCACGCGGCCGGTCTCACCGACGGAGTACGGCGGGAAGTTGTAGTTGTGCATGTAGCGCTTGCGGGTCACCGGGGAGAGCGTGTCCAGCTGCTGCTCCATCCGGAGCATGTTGAGGGTGGTGACGCCCAGGATTTGGGTCTCGCCACGCTCGAACAGCGCCGAGCCGTGCACGCGCGGGATGGCCTCGACCTCGGCGGCGAGCGTACGGATGTCCGTGACGCCGCGGCCGTCGATGCGCTTCTTCTCCTTGATGACGCGCTCACGGACCAGGGACTTGGTCAGCGAGCGGTACGCGGCGGAGATCTCCTTCTCGCGGCCCTCGAACTCCGGCAGGAGCTTCTCGGCGGCCAGACCCTTGACGCGGTCCAGCTCGGCCTCGCGTTCCTGCTTGCCCGCGATCGTCAGCGCGGAGGTGAGCTCCGGCTTGACGGCGGCGGTCAGCGCCTCCAGGACGTCGTCCTGGTAGTCGAGGAAGACCGGGAACTCGCCGGTCGGCTTGGCGGCCTTGGCGGCGAGGTCGGCCTGGGCCTTGCAGAGCACCTTGATGAAGGGCTTGGCGGCGTCCAGACCGGAGGCGACGACCTCCTCGGTCGGCGCCTCGGCGCCGCCCTGGACCAGCTGGATCGTCTTGTCGGTGGCCTCGGCCTCGACCATCATGATCGCGACGTCGCCGTCCTCGAGGACGCGACCGGCGACGACCATGTCGAAGACGGCGTCCTCGAGCTCGGTGTGCGTCGGGAACGCGACCCACTGGCCGTTGACCAGGGCGACGCGGACGCCGCCGATCGGGCCGGAGAAGGGCAGGCCGGCCAGCTGCGTGGACGCGGAGGCGGCGTTGATGGCCACGACGTCGTACAGGTGGTCGGGGTTGAGCGCCATGATCGTGGCGACGACCTGGATCTCGTTGCGCAGGCCCTTCTTGAAGGACGGGCGCAGCGGGCGGTCGATCAGACGGCAGGTGAGGATCGCGTCCTCGGAGGGGCGGCCCTCACGGCGGAAGAAGCTGCCGGGGATCTTGCCGGCGGCGTACATCCGCTCCTCGACGTCCACCGTCAGCGGGAAGAAGTCGAGCTGGTCCTTGGGGTTCTTGGAGGCGCTGGTGGCCGACAGCACCATGGTGTCGTCGTCCAGGTACGCCACGGCGGAGCCGGCGGCCTGCTTGGCCAGGCGGCCCGTCTCGAAGCGGATCGTGCGGGTGCCGAAGGAGCCGTTGTCGATGACGGCCTCGGCGTAGTGGGTCTCGTTCTCCACTAGCGTTTTCTCCTCGTCTTCGTCCCTCCTCGCCCGTGTGGCGGGGGGACGCTTGCGGAGAAGCGCTCCGTCTGGTGCGGGCCGGTCTTCGATCGAAGCACCCGGGGCTCACATCTCCCGGGGGCCACTACCGAGGACCGGCGGCGGCGAGGCGGCGCTTCTCCTCGTTCGTCTTGTGACGGTGGCCTGCCCCTATGGGCACGACCCGTCACTCTGTGTCGTACGTATTGCGTTGTGCTACCACACTACAAAGCGGCGGTGACACTCCGCACGTTTCCGTATGTACGGCAAAGGGAGCGGTCCCCACACCCGCGGGAACCGCTCCCTTCACGGCGTCTTACTTGGCGCCCGCCGCACCGCGGCGGATGCCCAGGCGGTCGACCAGCGCACGGAAGCGCTGGATGTCCTTCTTCGCCAGGTACTGCAGCAGGCGACGGCGCTGACCGACCAGGATCAGCAGACCACGGCGGGAGTGGTGGTCGTGCTTGTGGGTCTTGAGGTGCTCGGTCAGGTCCGAGATCCGGCGCGAGAGCATGGCGACCTGGACCTCGGGGGAGCCGGTGTCACCCTCCTTCTGACCGAACTCGGTGATGATCTGCTTCTTCGTAGCGGCGTCGAGCGACACTCGTACTCCTCGTGGTCTTCTTGATGGCCTTCGAGTGCCCCCGGTCTTTGTCTCGGGGGAGCTTCCGTAACTCGGGAGGCGGGGATCCGCTGGGCGCGGCCTCCAGAGCCTGCAGGTCTCCTGCGTTGGCTCCGGGGGTGCGTACACAAACGGCCGTCCATCAGGGTACCAGCCAGTCAGGGGCGCCTCGGCCAAGGTCCACGAAGCCGGGTGGAAGCCGGAAGAAAGCCCGAAAGCCTCGCAGGCGCCCGCACTAGTGTGAGCGCACAGATCGTTCGCGTGCGCCGGGAACGCGTACGCAGGGAAGGGGTCGCTGCGCATGGCGGAGACGGAAGAGCAGATCAAGGCGCGCAAGGCGCGGGAGCGGGACGAGCTGTACGCCCTGGACATCTCCGGCGTGACGTGGCAGAGCGCGCCCGGCACGGAGGAGCACGAGGAGCGGGTCGAGATCGCCTACCTTCCCGACGGCGCCGTGGCCATGCGCTCCTCGCTCGACCCCGGCACCGTGCTGCGCTACACGGAGGCCGAGTGGCGTGCCTTCGTCCTCGGCGCGCGGGACGGCGAGTTCGACCTGGATCCCGCGCCGCGCAACGGGGGCCGGGCGGCCGAGGCGTAGTCCCGGTGCACGACGGGGCGGGGACCGCCCCGTCGTGCACCACACAGGTCCCCGGTCACTTCGCCCACGTCGCCTACGTGGCCCACTTCGCCTACTTCGCCGCGTTGCTCTCGATGCCGAGCACGAGGTACACCCACCGGGGCTGCCCCTTCGCGGGGCCGTCGACCTTCTTGACGCCGAAGAAGAGGCGCCCGTCCTCGACGACGATGTCGTTGTACTCCGTCATCGTCATCAACTCGGCCTCCTGGGGCAGCTCGTAGTAGAAGTACGGCGTCTCCCTGCCCGTCCCCGGGTCCAGGGCGACCAGCGCCGAGGGCGTGATGTGGTCGTCGGTCTGGCGCAGGGCGAGGAGCCGGCCTCCGCTCATCCGTACGGGGTACAGCAGCGAGCCGGCGCCGGAGTCGAACTTCTTGGTGGTGTTCCCGGTCGCCAGGTCGAAGCCGATGATCCAGTTGGAGTTGGCCTTGTCGCCCGACTCCTTGCTGCGCAGGAAGACCTGGCCGTCGCCCACCGCGATGGTCGGGCAGTCGTCGATGGCGAGGTAGTCGTCGTAGGAGCACTCGCCCACGTAAGTGCCGCTCTGGAGGCGGATCGTGGCGCGGTTCCTGCCCTCGTCGTCCAGGGAGAGCAACTCGGAGATGCCGATCTGGCCGGCCTGGACGGCGAGGACGGCCGGTTTCGCGGACGGGATGTCGAGATCCCGGATGCCCTTCGCGGCGGAGTAGGTCCACAGGACCTTGCCCGTCCTCGGGTCGACCTTGCGCGCCTTGTAGGTGACGGCGTCCGTCGAGTCGGCGGGGGCGTCGTCGTGCCAGCACTGCTGACGGACGAGCAGCGCGCCACCGCCGGCCGCGCCCATGTCCTGGCAGGAACCGGTCGACGTCGTACGCCACAGCCGCCGTCCGGTGTCCATGCTGTAGCCGTCCGTGCCGCCGCCCCAGGTGACGGCGACCGTGCCGTGCGCCAGGGTCACGCTCGGGGTGTCCTGGTCGTCGCCGCCGGTCGCGAGGCCCTGCGCGTCCCCGTACTTGGAGTAGGGGAAGTCGGTCTCCCAGATCTCGCGGCCGTCGTCGAGGTCGAAGAAGGCGACGTGGTTGCAGTACGCACCGCCCCGGTCGTTGGCGCGGAAGAGGACGGCGGTGCGGTTCTCGCCCGTCACATGGCGGGTGTAGCCGCATATCGGGCCGTCGAGGGGGAGCTTCCACCTCTCGTCGCCCGGGGAGGCGTCGGTACCGACGGACAGGCCGATGACGGTCTTGTTGATGCCCTTGGCGAGGATCCTGTCCGTGGCCCACATGCCGGGCATCTCGTAGTGCTCGCCCGGGCTCATGTCGTCCACCGAGAAGCGGAAGGCCATCTTTCCGGTGGTGCTCGCGGGCCGCCGCTCGACGGTCTCCCGGACGTCGAGCCGGCTCTGGCCGGCGGCGACCGGCTTGTCCGTCTTCGTACCGCTGGCACCGCCCCACAGGAGCCGGCCGCCCGTGCCCACCGCCGCGACGAGGACGGCCAGGAGCGGCAGCAGCAGCCACTTCCGGCGGCGCCTCGTCTCCTGCGTCCCCGCGTTCAGGGCGGACTGGGTGTACATCGAGGGGGGCGGGCCGAAGCTCACGCTGACATCCTTTTCCTGTGCAGCGGTCACGGAGAATTCTGCGAAGTGGTCACGGAAGCGGCCCCTATTTTGCCGGGCGGCGTGATCACCTACTCGCGCGGGTGAGGTCCGCGCGCGCCAGGAGCCTTGTGCGGTACGGCAGTTCGGGGATCGCGGGTGACCGCTTCCCTTCACGTTGTGTGCGCGGAGTTCACGGACTGCGCCCGATTTGTTCACCAATACGTGGGCTGCGTAAGCCACTTCTGCGCTGGTTGTGACGTACCGGTCAGTCGCTCATGGGTGGGCGGGCCTGCCGGGATGACGCTTCTGGTGATTAGGCTGGGAGTGTGCGCGTCGCCAGAGCCATGGACCAGGCGGCGGCGGCTCAGGGGGAAAGCCGGTGGAATCGGACGACCTCAGAACGACACAGGACGACAAGCAAGGGTCGCCCCAGCACGCCATGAGGGTGCTCGAGCACACCAGGAGGAATTGTGAGCAGCGATCGGGACGGGATCCGCGGGGGCTGGGCCACACCCGGCGATGACCAGCCCGACGCGGAGTCCGCCGTCGAGACGACGGGCGAATTCACCATCGACTACGCGCCGCCCGCTTGGTACACGCAGAACGCGTCCGAGGGCGCGGGCGGTAGCGATGACGCTGCTTCCGAAGGCACGCCGTCCGGGGGTACGGCACCGGCGGCGGGCGGTGCGTCCGGTGCCGGCGCGGGGCGGCCCGGGGCCGCGCCAGGGGCTCCGTCCGCTTCGGGGTCTCCCTCCGACTTCTCGCTCTCCTCTCTGCCGGGGCTGACTCCGCCGGCTCACTCGATGCCGAGGCCGGTCGCGTCCGACGGTCCGGCATCCGCGCCGGCACCGGCTCCTGGGGCACCGTTCACGCCTCCTCCGCCCGCGCCTGCGCCCGGGGCGCCCTTCACGCCTCCCGCGGCGGCACCCGCGCCGGGGGCGCCGTTCACGCCGCCTGCGCCTGCGCCCGCGCCTGGCGCGCCCTTCACGCCTCCTGCGCCGTCTGTACCGGTCGCTCCGCCGGCCCCGCCCACACCGCCCGCGCCGCCGAGCGGTGGGCCCGGTGCGGTGCCCAAGCTTCCGGTGGGGAGCGGGTTCGAGCCTCAGCGGGAGGCTGCGGCTTCCGCTGGATCCGCGCAGACCGCTCCCGAGGAGGAGCCCGCGAACGGCGATCTGGAGAGCGGCGCCACCATGCGGTTCTCCTCCGTCGCGCTGAAGCGGGAGATCGCGGAACGCGCCGCCGCCGCCGAGGCGGAGGCCAAGCTGTGGCAGCCGGGCGGGGCCGACGCGCAGAGCACGGCTCCCGACGAGGCCGAGGGTGACGACGCCGAGGTCACGGACGTGCCTGAGGCCGTGGCTGCGACTACGGACCCGGACACGGAGACCGACGCCGAGGGTGCGGCCGTCAATGCCGACGAAGGCAACGACGGCGAGGCGTCCGGCTCGGCCGACGTGACCGACTCGGCCGACGCGTCCGGCCCAGCCGACGTTACCGACTCGGCCGACGCCTCTGACTCGGCCGACGTGACCGAACTCCCCGTGGCCACCGATGAGTCGGCGGAGGGCGAGGACGACTCCGCCGAGGAGGGCGTCGCGGAGCCCGCGGCGGTCACGTCCGAGGACGACGGTTCCCGGGCGGAGGACGAGGCAGCCCCGGCGGAGGCCGAGGCCGAGGCGGAAGTCGAGACCGAGGCCGAGCCCGCCGACGTGGTGGCCGAGGACGCGGTGCCCGAGCGCGCCGAGCCCTCCGATGCCGTACCCGCGGACGCGGCATCCGCGGACGCGGCATCCGAGGACGCGGCATCCGAGGACGGCGAGCCCCAGGACGCGGCCCCTCAGGGAGACGAGCCGCGGGACGCCGTGCCGAGCCCGGCCGGCGCCCCGCAGGACGCGCCGCCCGCCTGGACTCCCCCGCCGGCGCCGCAGGGCGGACTACCGCCGTTGCCGCCGTCGTACCAGCCCGCCGCGCCCGCTCCCGCCGCCCACTGGCCCGCACAGACGCAGCAACCGCAGCAACCCCCGCAGCCGTCTCCCCCGGCGCCCGCGACGCAGCAGCCCGCGGCCGCCGCGCCGGGCCTGCCGCCCGTGCCGCCGCAGCAACAGCCGCCGCAGCAGCCGCACTTCCAGCCGCAGGCCCCGCAGCCGGCGCCCGCGGCCTGGAACCAGCCGCCCGCCCCCGCGCCCAACCCGCAGGGCGGCTACGGCTTCCCGCAGCCCGGCGACGCCCCGACCCCGGCGCCAAACACACCCGGCGGCTACGGCTTCCCGAACCCGGGCACCCCCGCACCCACGGCACCGCCGACCCCCAACTCCCCCGCCCAGCCCGGCGACACCGCACCCCCCGCGCCCAACACACCCGGCGACTACGGCTTCCCGAACCCAGGCACCCCCGCACCCACGGCACCGTCGGCCCCCAACTCCCCCGCCCAGCCCGGTGGTTACGGTTTCCCGCAGCCCCCGGCACCGCCGGCACAGCCCCATCCCGGCGTGCCCCCGCAGCCTCAGCCCCAGGCGCCGGCACAGGCACCCCAGCCCACCCCACCCGCGCCCAACCCGCAGGGCGGCTACGGCTTCCCGCAGCCCCCGGCGCACCCCGGCGCCGCCCCGCAGGGTCAGCCGCAACCCGACCCGCGGGCACCGCAGGCCGCCCCGCCTGCCCCCAACACGCCTGGTGGCTACGGCTTCCCGCAGCCCCCGGCCCAGCCCGGCGCCGCCCCGCAGGGTCAGCCCCAGCCGAACCAGCAAGCCCCGCAGGCGCCGCAGCCGCCCGTGGACCCGCGGGCCGGGGCCGCCTGGCCGCAGCCCGTGCAGCACGACCAGCGGCAGGTGACCAACCCCGGTGCCGCGCCGCTGGGTTACACGGCCGCCGTGGAGCTGTCCTCGGACCGGCTGATCAACAAGAAGCAGAAGGCGAAGAGCGGGCGCCCCGCGGCCGCGCCGAGCCGGTTCAAGCTCGGCGGGAAGAAGGAAGAGGCCGAGCGCAACCGCAAGCTCGAGCTGATCCGGACGCCCGTCCTGTCCTGCTACCGGATCGCGGTCATCAGCCTCAAGGGCGGCGTGGGCAAGACCACGACCACCACCGCGCTCGGCTCCACGCTCGCCACCGAGCGCCAGGACAAGATCCTCGCGATCGACGCCAACCCGGACGCCGGCACCCTCGGCCGCCGGGTGCGCCGCGAGACCGGGGCCACCATCCGTGACCTCGTCCAGGCGATCCCGTACCTCAACTCGTACATGGACATCCGGCGGTTCACCTCGCAGGCGCCGTCCGGGCTCGAGATCATCGCCAACGACGTCGACCCGGCCGTCTCCACGACGTTCAACGACGAGGACTACCGGCGCGCGATCGATGTGCTCGGCAAGCAGTACCCGGTCATCCTCACCGACTCCGGCACCGGTCTGCTCTACAGCGCGATGCGCGGCGTGCTCGACCTCGCCGACCAGCTCATCATCATCTCGACGCCGTCGGTGGACGGTGCGAGCAGCGCCAGTACGACGCTGGACTGGCTGTCCGCGCACGGGTACGCCGACCTGGTGTCGAGGTCCCTCACCGTCATCTCCGGTGTCCGTGAGACCGGAAAGATGATCAAGGTGGAGGACATCGTCAGCCACTTCGAGACGCGCTGCCGCGGTGTCGTGGTGGTGCCTTTCGACGAGCACCTCGCCGCCGGTGCCGAGGTCGACCTCGACATGATGCGGCCCAAGGTACGGGAGGCGTACTTCAACCTCGCGGCGATGGTCGCCGAGGACTTCGTACGGCACCAGCAGATGCACGGCCTGTGGACGAGCGACGGCAACCCGCCGCCGGTCGCCGCCCCGCCGATGCCGGGCCGGCAGTACGCCCCCGGGCAGCAGGCCCCGGGCCGGCCGGGCCCGTACCCCCAGGCACCCCAGCCCGGCCAGGTGCCGTACCCGCAACCGGGTCAGCAGCCCTACCCGCAGCCGGGGCAGCCCTACGCCCAGCCGGCACAGCCGCCGGTCCAGCAGCCGCCCGCCCAGCCCGGGCAGCCGTACCCACCGCAGCCGGGAGCGCCCGAGCAGCCCGGTTACGGCTACCCGCAGGCCCCTCCCCCGCCGCAGCAGTAGCCGGTGGCACACGAAGGGCGGCCGGTGCCCACAGGCACCGGCCGCCCTTCGTCGTCGTGGCAGGAACTACTCGGCGGCGGCCACCAGTTCGCGGCACCGCTTCACGTCCTCGCCCATCTGCTCGAGCAGGGCCTCCAGCGAGTCGAACTTCGCCTGGCCGCGCACGAAGGCGAGGAAGTCGACGGCCACGTGCAGGCCGTAGAGGTCGAGGCCGACGCGGTCGATGGCGTACGCCTCCACCGTGCGCTCGGTGCCGTCGAACTGCGGGTTGGTGCCGACGGAGATCGCGGCCGGCATCGACTCGCCCTGGGCGTGCAGCCAGCCGGCGTAGACGCCGTCGGCGGGGATGGCGGTGTGGGGCAGCGTCTCGACGTTGGCCGTCGGGAAGCCCAGTTCACGGCCCCGCTGGGCGCCTCGCACCACCACGCCCTCGACACGGTGCGGACGGCCCAGGATCTCCGCCGCGCCCTCGAGGTCGCCCTCGGCGACCAGGCGCCGGGTCAGGGTGGAGGAGAAGGGCTCGCCGCCGCCCGCCTCCCCGCTGACGTACAGGTCGACGACCTCGACCTCGAAGTCGTAGACCTTGCCCTGCTCGACGAGGAACTCGACGTTGCCCGCGGCCTTGTGGCCGAAGCGGAAGTTGGGGCCTTCGACGACCGCCTTGGCGTGCAGCTTGTCGACCAGGACCTTGACCACGAAGTCGGCCGGCGACAGCTTCGAGAACTCGGTGGTGAAGGGGAGGATGAGGACCGCGTCCACACCCAGGCCGGCCATCAGCTCGGCGCGGCGGTGGTGCGGGGCGAGCAGCGGCGGGTGGCTGCCGGGGCGGACGACCTCGCTGGGGTGCGGGTCGAAGGTGACGACCACGGAGGGAACGCCCAGCTCACGCGCGCGCTCCACGGCATGCCGGATGATCAGCTGGTGACCGCGGTGGACTCCGTCGTAGGAGCCGATGGTGACGACGCTGCGCCCCCAGTCCTCGGGGATGTCCTCCATGCCACGCCAGCGCTGCACTGTGACCGCTCCTCGAACCCGTATCCGTATCTTTCGACCTCTTACGCAGGTCTAAGGGTGCCATGCCGGGCGCGGACCGCCCTCATCGGCATGGGGGCTGTGACCCGACGCACGCGGGAGCACAGCTCAGGCGGGCACGCGTACGCCCGAAAGGTTCTCGATCGTCCGGCGGGCGCTGGGGCCGACCACCGCCGCCCAGGCCTGCGGGGCGTCGGCCAGCCAGCCGGCCATGCGGGCGGCGAAGCCGGGGACGTGCCGGCCCAGGTCGACCAGTCCGCGGTCGAAACGGGTCGCGCCGTCCGGGGTGCGGACGAGGAGCATGCCGGTGCGGTGCACGAGGTCGCGCGCGTCGTCCCCTGAGCGCCGTCCCGTGGCGTGCAGCAGGGCGTCCAGGACGGCCGGAGCCTGCTCATGGGCCAGGAGGAAGTCGAGGAGCTCGCGGCGCAGCAGGCGGGAGGCGGGCGCGCCGGGGGCGGCGAGGACGGCGGCGAGCGCGGCCCGCACCTCTTCCGGGCCGCCGTCGAGGAGACCCGTGACCAGGGGCAGGAGCACGGCCCGGGCGGGCGGTCCCTGGTCGAGCCGCCGGTCGACGTAGGCGGCCACGTCCGCGGCGGTCTCCGGGTGCTCCCGCACCGCCTCGCGCACGAGGGCTGCGACCCTTCGCGCGAGCGAGGGCGTGGTGACGTCGGCGAGCGTGCGCAGCGCCCGCCCGGCGTCCGGCCTGCGCAGCCGCTCGCGGAAGGCGTCGAGGACCGGCTCCGGGTGCGTGGCCAGCGCGGGGACCAGTGCGCTCGGCGGGAAGCGCGGGTCGTCGGCCGCGAAGTGCCGCAGTGCCCGCGGGAGATGGCGGGCACGCGTGCGTGGATCGCGGACGAGGAGCGCGAGCGCACCGCCGTGCAGGGTGCAGTCGGCGGGGCGCGCGAGCAGGGCGAGGGCGGCGAAGCGCAGCAGTTCGCGGTCGGCCTCGGAACGGACGTGCGGCGCCGCGCACAGGCCGTACGCCACCGCCGCCACCCGCCGTGCGGGCCGCTCGTCGTGCGCCCACCGGTCGACGGCCCGGCACACCGCCGGGGGCTCGTCCTCGGCCAGCACGGCGAGCAGCTCGTCGGCCCGCCGGTGCGCACTCTCGACGAGCACCTCGGTGAGCTCGTCCAGGGCGAGATGCCGATGGGTGTGCAGCAGCGCCTGCGCCGCCTCCGCGACGCTCGCGTGCGGGGTAGCGGGCAGCGGCCGGTCGTCGTCGAACCAGAGCGTGAGAAGCGGCTGTACGACCGTGGGGTCGGCGGCCAGGAGGCGCGAGACGGCGTCCAGGAAACGGGGGCCGGTCTCCTGCGGGGGGCCGTCGGCGAGGAGAAGACGGCGGAGCAGGTCGAGGCGGCCGGCCTGCGGAAGGGCCAGGGCGGTCCAGAATCCGGGGCCGAAGGCGGCCAGGGCGTCGGGGACGGGACGTGAATCGCCTTGGTTTGCCGGGGAGTTCGGACCGTCCTGCCCACGCGTCGCCACCAGCCGCTCCACGAGGAGGTCCAGGACCTCCTCGTACGGTGTGGCGTCCGGTACGCGCAGCAGGGTCTCCGTGAGGAGGCGGGCGGCCCACCAGGACTGCGGGTCAGTGTCCAGGGCGTGCTCCAACTCCCGCAGCCGGTCGGCGAGTCGGCGGGGGCCGTGCTGCCGGGCGAGCAGGAGCAGGGCCTGTACGACGGGGCCGATGCGGTGGTGCGGGACGGAGAGGAGGCGGTCGCCGTCCGGGACGCGGCGGTGGACCAGGGCCTTGAGTGCCTCGTCCAGGTCGAGGTGCATGCCCTGGATCCAGTCGGCGAGCTCCTCGTGGGCGAAGCGGTAGCCGCCGCCCGCCGGGACCAGGAGGCCCTCGGTGAGTACGGCGGACGCCCAGCCGGTCCCGCCGCCGAGACGCGCGGGCGCCGGGCCCCAGGGGAACACCGCCTCGAACGTCTCCCGGTCCAGCTCGCCCTGCCCGGGGCCGAGGCTGCGGCGGGCGGCCTCGTGGACCTGTCCGGCGACCTTCGCGGCCAGGCGCCGTACGGCGGTGCCGCGCAGGCCGTTCTCCGCGGCCAGCCGGACGGCGACGCGCAGGCACATCAGGTCGAGGTGGGCGGCCAGGACGTCGTCGCGGTCCACGCGCGCGTGGGGGGCGTCGGGGAGGGCGGCGCGGACCTCCGAGAGCAGCCGCAGGATGAGGGGGTGGCAGGCGTCGGAGTCCGCCAGGGCGCCCTCGGGGATGCCGTACCGCGCGCGGGCCGTGCGCGCCTCGTCCGCCCGCAGGTCGCCGAGGCGCACGCACGGCGGCAGCCCTCCGGAGGCGGCCCCGCCGTACAGCGTCTCCTCCGGGAACTCCGCTCCCGCCCGCTCCCAGTACTCCGCCCGGCACGCCACCACGAGCCGCGCGCCCGTCTCCTCCAGCCGGTCCGCCGTCCCCCGCGTCCACTCGCGCAGGCGGTGGGCCAGCACGGGCGGCATCTCCTCGGGACCGTCCAGCAGGAGCAGCAGCGGGCGGCCCGCGGCCCGGGCCACCTCGGCCACGCGCTCCGGGGTGATGTCGCCGAGTTCGCCGGCCGGCCCGGACGCCGCGACGATCCGGGCGGCGCGCGTCAGCGCCCGGCGTGCCGCGTCCGCCACCGAGGCGTCGTCGTCCTTCAGGTCGGCGCCGCGCAGCCACAGGGTGGGGGCCGGTGCGGCACCTCGGGCGCGCCGGGCGGCGAGGGACGCGAGCTCCGTCGTACGGCCGCTGCCCGGTGCCCCGACAAGGCCGAGGACGGCGGCCGGGCCGCGGGCGAACGCGGCGAACTCCCGTGCCGTCACGTCTCGTTCGACCGGTTCGACGGCATCGCCCGTCCGTCCGGCGTGCGTCGCCAGTACTCCCGGCGGACCGTCCTGGCCCACCGATGTGGCGGTCAGCTCCAGGACGCCCGCCAGGTTGAGGTCGGCGCCGTACGCGGGCACCGTCGCCGCGTTCAGGGCGAGCAGGTGGGCGAGCGGGCCGCCGGGCGCGATGGGGGTCCCCCCGCTCGAGCGAAGCCGAGAATGGGTGCGGAGCGGGACGGCGAACCCGACGTCGCGGTGGCCGGAGTGCAGCGCGGTACCGAGGACGCCGATCACGGCGCCGGTCCGGGCGTCCAGCACCGGTCCCCCGGCCGCCCCACCGCCCAGCCGCAGCGCGTCGCGGCCGTCCGTGCCGATCGCCAACTCCATCGCCTCGTCGAGGAGATGGAAGCGGTCCGTCGCCGCGTACGTCACGGACGTCGCGTGGAGCACCCGTGCCTCGCGCCAGCATCCGGCGGCGATCCGCACGTACGTGCCCGACTCGACCCGGTCCCGCACCGTGACCGGCAGCGGGTCCACGTCCAGGCCCTCGGTGCGTACGAGGGCGAGGTCCAGGGCGGGCAGCGGGGTCACCGCGTCCGCGGTCACCAGGCAGGTGCGGTCGCCGGCGGCGTGCAGGACCAGCCGGGCGAGGCCGTCGACGGCCTCGTGGCTGGTGATCACGGTGCCGTGGTGGTCGGCCACGAAGCCGGTGCCGCGGGGGCGGCCGGCCAGGTCGTGGATGCGGACCACGGCGGCGTCCGGGACCGTAGAGTCCGCGGCACGCGCACGCCCGCTCCGCGCATCGTCCGTCTGCCGGTGTCCGCCCCCGGTCGCGCGCGGGCCCCGTCCCGCCATGGCCGAACCTCCCCGCCGTACACCTGTGCCCACCCTTCGACGGTAGGCGCGTGGTGATCAGCGGGACAGATCGCGGGGCGAACGCGCCCCCTTCCGCTCCCTCGGTTCACTCCGAGCGCCTGCCCGCACGGGTGAACAGGCGGCGGCCGGTGGATACACCCTAGGGGTGGGGGAACCGAGGGGGGACCGTGGAGCGGCGGCACAACCCCGTGATCGCCGCTCCACGGACACCCGGCCCCGATGTCCCTCGCGATGCCTCAGCCGAAGACGGCCAGGCTCTTCGCCTTGCCCTTCTGCTCCTCGACGAGCGCGAGCAGGCGCCCGTCGGCGTCGAAGACGGCCACGGCGCCGCCGCCGGCGTACATCTCGGGCATCTCGAGCCGTACGCCGTTGGTGAGCAGCCGGGCCCTGCGCTCGTCCACGTCCCAGCGCGGGAACGCGGCGGCGGCCGCCTCGGCGATCGGCAGCACGGCCAGCTCCTGCTGGAGCTGCTCCAGCGTCCGGGCGGTGTCCAGCTTGTACGGCCCGACGCGGGTGCGGCGCAGCGCCGTGAGATGGCCGCCGACGCCCAGATCGGCGCCCAGGTCCCGGGCCAGGGCCCGGATGTAGGTGCCGGAGGAGCAGACGACGGAGACCACGAGGTCGATCACCGGGGTGCCGTCCTCGGCGACGGCGTCCCGCATGTCGTACACCGCGAACGACGAGACGGTGACCGGCCGGGCCGGGATCTCGAAGTCCTCGCCCTCCCGGGCCCGCTTGTAGGAGCGCACGCCGTCGATCTTGATGGCGCTCACCTTCGACGGCACCTGCATGATGTCGCCGGTCAGCTTGGCGATCCCGGCGTCGACGGCCTCGCGGGTGACCTTCGAGGCGTCTCGCGACCCCGTGATCTCGCCCCCTGCGTCGTCCGTGACCGTCGTCTGCCCGAGACGGATCGTGCCCAGGTACTCCTTCTCGGTCAGCGCGAGGTGACCGAGCAGCTTGGTGGCCCGCTCGATGCCGAGCACGAGCACGCCCGTCGCCATGGGGTCGAGGGTGCCGGCGTGCCCGACGCGGCGGGTGCGGGCGATGCCGCGCATCTTGGCGACCACGTCGTGCGAGGTGAAGCCCGACGGCTTGTCGACGACGACAAGCCCGTCGGGCGTCCGGTTCTGCTGGGTCATTCGGCGGCGTCGTCCTCGTCCTCGCCCGGCTTCCTGTACGGGTCGGCCTCGCCCGCGTACGCGGCGCCGGCCGAGGTCTCGCGCACCTTCGCGTCGGACTGCCGCGCCTTGTCGAGGAGGTCCTCGATGGTGCGGGCGTTGTCCGGCAGGGCGTCGGCCACAAAGGTCAGCGTCGGTGTGAACTTCACGCCCGCCGCCGCGCCGACCGCGGAGCGCAGGACGCCCTTGGCGCTCTCCAGACCGGCGGCCGCGGCCGTCCGCTCCTCGTCGTCCCCGTACACCGTGTAGAAGACGGTCGCCTCCCGCAGATCCCCGGTGACCCGGGTGTCCGTGATGGTGACGTGCGAGCCGAGCCGCGGGTCCTTGATCCCACGCTGCAGCTTCTGGGCCACCACCTCTCGGATGAGGTCCGCCAGCCTCTTGGCACGCGCGTTGTCGGCCACTGGTCCGTCTCCTTAAGTGCTTCCGTCTTGCTTCAGTCTTCGTCGCTGTGGAGCCTGCGTCGAACCGAGAGCAGTTCCACCTCGGGCCGCCCGGCGACCAGCCGCTCGCAGCGGTCCAGTACGTCGGTGAGGTGTCCCCATTCCCCCGAGACCACCGCGAGCCCGATCTCGGCCCTGCGGTGGAGGTGCTGATGGCCCGTCTCCGCCACACTCACCGCGTACTTCCGCTGGAGATCGGCCACGATCGGACGGACGAGCGAGCGTTTCTCCTTGAGCGAGTGGACGTCGCCGAGGAGCAGGTCGAAGGACAGAGTCCCCACATACATGTGTGTCCGGATGTCCCGCCGGTTCGGGGTACGGGCGCCGCGCTCGGACGCCGATACGGGAACCGTACACGCAACGGCCGGGGCCGATCGACGGAAATTCGCTCCCGCCGACCGGCCCCGATCGCGTGCTGCATCAGATGCGCGGCTTCTCCCGCATCTCGTACGTCGCGATGACGTCGTCGACCTTGATGTCGTTGAAGTTGCCGAGGTTGATACCGCCCTCGAACCCTTCGCGGATCTCGGTGACGTCGTCCTTGAAGCGACGCAGACCCTCGATGTTGAGGTTCTCCGCGATGACCTTGCCGTCGCGGACGAGGCGCGCCTTGGTGTTGCGCTTGACCTCGCCGGAGCGGATGAGGACACCCGCGATGTTGCCCAGCTTGGACGACTTGAAGACCTCGCGGATCTCCGCCGTTCCGAGCTCGACCTCTTCGTACTCCGGCTTCAGCATGCCCTTCAGGGCCGCCTCGATCTCCTCGATCGCCTGGTAGATGACCGAGTAGTACCGGACATCCACACCCTCGCGCTCGGCCATCTGCGCCGCGCGGCCGGCCGCGCGGACGTTGAAGCCGATCACGATGGCGTCGGAGCCCATCGCCAGGTCGATGTCCGACTCCGTGACCGCACCGACGCCGCGGTGCAGGACGCGGATGTCGACCTCTTCGCCGACGTCCAGCTGGAGCAGGGACGACTCGAGCGCCTCGACGGAACCGGAAGCGTCACCCTTGATGATGAGGTTGAGCTGCTGGACCTCGCCGGCCTTGAGCACCTTGTCCAGGTCCTCGAGGGAGACACGGCGCGTGCGCTTGGCGAACGCGGCGTTGCGCTCACGGGCGGCGCGCTTCTCGGCGATCTGACGGGCCGTACGGTCCTCGTCGACCACCAGGAAGTTGTCGCCCGCACCCGGGACGTTGGTCAGGCCCAGGACCTGGACCGGCGTCGACGGGCCGGCCTCGGCGACGTTGTTGCCGTTGTCGTCGAGCATGGCGCGCACACGGCCGTAGGCGTCGCCCACGACCATCGTGTCGCCGACCCGCAGCGTGCCTCGCTGGACGAGCACCGTCGAGACGGCACCACGGCCGCGGTCGAGGCGGGACTCGATCGAGATGCCCTGCGCGTCCTGGTTCGGGTTGGCCCGCAGGTCGAGCGAGGCGTCCGCGGTGAGGACCACGGCCTCCAGCAGGGAGTCGATGTGCAGACCCTGCTTGGCGGAGATGTCGACGAACATGGTGTCGCCGCCGTACTCCTCGGCCACCAGGCCGTACTCGGTCAGCTGACCGCGCACCTTGGTCGGGTCGGCACCCTCGACGTCGATCTTGTTGACCGCGACGACGATCGGGACGTCGGCCGCCTTGGCGTGGTTGAGCGCCTCGACCGTCTGCGGCATGACGCCGTCGTTGGCCGCGACGACCAGGATCGCGATGTCGGTCGACTTCGCACCACGGGCACGCATGGCGGTGAACGCCTCGTGACCCGGGGTGTCGATGAAGGTGATCTTGCGCTCTTCGTCGTTGACCTCGGTCGCGACCTGGTAGGCACCGATGTGCTGGGTGATGCCGCCGGCCTCGCCCGCGATGACGTTCGTCTTGCGGATGGCGTCGAGCAGTCGGGTCTTTCCGTGGTCGACGTGACCCATGACGGTGACGACCGGCGGACGGACCACGAGGTCCTCCTCGCCGCCCTCGTCCTCGCCGAACTCGATGTCGAAGGACTCGAGCAGCTCGCGGTCCTCCTCCTCGGGGCTGACGATCTGAACCGTGTAGTTCATCTCGCCCGCGAGGAGCTGCAGCGTCTCGTCGGAGACGGACTGCGTGGCCGTGACCATCTCGCCGAGGTTCATCATGACCGCGACGAGCGACGCCGGGTTGGCGTTGATCTTCTCCGCGAAGTCGGTGAGAGAGGCACCGCGCGACAGGCGAATGGACTCGCCGTTGCCGCGAGGCAGCATCACGCCGCCGACCGACGGGGCCTGCATGGCCTCGTACTCCTGGCGCCTCTGACGCTTCGACTTGCGGCCACGGCGCGCGGGACCGCCGGGACGGCCGAAGGCGCCCTGCGTGCCACCACGACCGCCCGGACCACCGGGACGACCGCCGAAGCCGGGACGGCCACCGCCGCCACCGGGACCACCGGGACGACCGGCGAAACCGCCACCGCCGCCACCGGGACCGCCGGGACGACCGGCGAAGCCGCCGCCACCGCCGCCACCGGGACGACCGGCGAAACCGCCGCCGCCGCCCGGACGACCGCCGCCACCGGGACGACCGCCACCGCCGGGACCGCGGCCACCGCCGGGTCCACCGCCGCCGGGACGCGGGCCGGCAGCAGGACGCTGCGGCATCATGCCGGGGTTGGGACGCGGGCCGCCGGGGCCGCCGCCGGGACGGGGACCGCCGCCCTGCGGGCGGGGCATACCGCCCGGGGACGGACGCGAGCCGCCCGGAGCCTGCGGACGGGGACCGCCCGCGCCACCCTCGCGACGCGGGCCCTGGCCGGCGCCCTGCGGACGCGGAGCGCCGCCGGGGGCACCGGGGCCACCGGGACGCGGGGCACCGCCCGGACGGGGCGCCTGCGGGCGCGCCATGCCGGTGGAGCCACCAGAGGTGAACGGGTTGTTGCCCGGACGGGGACCGGCCGGACGGGCGCCGGGACGCGGGGCGCCGCCACCCTGACGCGGAGCGCCGGGACGGTCGCCGCGGTCACCACGGCCCTGGCCGCCCTGGCCGGGACCGCCGGGACGGCTGCCCGGACGCGGAGCCTGGCCGGCCGGACGCGGAGCGCCCGGACGCGCGCCGGTGCCGGAGCCGGAGCCGGAGGAGGCAGCCGGAGCGGCCGGAGCCGCGGGGGGCGCCGTGAACTCGGGCGTGGCCGGAGCCGGGGACGCCGGGGCGGGCCGCGGCGCGGGCTTCGGACCCGGACGGGGGCCGGGAGCAGCCGGCGCGGCGGGAGCCGCGGGCTTCTCGGCGGCAGCCGGCTTGGGGGCCGGCGGGCGCGGGGCAGCCGGACGGGCGGCCTGCGCGGAAGAGGGGGCTGCCGGCTTCGCCGGGGCAGCCTTGCGGGCGGGGGCGGACTTGCCGCCGCCGTTGCCCTGCTGGAGGGCGTCCGTCAACTTGCGGACTACGGGCGCTTCGATGGTCGAAGACGCCGAACGGACGAATTCACCGAGTTCTTGGAGCTTGGCCATGACGACCTTGCTCTCCACCCCGAACTCCTTGGCGAGTTCGTATACCCGGACCTTAGCCACTTCGCTCCTTTTAGGTCCGGGTGCGTCCGGACCGTCGCTACTTCATGGGCGTACTCATCGCGTGCTCATCGAGTGCTCATCGCAATCTCGACCTACTTCCAACTCGCGGGGTACCAGGGCCGCACGGGGGTTCCGTACGACGCTTCTTACGGTGTTGTCTGCTCGACATAGAGGCGCAACGCCTTGGTGTCGAGCGCTCCCGGGGCGCGCAACGCCCGCGTGAACGCCCGGCGACGTACCGCCAGGTCGAGACAGACCACGGCGGGGTGCACGTAAGCACCCCGGCCGGGCAGCGTACCGCGATGATCGGGGACACATTCGTCCTCGATCGCCACAGTGCGCAGCAGATCCTTCTTGGCCGCTCGCTGCCTGCACCCCACACAGGTGCGTTCAGGGCATGCGCGGGCACGCGTCCGGCCAGACACTGCTAAGTCTACCTCCCCGGCGCGACCTCACCCCTTTGGGGCAAGAATCGAACACTTCCGCGCATACAACTGTCGTGATCTGAGCCATCCGCGGCTCGGATCTATTCCCCGCGCCGCTCCCCGTGCTGGTCTCCGAGCTGCTCCGCGGGCTGCTCGGTGTCCGGGCGGATGTCGATCCGCCAGCCGGTGAGCCGGGCCGCGAGCCGGGCGTTCTGCCCTTCCTTGCCGATCGCCAGGGACAGCTGGTAGTCCGGCACCGTCACGCGCGCGGAGCGGGCGGCGAGATCCACGACCTCGACCTTGGAGACCCGCGCCGGCGACAGCGCGTTCGCCACCATCTCGGCCGGGTCGTCGGACCAGTCGACGATGTCGATCTTCTCGCCGTTCAGCTCGCCCATCACGTTGCGCACCCGGCCGCCCATGGGGCCGATGCAGGCGCCCTTGGGGTTCAGGCCCGAACGGGTGGAGCGGACGGCGATCTTGGTGCGGTGGCCGGCCTCGCGGGCGATCGCGGCGATCTCCACGGAGCCGTCGGCGATCTCCGGCACCTCCAGGGCGAAGAGCTTCTTCACCAGATTGGGGTGGGTGCGCGAGAGGGTGACGGACGGGCCGCGGACGCCCTTCGCCACTCGTACGACGTACGAGCGCAACCGCATCCCGTGCGGATACGTCTCGCCCGGCACCTGCTCCTGCACCGGCAGGATGGCCTCGAGCCGGCCGATGTCCACGAGCACGTTCTTAGGGTCGCGCCCCTGCTGGACCACGCCGGTGACGATGTCGCCCTCGCGGCCGGCGTACTCGCCGAGCGTCGCGTCGTCCTCGGCGTCGCGCAGCCGCTGCAGGATGACCTGCTTGGCGGTGGTGGCGGCGATACGGCCGAAGCCGGACGGGGTGTCGTCGAACTCGCGGGCCTCCTGGCCCTCTTCGAGGTCGTCGGGGTCCTCCTTCGCCCACACGGTCACATGTCCGGTCTCCCGGTTGAGCTCCACGCGCGCGTGTCGGCGGCTTCCCTCGGTGCGGTGATAGGCGATGAGGAGGGCCGACTCGATCGCCTCGACCAGCAGGTCGAAGGAGATCTCCTTCTCCCGTACCAAGCCCCGCAGGGCACTCATGTCGATGTCCACGGCTACGCCTCCTCTTCCTTCTGGTTGGGCTTCTCGTTGTCCTTGCGGCTGAACTCGACCTGCACGCGCGCCCTGTCGATCTCGGAGAAGGCGAGTCTGCGGCCGGTTGCCTTGCGGCCCTTGACCCCGGGGACCT
The DNA here is from genome assembly GCF_043200415.1 of Streptomyces sp. NPDC048419. NCBI lineage: Bacteria > Bacillati > Actinomycetota > Actinomycetes > Kitasatosporales > Streptomycetaceae > Streptomyces > Streptomyces sp. NPDC048419. The sequence goes on along the minus strand of NZ_JBICXT010000007.1, from coordinate 295,624 downwards.
CGAGATCGAGGCCCTCGTCGTCGACCTTCAGGATCCTGGCCACCAGTTCCCCGCCCTCGGCCAGCTGGAACTTCACCAGGCGGTCCACGGCACGCTCGTAGTGCCGGTGCTCCTTGAGGAGGCGTTCCGCGCCGGGGGTTCCGACCTCGAGGGTGTACTCGCCCGCGCCCATCGCGTCCGTCTCGTCGAGCTTCGCCGAGAGCTCACGGCTCACATCGGCGATCTGGTCCAGGTCGGCACCGGCGTCCGAGTCGACGACCACGCGCAGCACCCGCTTTCGCCCGACGGAGTCCACTGCGATCTCTTCGAGATCCAGCCCCTGGGAGCTGACGAGCGGTTCCAGGAGCTCTCGGAGCCTCTCGCTCTGGGTGGTGCTCATCCGGGTGACTCCTCGGCCGCGTGTGCTGTTGTGGGAAGGTCGCGTGTCTGGTCAAAGGGTATCCGGTCGCGAGGGGTGTTGCGTCCTGCCTCCGCGTCGGACGGTGGGGCCGGGCGCCTTCCGGCTCAGGGGCCGTCGAGCCGGTGATATGAGGTGGGCCACTTCGCGGGTAACGTGATCAACGGCGGTTCCCGCCCATGTGTTCGTACGCACCCCCCGAGGACGTCAGCCGTGTCGTACCCCCCACCTTTGCGGGTCCCCTCGGGGCTTCGCCGAAGAGCCCTGCTCGTCTCCGCCGCCGGGGCCGCCCTGCTGGCGGGATGTACCGGTGCAGGCGGAAAGCCGGAAGAGAGTGCCGCCGGGAGCCAGTCGGTGACGCGGAAGGCGCGGGCGCTGGCGGCGCGGGAGAGTGCGGGGATGGTCGGGCGGTACGACGCCGTGATCGCCACGCATCCGCAGGTGGCCGGGCGGCTGGGGCCGTTGCGGGCGGAAGTCGTGCGGCACGCGGAGGCGTTCGGGGGGACGGCAGCGAAGGGGAGCACGGGGACGGCGTCACCGTCGGCTTCCGGTGAGGTCTCGCCCACGCCGGCCACCGAGAAGGACGCCCTGGCCGAACTCGCCGCCGCCGAACGGGCCCTGTCCGACCGGCGCATGGCGGCGCTCCTGGACGTGCCCGGCGAGCTGGCGCGGCTGCTGGCCTCGGTGGCGGCGGCCGGAGCGGCGCACGCGTATCTGCTGACGGAGGGTGCCGGATGAGCGGCGGGACGGACAAGCAGGAGCTCAGGGCCCTGCAGGCCGCGCTGGCCGCCGAGCATGCGGCCGTGTACGGCTACGGCGTCGTCGGCGGGCGGATCCGCGAGGGGCGGCGGGCCGAGGCGCGGTCGGCGTACGACGCGCACCGGGCCCGGCGGGACGCGCTGACCCGCAGGGTCCGGGACCTGGGCGGCACCCCGGTGGCCGCGGCGGCCGCGTACGCGCTGCCGTTCCCGGTGCCGGACTCGGGCGCGGCCGTGCGGTTCGCCACCGAACTGGAGGAGCGGGTGGCCGGGGTGTACTCCGACCTCGTGCGGGCAACCGGGGGCGAACAGCGGCGTTCGGCCGCCGAGGCACTGCGGGAGGCGGCGGTGCGGGCGGTGCGCTGGAGCGGCGAGAGCGTAGCCTTCCCTGGGCTCGCCGAGCGGGCGGCCACGGCCCCGCCCTCGTCGGCGCCCACGGCGTAACGCGTACTGGAAGGAAACGACTCGCGCATGGCTTTCGAACCGCCGCAGCGTCTGGTCAGGGCGCTCGGCGAGACGGCACCCGACGGCGACGGCTGGCTGGAGAAGCTGCCCGAAGTGGCGCAGCAGGCCGTCGCGCTACGCGAGTTGACCGTGGAGCGGGTGCAGGTGCCCGGCGGGCGCAGCAGCCTGGTCGTGCTGGTGCGCAGGCCGGACGGCACCCCCACGGTGCTCAAGCTGGCACCGCCCCGGGCCCGGCCGGAGAGCGAGCGGGCCGCGCTCGCGCACTGGGGCGGGCTGGGCGCCGTACAGCTTCTGGAACCCTTCGCTTCGGCGGGTGCGCTGCTGCTGGAGCGGCTGCATCCGGATGTCTCGGTGCGGTCGCTGCCGGAGGCCAAGGCGCTGCTGGAGGCGGCGGGCACGCTGCGGCGGCTGTGGGTCGAACCCCCTGCCGGGCATCCCTTCGAGACGGTCGCCGAGCGGACCGGGCGGCAGGCCGAGGCGATGCGGAGCACTACGGCCGCGCACGCCGACGTGGCGGCGCTGGTGGACGCGGCGGTGGCCGCACGCGAGTCGTTGCTGGCGGCGCCGCCCGAGCACCGGCTGCTGCACGGGACGTTCCGGCAGAGCAAGGTGCTGGCCGGGGAGCGGATGCCGTGGCTGGCGGTCGGACCCGATCCGGTCGTCGGTGAGTGTGCCTTCGACCTGGCGCGGCTGGTGCGGGACCGGGTGGAGGACCTGATCGCCTCGCCGTCGGGGGCGCCGATCACCCGGCGCCGGGTGAAGCGGCTCGCGGAATCGCTGGACGTGGATCAGGAGCGGCTGCGGGGGTGGACGCTGTTCCGGGCCGTGGAGTCCGGTGTACGGGCGCTTCGGGTGGGGCGGTCGAAGGACGCGGAGCTGTTGCTGGAATTCGCCGGGTGGCTCTAGCCCCCGGCCGTCAGCCTCAGAGCCGTCAGCTTCAGAGCCAGGACCGGGCAGTTGGCCGCCGCCTTGCGGGCTCGCTCGACCGTCCGCGCCGGGACCGGGCGCCGGCCACGAGCGGGTGGCCCCACTCGTCCGACGTGATGTGTTCCGGGAGGAGCTCGGCGCACAGGCCATGGCCTTCGCAGGACGTCCAGTCGATGGTGATCCGCTGGTCCATGTGGTGAGCGCACTGCGGACCAGGCGGGCCGTGCCGTCCGGGTGGTGGCAGGCGCCGCGGCCGTCGACGAGGCCGGACCAGCGGTGCCCGCCGACGTGCGTCCGCCCGGATGGTGCCGACGAGCGCCAGGCAACCCGCCGCGGCCGCCGGCGTGACGGCCGCCGCGACGGCCGCGGTGCGCCGGGCGCCTCTGCGGACGAAGGCCGCAGGGCCCCTTTCTCCGGTGGTCATGACCGTTCCCCTCCCGTAGTGACGCTCTGTCACGTCCTACGGTCGGGGAACGGCCTGAGAGAAGTCGGTGGGCCCCCTTCAGGGCCCCCAAGAGCTTCCTGAGGAGTTTCCTAAGCGGTCAGGCGGGCGATCGCCTCGTCCACCGTCAGTTCCTCGCGCTCACCGGTCCTGCGGTCCTTGAGCTCCAGCACGCCGTCGGCGGCGCGGCGGCCCGCGACCAGGATCTTCGGTACGCCGATCAGCTCGGAGTCGGTGAACTTCACGCCCGGGGAGACCCCGGCCCGGTCGTCGACCAGGACGCGCAGCCCGGCCGCGCGCAGCTTCTCGGACACTTCGAGGGCCAGCTCGGTCTGCAGGGCCTTGCCCGCGGCGACCACGTGCACGTCGGCCGGGGCGACCTCGGCCGGCCAGCACAGGCCCTGCTCGTCGGCGGTCTGCTCGGCGAGGGCCGCGACCGCGCGGGAGACGCCGATGCCGTACGAGCCCATGGTGACGCGGACCGGCTTGCCGTTCTGGCCGAGGACGTCGAGCTTGAGGGCGTCGGCGTACTTGCGGCCGAGCTGGAAGATGTGGCCGATCTCGATGGCGCGGTCCAGCTTGAGGCCGGTGCCGCACTTCGGGCAGGGGTCGCCGTCCTGCACGACCACGACGTCGACGTACTCGCCGACCTCGAAGTCGCGACCGACCACGACGTTCTTGGCGTGCACGCCGGGCTTGTTGGCGCCGGTGGTCCAGGCGGTGCCGGGGGCCACGCGCGGGTCGGCGATGTACTTCACCTTCTCGCCCAGGCCCTGCGGGCCGACGTAGCCGCGGACCAGGTCCGGGCGGCCCGCGAAGTCGGCCTCGGTCACCATCTCCACGAGTGCCGGGGCGAAGTGCGCCTCGACCTTGCCCATGTCGACCTCGCGATCGCCCGGGACACCGACGGCGACGATCTCGCCGTCGACCTTCACCAGGAGGTTCTTCAGCGTGGCGGAGGCCGGGACGCCGAGGAACGCGGCGAGCGTCTCGATGGTCGGGGTGTCCGGGGTGTCGAGCTCCTCGACGGCCGGCACGCCGGAGCCGTCCACCGGCTTCAGCTCGTACGTGATCGCCTCGGTGTTGGCCGCGAAGTCGCAGTTCGGGCAGTCGGCGAAAGTGTCCTCGCCGGCCTCGGCCGGGGCGAGGAACTCCTCCGACTTGGAGCCGCCCATGGCACCCGCGGTCGCGGCGCAGATGCGGTAGTCGAGGCCGAGGCGCTCGAAGATCCGCTGGTAGGCCTGGCGGTGCAGGGCGTAGGAGCGGGCGAGGCCCTCGTCCTCGGTGTCGAAGGAGTACGAGTCCTTCATCAGGAACTCACGGCCGCGCAGGATGCCGGCCCGCGGACGGGCCTCGTCGCGGTACTTGTGCTGGATCTGGTAGAGGACGACCGGCAGGTCCTTGTAGGAGGACGCCTGGTCCTTCACCAGCAGGGTGAAGATCTCCTCGTGGGTCGGGCCGAGGAGGTAGTCGCCGCCCTTGCGGTCCTTGAGACGGAACAGCTCGGGGCCGTACTCCTGCCAGCGGCCGGTCGCCTCGTACGGCTCCCGCGGCAGCAGGGCGGGGAGCAGCACCTCCTGGGCGCCGATCGCGTCCATCTCCTCGCGGACGATGCGCTCGACGTTGCCGAGGACCTTCTTGCCGAGCGGCAGCCAGCTCCAGATCCCGGCCGCGGTCCGGCGGACGTAGCCGGCGCGCACGAGCAGTTTGTGGCTGAGGACCTCGGCGTCCGCCGGGTCGTCACGCAGCGTCTTGGCCATCAACTGGGACATGCGCTGGACCGGTGCGTTCGCCATGGTTCTCGTACTCCTGCTGCGTCTAGGTGATGGCAAGGAGGTTAGCCGGGGGGCCGGTTCCGGTGGAAATCGGTTAACGGTGGCGCAGCGGCAGAGGGGCGCCCATCACCGCGTACGGCTTCGGGGCGCTCGGGAAGAGGACCTGACGGGCGAGGTCCTCGTAACCGAGGGAGTGGTAGAGGCCGCGGGCCGGGCTGTCCACGTCGATCGCCGAGAGGATCGAGCGGGGCTCGGCGGCGCCGTCGGTGATGGTCGTGATCAGACCGCGGCCGATCCCGCGGTTCTGGTGGCCCGGGTGGACGTGCAGCTCGGTGATCACGAAGGAGTCGTCGAGCCAGCCCTCGTGGCCCTGCGCGCGCACGTACGGCTCCACGACGGTGGACCACCAGTGCGCGCGGTCGTTCGGCATGCCGTAGACGAAGCCGACCAGGCGGCCCTCGATGGTGGCGCCGAACGCACGGGCCCCCGGATACGTCATGTGCCGCAGGACGATCTGCCGGCGCACGGCGACCTCGTCGGCGCCCAGTCCGAAGGCCAGAGCCTGCACGGCGAGCGCCTCGTCGACCCGGGCGGACAGATCGAGGGGGCCGATCACGACGTCGTCGGGCCGTCGGTGTCCGTGACCGGGAAAGCGCAGCATGCCGGGGAGACTACAGGGCTCGTACGAGGGTCAGAACAGCACTGTGAGGTGCGGCTAGAACAGAACGCTCATGAACGCGCCGACCTCCTGGAAGCCCACCCGCCGGTACGCGCTGCGCGCCGGGGTGTTGAAGTCGTTCACGTAGAGGCTGACTATCGGGGCCACGTCGGCGAGCGCGTACCGCAGCACGGCCGCCATGCCGGGAGCGGCGACCCCCTGACCCCGGTACTCGGGCGCCACCCACACGCCCTGGATCTGGCAGGCCTGGGTGGTGGCGGCGCCGATCTCCGCCTTGAAGACGACCTTGCCGTGCTCGTCGAGGCGGGCGAACGAGCGCCCGGAGCCGACGAGTTCGGCGACCCGCGCCTGGTACAGCAGCCCGCCGTCCCCGGCCAGCGGCGAGACGCCGACCTCCTCGGTGAACATCGCCACGCACGCCGGCATGATCGTCTCCATCTCGTCCTTGCGGATGCGGCGGACGTACGGATCCGGGGCGATGCCGTCGGGCATGCGGTCGGTGACCATCAGGGGCTGCTGGGCGCGGACCTCGCGGGCCGGGCCCCAGCCTGGTTCCAGCAGGCGCCAGAGCTGGGCGGTGGCCTCGACGGGGCCGACGATCGACGAGCAGCGGCGGCCGGCCCTGCGGGCGCGGTCGGCGAAGGCGCGCACGGCGCGCGGAGTGGCGCAGATCGGGACGAGGTTGGCGCCCGCGTAGCAGAGGGAGGTCAGCATGCCCTCCTCGTAGAAGCCCCACATCTCGCCGCCGAGACGCCACGGGTCGAGGCCCGCGACCTGCACCCGTGACGTCACGAAGGCGTTCGCGACCGGCTCACGGTCGAGGACGGCGAGGGCGGCGTCCAGGTCGCTCGGTTCGAGCACCCGGGAGGTGGTCTGGGTCAACACGCGGGGGCCTCACGCTGCGGGTTCTGCTGATCTCCGCACTGTACCTGCGGAAGCTTTGCCGCGCCGCCCCCCTCAGTTGTCGGGTAGGGCTTGGCTGCTGTGCCGTCCGGGGGCTGCCGCCCCCGGGCCCCCGCCGTCGGCCCTGAACGGGCCTCGTCCTCAAGCGCCGGACGGGCTGACATCACCGACCGGCGCTCAGAAAGAGCCCCTCAGCCCCTCAGCCCGCCACCGAGACCGAGGGCTCTCCGGACTCCGTACCCTCCGCCTGCATCTGCTCGGCGATCTTCATCGCTTCCTCGATGAGGGTCTCGACGATCTTGGACTCGGGGACGGTCTTGATGACCTCGCCCTTGACGAAGATCTGGCCCTTGCCGTTGCCGGAGGCGACGCCGAGGTCGGCCTCGCGGGCCTCGCCCGGGCCGTTCACCACGCAGCCCATGACGGCGACGCGCAGCGGGACCTCCATGCCGGTCAGGCCCGCCGTGACCTCCTCGGCCAGCTTGTAGACGTCGACCTGGGCGCGGCCGCAGGACGGGCAGGAGACGATCTCCAGGCCGCGCTGCCTGAGGTTCAGGGACTCCAGGATCTGGTTGCCGACCTTGACCTCCTCGACCGGCGGGGCCGACAGGGAGACGCGGATGGTGTCGCCGATGCCCTGGGAGAGGAGGGCGCCGAAGGCGACGGCCGACTTGATGGTGCCCTGGAAGGCGGGGCCGGCCTCCGTCACGCCGAGGTGCAGCGGGTAGTCGCACTGGGCGGCGAGCTGCTTGTACGCCTCGATCATCACGACCGGGTCGTTGTGCTTGACCGAGATCTTGATGTCGCGGAAGTCGTGCTCCTCGAAGAGGGACGCCTCCCACAGGGCGCTCTCGACGAGGGCCTCGGGGGTGGCCTTGCCGTACTTCTGGAGCAGGCGGCGGTCCAGGGAGCCGGCGTTCACGCCGATGCGGATCGGGGTGCCGTGGTCCTTGGCCGCCCGCGCGATCTCCTTGACCTTGTCGTCGAACTGCTTGATGTTGCCGGGGTTGACGCGGACCGCCGCGCAGCCCGCCTCGATCGCGGCGAAGACGTACTTCGGCTGGAAGTGGATGTCGGCGATGACCGGGATCTGCGACTTCTTGGCGATGGTGGCGAGCACGTCGGCGTCGTCCTGCGTAGGACAGGCCACCCGGACGATCTGGCAGCCGGAGGCGGTGAGCTCGGCGATCTGCTGGAGCGTCGCGCCGACGTCCGACGTACGGGTCGTGGTCATCGACTGCACGGACACGGGGGCGTCTCCGCCCACGGCCACGGATCCGACCTGGATCTGCCGGCTCCTGCGCCGCTCGGCGATCTTGGTCGGAACGGACGGCATGCCGAGAGAAATCGCAGTCATCTGCTGTGCAACCCCAAGTCGTGGATCAAGGTCCGGCCCCGTCAGCAGCGGGCTCCAGACCTTGAGATTACGTCACCTGCGCGGACCAGAGCACATCGCGGGCCCCAAACCCACTCAATGGAAGGGCGGCCTGGAGTAAACCCTTCCAGGCCGCCCCGAACACCAGGTGTCTAGGTGATTTTCACCGGGTTGACCACGTCGGCCACCAGGACGAGCAGCGTGAAGCAGACGAACACCCCGGCCACCACGTAGGCCACCGGCATGAGCTTCGCCACGTCGAACGGGCCCGGGTCCGGGCGGCGCAGGACTCGGGCGAGGTGGCGGCGCAGGGACTCCCAGAGGGCGCCGGCGATGTGGCCGCCGTCGAGCGGGAGGAGCGGGAGCATGTTGAACAGGAACAGCGAGAGGTTGAAGCCGGCGATCAGCATCAGGGCCGTGGCCAGCTGCTGGGTGGGCGGGATGTCGAGGGTGAAGATCTCGCCGCCGACGCGGGCCGCGCCGACCACGCCCATCGGGGAGTCGGGCTGACGGGGGGCGCCGTCGAAGGCCGCGTCCCACAGGGCCGGGATCTTGCCGGGCAGGTCCGCGAGGGAGTCGACGGCCTCGCTGATCCGGTCGCCCATCCAGGACACGGAGTCGCCGAAGTCCTGGCGGACGACGCCGTTGGCCGCGCTGAAGCCGAGGAAGCCGGCGGTGACGAACTTGCCGGGGACCACCTGGCCGCTGGAGTCCTTCTTCGCGACCTGGTTGGTGGCGATCTTCGCGTGGAGCGTGACGTCCTGGCCCTTGCGGTCGACGACGATCGCCACGTCCTTGCCGGGGGTGGCGCGGATGAGGTCGGAGAGCTTGTTCCAGTCGTCCGTGCGGACCCCGTTGAAGGAGACGATCTTGTCGCCCGCCTTGAGGCCCGCCGCCGCGGCCGGGGAGGCCGGGTCGCCCTTCTTGCAGGCGTCGCGGTTCTGGCTCTGGGCGATGACGCACTGGGAGACCGAGCTGACGGTGTTGGTCTGCTGGGTGATGCCGAAGCCCATCAGGACCGTGAGGAACAGCGCCACGGCCAGGATGAGGTTCATGAAGGGGCCCGCGAACATCACGATGACCCGCTTCCAGGGCGAGCGCGTGTAGAAGAGCCGGGACTCGTCCCCGGGCTGGAGCTCCTCGAAGGCGGCCGAGCGGGCGTCCTCGATCATGCTGCGCCAGGGGGACGTCGAGCGTGCGGTGATCCGGCCGTCGTCGCCGGGCGGGAACATGCCGATCATGCGGATGTAGCCGCCGAACGGGATGGCCTTGAAGCCGTACTCGGTGTCGCCCTTCTTGCGTGACCAGATGGTGGGGCCGAAGCCCACCATGTACTGCGGCACACGGATGCCGAAGAGCTTGGCGGTGGACAGGTGCCCCAGCTCGTGCCACGCGATCGAGACCAGCAGGCCGACCACGAAGATCACTATGCCGAGGACCATCATCAGGGATGTCATGCACGCGCCTCCGCGGTGGCCGTAGCCGTCTGCGCCGTCAGTTCCCGGGCCCGGGCCCGTGCCCAGGTCTCCGCTTCGAGGACGTCCGGCACGGTGAGTGAGGTTCCCGTGGGCGGGGTGCCGTGCTCCTCGACCACCCTGGTCACGGTCTCCATGATCCCGTTGAAGGGCAGCGCTCCGCTGCGGAACGCCTCCACGCACTCCTCGTTGGCCGCATTGAACACCGCCGGGGCGGTGCCCGCGAGCTCACCCACGTGCCGGGCGAGGTTCACCGACGGGAAGGCGTCGTTGTCGAGCGGGAAGAACTCCCACGTCGACGCCTTGCTCCAGTCGAATGCCGGGGCCGCGTCGGGGATCCGCTCGGGCCAGCCGAGGCCGATGGCGATCGGCCCGCGCATGTCGGGGGGCGTCGCCTGGGCGATCGTCGAGCCGTCCGTGAACTCAATCATCGAGTGGACATACGACTGGGGATGCACGACGACCTCAATGCGACTGAAGGGAATGTCGTAGAGGAGGTGTGCCTCGATCACTTCCAGCCCCTTGTTCACCAGGGTCGCGGAGTTGATCGTGATCACCGGGCCCATGGCCCAGGTGGGGTGGGCGAGGGCGTCCTCGACGGTGACGTGCGCCAGCTGCTCCTTCGTACGGCCGCGGAAGGGGCCGCCGGAGGCCGTCACGACGATCTTCCGTACGTCCGTGCGCGTGCCGGCCGCCAGCGCCTGGAACAGGGCCGCGTGCTCGGAGTCGACCGGGATGATCTGCCCGGGCTTGGCGAGCGCCTTGACCAGCGGGCCGCCGACGATGAGCGATTCCTTGTTGGCGAGCGCGAGGGTGCGGCCCGCCTCCAGGGCGGCGAGGGTCGGGGCGAGGCCGATGGAGCCGGTGATGCCGTTGAGCACGGTGTGGCCGTCGGACGCGGCGAGCTGTGTGGCCGCCTCGGGCCCGGCCAGCAGCTCCGGCAGCGGCTCCCCCGCGCCGTACTGCGCGGCGAGCGCCTCGCGCAGCTCGGGCACGGCGTCCTCGCGGGCGACCGCGACGGTCCGCACCCGGAGCCGGTGCGCCTGCTCGGCGAGGAGGGCGACCCGTCCGCCGTTGGCCGAGAGCCCGGTGACCCGGAAGCGGTCGGGGTTGCGCAGTACGAGGTCGATGGCCTGGGTGCCGATCGACCCGGTGGAGCCGAGGATCACCACGTCCTTCGGGCCGCTGCCCGCCACGGGGTCGTAGACGAGGTGCGGGTCGGCGAGTGGGGCTGGACTGTCGCTCATCCCTCCATTGTTGCCGAGGTGCGCCGCGAGGAGGACAGTGCGTCGCTCGGGCGGGTGGCTTGCCGGGCTCCGCCGGGTCGCGGGGGGATCCCCCCTTGTGTGGACGGCATGAAGATCATGCGCCGGGAGGATCCCTCCGGGACGTGCGGCGGGTCAGCCGATGGGGCGGTGGAGATTGTCCTTCTGTGCGGGTCCGGGGTCGGATGCGGCGATCCAGGGGCCCTCGCCCGAGGGGTCTACGATGCCGTCCTCCAGCCACTCGTAGGTGCTCGACATCACGCCCTTGACGACCTTGCGGTCGAGGTCGTCGGTGTTGTTCCACAGGCGGCCGAAGAGTTCCTCGACGCGGATGCGGGACTGGCTGCAGAAGGCGTCGGCGAGCTGGTAGGCCTCGCGGCCGTGGTCGCCCTGGCTGCGCAGGAGTTCGGCCCGTACGCAGGCCGCGCTCATCGCGAACAGTTCGGCGCCGATGTCCACGACGCGGCCCAGGAAGCCCTGCTTGGTCTCCATCTTCCCCTGCCAGCGGGACATGGCGTAGAAGGTGGCGCGGGCCAGCTTGCGGGCGTGCCGCTCGACGTAGCGCAGGTGCGGGGAGAGGTCGACCCCGTGCTTGAACTCGCCGTAGGAGACCGGGAGCTGGCCCGGGCCCGCGACCAGTTTCGGGAGCCACTTGGCGTAGAAGACGCCGGCGTTGGCGCCCGCCTTCGCCTTGTCCTGGAGGGACTTCTCGGGGTCGATGAGGTCGCCTGCGACGCTGAGGTGGGCGTCGACGGCCTCGCGGGCGATCAGGAGGTGCATGATCTCCGTCGAGCCCTCGAAGATGCGGTTGATCCGCAGGTCCCGCAGGACCTGCTCGGCGGGGACGGCGCGTTCGCCGCGGGCCTTGAGGGACGCCGCGGTCTCGAAGCCGCGGCCGCCGCGGATCTGGACGAGCTCGTCGGCGATGAGCCAGCCCATCTCGGAGGCGTAGAGCTTGGCGAGCGCGCCCTCGATGCGGATGTCGTTGCGGTTCTCGTCGGCCATCTGGCTGGAGAGGTCGAGTACGGCCTCCAGGGCGAAGGTCGTCGCCGCGATGAATGAGATCTTGGCGCCGACGGCCTCGTGGTGGGCGATGGGCTTGCCCCACTGCTCGCGGGCCGCGGACCATTCGCGGGCGATCTTCAGGCACCACTTGCCGGCGGCGACGCAGGACGCGGGCAGCGACAGGCGGCCGGTGTTCAGCGTGGTGAGCGCGATCTTGAGGCCCGCGCCCTCGGGGCCGATGCGGTTGGCGGCGGGGACCCGGACCTGGTGGAAGCGGGTGACGCCGTTCTCGATGCCGCGCAGGCCCATGAAGGCGTTGCGGTTCTCGACGGTGATGCCGGGCGAGTTGGTCTCCACGACGAAGGCGGTGATGCCGCCCTTGCGGCCCTCGGCCTTCGGCACCCGTGCCATCACGACCAGCAGGTCGGCGACGACGCCGTTGGTGGTCCAGAGCTTCACGCCGTCGAGGACGTAGTCGTCCCCGTCGGGCACGGCCGTGGTCGCGAGGCGGGCCGGATCGGAGCCGACGTCCGGCTCGGTGAGCAGGAAGGCGCTGATGTCGGTGCGGGCGCAGCGGGGCAGGAACTGCTCCTTCTGCTCCTGCGTGCCGAACAGTTTCAGCGGCTGCGGTACGCCGATCGACTGGTGCGCGGACAGCAGCACGCCGATGGCGGGGCTGGCGGAGCCCGCCAGGGTCAGTGCCTTGTTGTAGTACACCTGGGTGAGGCCGAGGCCGCCGTACTTGGTGTCGATCTTCATGCCGAGGGCGCCGATCTCCTTGAGGCCGCTGATGACCTCGTCGGGGATCCGGGCGTCGCGCTCGATCAGCGCCGCGTCGACCTTCGTCTCGCAGAAGTCGCGCAGTTTGGCGAGGAACTCCTCGCCGCGCTGGGTGGCTTCGTCGGTCGGCATGGGGTGGGGGTGGATGAGGTCGAGCCGGAAGCGGCCGAGGAACAGTTCCTTGGCGAAGCTGGGCTTGCGCCACTCCTGTTCCCGGGCGGCCTCCGCCACCTGGCGGGCCTCACGTTCGGAGACGGTGGGTTTGCTGGATGGTGCGGACATGAGGCACACCTCGCCGCGAATCGGGATCTTGGGCCTTATCGGTTACCGACGGGTTCTACTCGATCGTATGTACCCGATCCGGGGCGACCCCACCACCCCTGGGGCACGGTCGTTGGGCCGAATTGACGGAGTACCGCCCTCCGCCCGGACTCCCGGCTCTTGCACACGGGGTCCTTTCGGGGGGACGGTTCGGGTCCGGGAGACTCCCGAGGAAGAAAGGTGTCGAAGCGCTTCGACAACCTATGGACACCCACTCTCGCTGAAGCTAGTGTCGAACCACCCTCACCCGCCCCTGTTCGCCATGCGCACTGTCGAAGCGCTTCACATAACTTGGAGAGCTGGATGGTCACCCTCGCCGAGGTCGCCCAGCACGCCGGAGTCTCGGCGAGCACGGTGAGCTACGTCCTCAGCGGCAAGCGGTCCATCTCCACGAACACCAGGGAGCGGGTCGAGCAGAGCATCCGCGAGCTCGGCTACCACCCGAACGCGGGCGCGCGGGCCCTGGCCAGCAGCAGGTCGAACATCATCGCCCTGATGGTCCCGCTGCGCACCGACATGTACGTCCCGGTGATGATGGAGATCGCCATCGCGGTCGCCACCACGGCCCGCGCGCACGGGTACGACGTGCTGCTGCTGACCGGTGAGGAGGGCCCCGACGCGGTGCGCCGGGTCACCGGCAGCGGGCTCGCCGACGCGATGATCCTGATGGACGTAGAGCTCGACGACGAGCGGCTTCCGCTGCTGCGGGGGACCGACCAGCCGTCCGTGCTCATCGGGCTGCCCGCCGAGACCACCGGACTGACCTGCGTCGACCTGGACTTCAGGGCGACGGGCGCGCTGTGCGTCGAGCACCTGGCGATGCTCGGCCACCGCGACATCGCTGTCATCGGTGAGGCGCCCGCGGTCTACGAGCGGCACACCGGATTCGCGGAGCGCACGCTCGACGGACTGCGCTCGCGCGCCCAGGAGCTGGGCGTGCGGCTGCTGCACCGGCCGTGCGAGGGCGGGTACGACGCCATGGCCGTCACCCTCGCCCGCATCCTCGACGAGCGCCCGGGCACCACGGGCTTCGTCGTGCAGAACGAGTCGGCGATCGAGCCGCTGCTGGCCCTGCTGCGCCAGCAGGGCCGCGCGGTGCCCGAGGACGTCTCGGTGGTCGCGGTCTGCCCGGAGCAGGTCGCCGTCCAGGCCTCGGTGCGGCTGACGTCCGTCGCCATCCCCGCGCAGGAGATGGGCCGGCACGCGGTGGAGCGGCTGGTCGCCAAGCTCGAGGGCCGCGGTGCCGACGAAGTCGTACTGATCTCCCCTGAGTTGACGGTCCGGACGAGCACGGGTCCGGCCCCCGCCAGCAGTTCCTGACCTCTGCTTTCCCATGCCCTTCGGGCACCCTCATGTCCTTTCGGGAGCACCGTTCGTGAATCAGCCTGCCGAAAACCAGACTCGGATCAGCCTCGCGCAGTCGTCCCCCACCGTCGGCACCTTCCGTGAGCGGGACGGCGCGCTGGAGTGGAGCGGCCGTCAGGAGACCCTTCGCGTCGAACCGTGGGGTCCGGACGCGGTCCGGGTCCGGGCGCGGCTCGGCGGCCCCGTCCTGGAGCAGACACCGGGCGCGCTCCTCGACGAGGTCCCGGCCACCGTGAGCAGCATCAAGATCGGTGACAGTGAAGGGCAGTTGACCGTCGGCGCGCTGACCGTCCAGGTGAGCGCCGAGGGCCTGGTCCGCTTCCTGCGCACCGACGACCTCTCGGAGATCCTGGCCGAGGAGCGCGCCCACTTCTGGTGGCCGGGCTCGCGCCTCTACACCCCCGTCGGCAACGGCCACCACCGTCTGGAGCAGCGCTTCGCCGCCTACGACGACGAGAAGCTGTACGGCCTGGGCCAGCACCAGCACGGCCGTCTCGACCAGAAGGGCCTGGTCGTCGACCTGGTCCAGCGCAACGCCGAGGTCAGCATCCCGGTGCTCTCCTCCAGCCGCGGCTACACCCTGCTGTGGAACAACCCGGCGATCGGCCGTGTGGAGCTGGCGTACAACGGCACGCGCTGGGTGGCCGACTCGGCCCGCCAGATCGACTACTGGATCACCGCGGGCGGCCCGGCCGACGGCCAGCGCCGCTACAGCGCGGTCACGGGCCGGACGCCGATGCTGCCCCGGTGGGCGGCGGGCTTCTGGCAGTGCAAGCTGCGCTACCGCACCCAGGACGAACTCCTCGCCGTGGCACGGGAGTACAGGCGGCGCGGGCTGCCGATCTCGGCGATCGTCTGCGACTTCTTCCACTGGACGCACCTCGGCGAGTGGAAGTTCGACCCGGCCGAGTGGCCGGACCCGGCGGCGATGGTCCGTGAACTGGACGAGCTGGGCATCAAGTTGGTGGTCAGCGTCTGGCCGTCGGTGTCGCCGCTGAGCGAGAACCACCCCGTGATGGAGCAGCGCGGCTACTTCATCGGCACCGAGTACGGTCCGGCGGCCCACGCCGACTGGCCGGACAAGCAGGTCGCCTCCACCGTCCAGGTCGCCTTCTACGACGCCACGAACCCGGACGCCCGTGAGTTCGTGTGGTCGCGGGTGAGGGAGAACTACCTGGAGCCGTACGGCATCACCGCCTTCTGGCTGGACGCCTGCGAGCCCGAGCTCAAACCCGGCTTCCAGGAGAACCTGCGCTACTGGACGGGCCCCGGCCTGGAGGTCGGCAACAGCTACCCGGCGGAGAACTCCCGCACCTTCCACGAGGGCCTGCACGCGTCCGGCGAGACCGAGGTGGTCACGCTCAACCGCTCGGCCTGGGCGGGCAGCCAGCGCTACGGCGCCGCCCTGTGGTCCGGCGACATCGGCACCGACTTCCCGACCCTGCGCCGCCAGATCGCGGCGGGCCTCAACACCGCGATGTCCGGCATCCCCTGGTGGAACACGGACATCGGCGGCTTCCACGGCGGCGACCCGGACGACCCGGCCTACCGCGAGGTCATGATCCGCTGGTTCCAGTTCGGTGCCCTGTCCCCGCTGATGCGCCTGCACGGCTTCCGCGACCCGGGCATGCCGCTGGGCCCTCGGATGACCGGCGGCCCGAACGAGGTGTGGTCGTACGGCGAGGAGGCCGGCGCGATCATGGAGCGGTACCTGCGGCTGCGCGAGCGCCTGAAGCCGTACGTCCTCGAGGTGATGCGTCAGGCGCACGAGGAAGGGCTGCCGGTGATGCGGCCGCTGTTCCTGGAGTTCCCCGACGACCGGGCTGCCTGGACGGTCGACGACGCGTACCTGTTCGGCCGGGACCTGCTGATCGCCCCCGTGCTGACGGCGGGGGCGACGGCCCGCACGGTGCGTCTGCCGGCGGGGGCCGTGTGGACGGACGCGTGGACCGGTGAGGAGTACGCGGGGGGTGCGACCGTCACGGTCGACGCGCCGCTGGAGCGGATCCCGTTGTTTCTGCGGGACGGGGCCCGGTTGCCTGTCGCGCCTCAGGACGTGCCGCTCTAGGGCGGTGGGCGGCTGCCGCCTCGTCGTGGCTGGTCGCGCAGTTCCCCGCGCCCCTTTCGGGGCGCGGGGGACTGATCGCTCAACTGCTGCTGACACTCTCGCTGTTGACCGTGAAGTTCAGGCCGCCGGACGAGGACGTGATCTCGAAGCCGAACTGGAGGTCCCCGACGGTCACGTTGCCGAACCAGCCCTTGGTGTCCTTGATCCACTTCAGGATCGGCAGGATGCTGACGGTGCCTGAGCTGGAGTTGGACGTGCGGACGAACGAGAAGACGTCGTTGGAGCCGTTGTTGCCCTTGTAGACGGTCCAGGTGTGACCGCCCAGGGTGAGGGTGCCCTGCGAGGTCCCGAGCGGTCCCACGGCTCCGGTCTTGTTCATCCAGAGCATGATCTCGTACTTGTAGCCGGTGTCCCAGATGTCGTACGACGTGTTGTACGCGCCCGACGACGGCACGGAGACGTTGTAGCTGCTGGAGAGCGAACCGAGCGAGGTGATCGACTTGTTGATCACCTTCTTGGCGTTGGGATAGGCCTTGATGCCGCCGGTGTTCGGGTGGTTGGCGTTGACTCCCCAGTTGGTGCCGGAGTTGGCCCAGATGCACTGGCTGCCGGCGCCGGAGCCCCAGATGTCGTTGTAGAGCGTGTAGCCGTTCAGCGTGGTGCTGCCCCACTGGTCGCAGGAGCTCCAGACGGCGGCCGAGGCGGGGGCGGAGGTGAGGCTCACGGTGGCGCCGAGCGCGAGGGCGGGGGCGGTCAGCGCCATGGTGATCCTGCGGGCGAGCGTGCGTGTTGCCATGGTGTCCCTTCCATGGGTGGGGGGAAGTGCGCGGATCACCACGTCCTCAGGGTGAGGACGTGGTCTTCTCCGGCGGCCAGGTCGAGCGGACGGGCGCCGGAGGAAGTCCGGAGTTCGACGCGGTGGGTACGGCTGGGGCGGATCACCGCGGTCGCTTCGTTCGGGGTCCAGGTGAGGTCGAGCCGGGCGCCGAACCGCGTGCGTACGCCGCGGAGTTGTCCCTGCGGGTACGCGGCCGGGAGCGCGGGCAGCAGGACCAGCCGGTCCGGGGTGGACTGCACGAGCATCTCGATGAGCACGGCGGGCAGGGTGTGCGCGGCGTCCGCGTTGTAGACGTCGCGGTGCGGGTAGTGCGCGCTCATCAGGGAGGCGTGGAAGAAGTCGCCCCCGAGCACCTGGCCGAGCGCGTGCGCGACCCGTTCGCCGTCCCGCAGCCGGGCGGCGACGAGGGCGTGGTGCAGATGGCCGTGCGCCGAGTCGTTCTCGGCGCCGCGCAGTTCGAGCGCGCGACGGGCGGCGGCGGCGAGGTCCGGGGTGTCGTACGGGTTGATCTCCTCCAGCGGCCAGACGCCGTAGAGATGGCTGAGGTGGCGGTGGTCGTAGGTGTCGTCGAGGCCGGGCCAGGCCCACTCGGCGAGGGCGCCGTCCGCGTTGACGCGGTGCGGGGGCAGCCGCTCCGCGAGGGCACGCCAGCGGCCGGCCTCCGGGGTGTCCGGGTGGTGGCCGGCGGCGGCCAGCAGGGCGTGCCGGGCGGCCGAGAGGTCCATGGCCGCGTTGATCGCACCCCAGCCGGCGTTCGCGGGACGGTTCTCGGGCGAGTAGGAGGGCACGACCACCGGGCGCCCGTCCTTGTCGGTCCGATTGAGGAAGTCCTCGTAGAACAGGGCCACTTGGGCGAGGGCGTGGGCGGTGCGCGGGTCTCTGGCGCCGGTGGTCTCGTCGTGGTCGACGAGCGGTTTGAGCAGCCAGTCGGCGCCCGCGGTCCACAGGTGCAGGGGGTACTCACGGCTGAAGTGGTACGAGAGCCCGGACTCGCCGTCGGTGTGGGCGGGGGCGACGACGCCCCGGGCGCCGAAGACCGTGCGGGCGTTCTCGCCCCAGTCGGCGAGCTGCCGGCCGATCAGCGTGGCGTGCGCCTCGGTGACCTCCGGCAGGGCGGCGGCCACCGCGGACGCCGTCTGGAGGTTGAGGTTCGCGTCGTTGGTGAACGCGCCGGACCAGGCGGTGTTCCAGTCGCCGGTCCACAGGCCGGTGAGCCGCGGCGGGAAGAGACCGCTCGCCGAGAGCAGGTGGTGGCGGCCCGCGGCGAAGAGGCGCTCCAGGAGGGCGGGGCTGCCCGGGCGGGTGAGCAACTCCGAGCCCGGCAGGGCGCGTTCGGCGGGATCGCCGCCCAGGTCGAGGGTGACCCGCTCGTAGGCGGTGCGGTGCAGGGCGGTGTGCCGGTCGAGGAGCGTCGTGTACGGGTCCGCCTCGCCCTCCGGCACCAGGCGGCGCAGGTCGCGGGCGGGCGGTGCGGTGTCCAGCTCGCCGGTGTGCCGCAGCACCCGCGTGAGCAGCAGGACCGACTCGGCGCCGGTGACCCGGAGCCCCGGAGGCGTGAGGGTCGTCCGGCCGCCGGTGACCACGACGAGGGTGAGTCCGGTGTAACCCGTACCGCTGCCCGGATACCTGACCCGGAGTGTGAGCAGGGCGCCCTCCGCGGTGAGCACGGCGCCGTCGCCCACGGCGAGGCCCGCGGGCGCGCCCGGGAGCCGGTGGTCCAGGGCGATGTGCACGTCCGGGGCCGCGAGGTGCTGGACGATCACGTCGTCCGCCCGCGACACGAAGACCCGGCTGCGCCGGCCCTCGCAGACCGTCTCCGCGACACCCGTGGTGAAGTCGAGAGAGCGGTGGTGGTCGCGCGGTTTTTCGGCGGGCGTCCTGCGCAGCCGTATCTGGAACGCGGGGTGGAAGGGCTGCACCCACTGGAGGTCGCGTCCGTCGGTGAAGTCCTCGGCGGCGTGGAGCTCGCCCGCCAGCAACTGGTCCTGCAACGCGGGGAGTCGCGCGGCCAGTCGGGGCGGGCGGGCGTCCTCGCCGCCGTTGGGGCGGACCAGGGTGTGATGGGTGACGACGACCCGTTCGTCGTTCGGGTCGCCGAACACCAGGGCGCCGTGCCGGCCGTTCCCGCTCAGGAATCCGTCCTCCCAGCGGCTCGCCGGAAGCGGCTCCCAGGTTCCGTGGACGAGGCTCATGGCCGCAGCACCGCCACCCCGTACCGGCCTAGGGTGACCCCGTCCTCGACGGTCGCCCCGGTCAGCAGGTCGCGGTAGGTGCCCGGCACCGCCACGGTGACCGGCTCGCGCCCGTGGTTGAGGACGAAGAGCAGGTCGCCGCGGCGGACCGCCTCGACCTGGTCGGGCAGTTCGTCGAGGACGGGACGGACTCCGGCGTCGCGAGCGATCCGGGCCAGCAGGCCGCGCAGCGCGTGCGGCTCGGGAAGCGTCGAGACGTACCAGGCACGCCCTTTGCGCAGCACGGCGGGCAGACCGGCCAGCTCGCCGCCCTTGTACCTGGCCTCGACCGAGGCGTCCTCGGCGGCCTCGATCTCCTCCGACCACAGGGTCCCGCGCGGACCGTCGGTCTCGGCGCTCTCCCCCGCCTCCAGCGGCCACCACTCGTGCAGCGTGCGGATGCCGAACAGCTCCCGCAGGCGCGGGTCCATGCCGCCGGGGCGCACCCGGTCGTCCTGGTCGGCGACGCCGGTGAGGAAGCCGCAGACGAGGGTGCCGCCGCCCTGGACGTAGCCGAGGAGGTTGTCGACCGCCGCGTCCGTGAGGGCGTACAGCTGGGGGACGACGACCAGTGCGTACGGGCTGAGATCGTGCTCGGGGTGGGCGAAGTCGGTGGTGAGGTGGCCCTGCCACAGGGCGCGGTGCCAGGCGGTGAGGACCTGGGCGTAGTCGACCTGCGTGGACAGCCGGCCCTCGTGGGCGCCGGCCCACCAGGAGTGCCAGTCGTGCAGGATCGCGATCCCGCTCGGGCTGTGGGTGCCCGCCACCGCCCCACCGATCACGGCGAGTTCGGCACCGAGCCGTTTGACCTCCTGGAAGGTGCGTCCCTTCGGCCCCGCGTGCCCGACCATCCCGGAGTGGAACTTCTCGGCGCCCTGCCGGGACTGGCGCCACTGGAAGTAGCAGACGGCGTCGGCGCCGCGGGCGACGGCCTGGAGCGACCAGAGGCGGTTGAGGCCGCGCGGCTTGGGGTGGTTGACGCCCCGCCAGTTGACCGGCCCCGCCGCCTGTTCCATCAGCATCCAGGGGCCGCGGGCCTGCGAGCGGGTCATGTCCTGCACCAGAGCGCCGTGCTGGGCGCCGAAGGGGTCGCGCGGGTCGGGGTAGAGGTCGACCGAGACGACGTCCTCCTCCTCGGCCCACCGCCAGGCGTCCTGCCCGGCCCACAGCGGCATGAAGTTGGTGGTGACCGGGAGGTGCGGGCTGTGCCGGCGGACGATGTCGCGCTCGGCGGCGTAGCACTCCAGGAGCATGTCGGACGTGAACCGCTTGAAGTCCAGCACCTGGCCCGGGTTCTTCAGGTAGTGGGCGTGGCGGGGCGGCAGGATCTCCTCCCACTCGCCGTAGGCCTGACTCCAGAAGGCCGTTCCCCAGGCGGAGTTGAGGACGTCGAGAGTGCCGTACCTCTTCTGCAGCCAGTTGCGGAACCGGGCGGCGGCCTCGTCGCCCCAGTCGTAGGTGCAGTACTCGTTGTTGATGTGCCACATGGTGAGGGCGGGGTGGCCGCCGTAGCGGGCGGCGAGGTCCTCGGTTATGGCGGCGGCGTAGCGCCGGTAGGCGGCGCTGGAGTGCGAGAAGTGCTGGCGCCCGCCCCACCATTCGGTACGGCCGTCCTCGTCACGGGGCAGGGTCTCCGGGTGCAGCCGTCCCAGCCAGGGTGGTGGCGAGGACGTGGGGGTGGCGAGGACGACTCCGATGCCGTTGTCGTGCATCAGATTCATGAGCCGGTCCAGCCACCCGAACTCCCGCGCACCCGGCCGGGGTTCGAGCCGGGCCCACGAAAACACCCCGAGGGTCACGGAGTTGACCCCGGCGTCCTTCATCAGACGGACGTCCTCGGACCAGGTCTCCTCGGGCCACTGCTCGGGGTTGTAGTCCCCGCCGAAGAGAACGCGCCCACGGGTCACGTCACCGAGCCCGGTCATCCCTTGATCGCCCCGGTGAGCATGCCCTTCTTGAAATGCCGCTGCACGAACGGAGACAGCACGGCCACCGGCAGCAGGGCCATCACCATGACGGCCATCTGCACGGCCAGGCCCGACAGTTGCCCCGTCTTGATGGCCTGGCCCAGCCCGACGGGCGCCTGCTGCTTCTGCACGAGCTGGATCATGACGTTCTGCAGCGGCATCATGTCCTGGTCGTTGAGGTACAGGGAGGCGTTGAACCAGGCGCTCCAGTACCCGACGGCGTAGAACAGCGTGATGACGGCGAGCACCGCCCGGGACAGCGGCATCACGATCTGCCACAGGATCCGGAAGTCGCCGGCGCCGTCGATACGCGCGCTGTCGGTCAGTTCCTGCGAGATGCCCATGAAGAAGCCGCGCAGCACAAGGATGTTGAAGACGCTCACCGCGCTCGGCAGGATCAGGGCGAGATAGCTGTCGGTCAGCCCCAGGGACTGGACCAGCAGATACGTGGGGATCAGGCCCGCGCTGAAGAACATCGTCGCCAGCAGCAGCATCAGCAGCCAGCGGTGGCCGAGCGAGCCGACGCGCGAGAGTCCGTAGGCGCACAGGACGGACACCGTCATGGAGAACACCGTGCCGACCAGCGTGACCAGGATGCTGATGATCGCGGCCCGGGTGACCTGGCCGCCGCTCAGCAGCTCCTTGTAGGCGACGAACGTGATGTCCTTGGGGATCATCACCAGGCCGCCCGCCTCGTCGATCGTCCTGCGTGAGGACAGGCTGGTGACGACGACGATCCAAAGCGGGAAGAGGATGCCGAGACAGGCCAGGGTCAGGACCAGGCCCTTGCCGGCCAGGCCGGCCTTGTTCGGCTCCTCCTCCCACACGGGGCGCGGCGGCGCGGCCCACGGGGACGGCTCCCGCAGCGGTGGGTTGTCGATGACGGCGGTCACTTCTTGTACACCCCCTGCTCGCCCATGAGATGGGCCACCTTGTTCGCGGCGAGGACCAGCCCGAGGCTGACCACGCCCTTGATCAGACCGGCCGCGGCCGCGTAGCCGAAGTCCTGGTTGCGTACGCCGTTCCACCACACGAAGGTGTCCAGGACCTCGGCCGCCCCCGGGCCGACGGCGTCGCGCTGGAGCAGGATCTGCTCGAAGCCGACGGTCAGCGCGTCGCCCACGCGCAGCACCAGCAGCAGGGCGATCACCGGCCGCAGCGCGGGCAGGGTGACGTGCCACATGCGGCGCCAGCGCCCGGCGCCGTCCATCGCGGCCGCCTCGTAGAGGTCGGGGCTGACCGAGGCCAGCGCCGCGAGGAAGACGATGATCCCCCAGCCGGCGTCCTTCCAGACCCCCTCCGCCGTGACGAGGAACTTGAAGGTGGACGGGTCGGTCATGATGTCCAGCCCGTCGTAGCCGTGCTGTCGCAGCAGTTGCGACAACACCCCCGCGCCGCCGAAGAGTTGCTGGAAGACGGCGATGACGAGCACCCACGAGAAGAAGTGCGGGAGGTACATGATCGCCTGCGAGATCGCCCGCACCCGCGGCCGGACCACGCTGTTGATGAGCAGCGCGAGCGCGATCGGGATCGGGAAGAACAGCACCAGTTGCAGGGAGAACAGCACCAGCGTGTTCTGCACCGCGTTCCAGAAGGCCGAGTCCTCGAAGATCCGCTGGAAGTTCTCCAGGCCGACCCACGGGCTGTGCAGCATGGAGACGACGCCGTTGTCGCTGACGTAGGGGTCGTAGTCCTGGAAGGCGACGATGTTGCCCAGGATCGGCAGGTAGTTGAAGAGCAGCATCAGCAGGACCGCCGGCAGCGTCATCAGGAGCAGGAGGCGGTCACGTCTGAATCTGAGGCGCAAAGCCAGCTTCCCGCTCCTCGCCCTTTTCGCCCTCGTGCCGGTTCCGCCGGCACTGCCGGACGTCGCCGGGGTCTCGTCCGCGTGGTCGTGCGCCTCGGCCCTGCTGCGAGGCACCGTGCTGTGGGACACGGCCGTTCTCCTTGCCTCGGTGCCGGGTCAGCTCGCCGAAGAGCCGTTGTCGTCGAGCAGCTTCTGGTACCAGTCGCGCAGCTTGTCGCCGCCCTTGCTCTTCCAGTCGGCGACGGCCTGCTGCATGTCGCCGATCTTCTTGCGGCCGCGGGTGATGTCGTCCTCGAGCTGCTCGAAGTCGTTGCCGAGGTTGGTGTAGCGGGACGGCTCGGTGATCATCTGGCCGTAGAAGCTGGACTTCGTGGTGAAGGCGCCCATCCGCTGCTGCCACTCGACCTGGGCCTTGGCGACGTCGGGGAAGTCGGGGTGGGCGATGGTGGCGGCCGGGCTCGCGACCATGACGTAGGCGTTGAGGACCTCGTTGTTGCCCTGGGTGGTCTTGGTGGGCACGCCGTTCTTGACGGTGTAGTCGGTGCCCTCGGGGCCGTAGTTGGTGAGCATGTACTCCTTGGTGCCGTACGGCGCGGCGGTGACGTTGGCGACGGCCAGCGCGTCCCGGATCACGGACTCCGGGGCCTTCTTGTTGATGAAGGCGAAGATGCCCGCGGGCTGTTCGGCCCAGAGCGAAGGGTCGCCGCCGTCGTGGCCGAAGATGTCCATGCCCCAGATCTTGTAGTCCGGGTTCTGGGTGGCCTGTTCGGCGGTGCGGCTCCACCACTGGCTGATGTTCTGGGCGTAGATCAGGAACTCGCCGGCCGCGAACTTGGGCCCCGGGTCGGGGGCGTTCTTGCCCATCTTGGCGTCGGGGTGCACGACTCCGGCGGCGAACAGCTTGCGGGTCCACTCCAGCGCTTCGAGGTACTCGTCGGTCTCGATGCGGTTGACCAGCTTGCCGCCGACGAGGTTCCAGCCGAGCGGCTTCTCGCTGCCGGAGAGCACGCCGAAGGCCTGGAAGGCCGTCCACTTCATGTCCGTGCAGGCCCAGCGCTTGGCCCTGGCGTTGGTGATCTCCTTCGCCAGGGACATGAACTCGTCCGCGGAGCGCGGGACTTCGTAGCCCTCCTTGTCGAAGACGTCCTTGCGGTAGAGGGGCACGATGCCGGTGACGTACGGGGAGGGCTGCGGCAGGCCGCGCAGCTTGCCGCCGATGATGCAGCGGCGCCAGGCGTCGGTCGGGATGGCGGCGAGGTTGGGGTAGTCCTTGATCTTGTCGCCGGAGAGGTAGGGGCCGAGGTCGGCGAACTTGCCGATGATGGCGGTGGGTATCTTGCCGCCCATGTTCCAGCTCGGGACGACCACCATGTCCGGTACGTCGCTGGAGGCCAGGACCGCGCCGAGCTTCTGGTCGTAGGTGTTGCCGTCCTGGTTCTGCCAGACGACGTCGACGCCGATCAGGTCGTTCATCGCCTTGTAGTAGGCGTTGTCCTGCTTGGGCGGCGAACCCCAGAACGGCGACATGACGGTGAGCTTGCCGCCCTTGCCGAGCTTCTTGGGGACCGAGGTCTTGAGGCCTTCGAGGTCGAGCTTGCCGGTGAAGCCGATCGCCGAGCCGTTCTTCGCCGGGATGTCCGGGCTCACCACGTTGCCGGCGACGTAGGACGGCAGCAGCTTCTTCGCGCCCTTGCCCCCGGAGGACCCTCCCCCCGACGTGCTGTCCGACCCGCCGCAGGCGGCGAGCAGCGGCATCCCGCCCGCCACCGCGGCGGTGGCGACCGCCGTGGAGGCGAGGAAGCTTCTCCGGCTGGGACCGGAGGACCCGGAGGAGGCGGAAGCGGCGTTCGGCGTCATTGCGTCAACCCTTCATGGCGCACCAGGACACCCGGCGGTGGCCGTCGGCTGCGGTGTCTCGAGTGGAACTGGCTGAGCGGAAGCGGTTCTTGGACCCTGCACCGGACCCTCTGCAGGTGACCCACGCAGGCGAATTCGATAGTCGAAGCGCTTCGATGTCGGTGTGAGGTTAAGTGAACACCAGGGGGTGCACAAGGGCCGCTCCCAAGATTCCTCGGCGCCTCCACGACCGACCAATTCTCATGTGGCGCTTGAAGTGACGGTGAGGAGCCCTTGACACCTGACGGCCTCTCGAATCAGCATCGAAGCGCTTCGAAAGCGCCACGCCGCTTCATCACAAAGGGATCCCACGTGACCGCACAGACGCCGCCCACGCCGCCGTTCCGCGATCCGCAACTGCCGTTCGCGAAGCGCATCGACGACCTGCTCCAGCGGCTCACGCTCGACGAGAAGATCTCCTTCCTGCATCAGTTCGCACCGGCGGTGGAGCGCCTCGGCGTCGGCGCCTTCCGCACCGGGCAGGAGGCGCTGCACGGAGTCGCCTGGATGGGCCCGGCCACCGTCTTCCCGCAGGCGGTCGGCCTCGGAGCCACCTGGAACACGGATCTCGTACGGCGGATCGGCGAGGCGGTCTCCAGGGAGGCCCGTGCGATGCGCGCCCATGACGACCGGGTGGGCCTCAACGTCTGGTCGCCCACGGTGAACCTGCTGCGCCACCCGCTGTGGGGCCGCAACGAGGAGGGTTACTCCGAGGACCCGAAGCTGACGTCGGCCATCGCCACCGCGTACACCCGGGGCCTGCGGGGTGAGCACCCCGTGTACTGGCGCACGGCGCCCGTGCTCAAGCACTGGCTCGCCCACAACAACGAGACGGACCGCGCGACTTCGTCCAGCTCGGTGCGCCCGCGCGTGCTGCACGAGTACGACCTGCGCGCCTTCCGCGAGACGGTCGAGGCGGGCGCGGTGGCCGGGGTGATGCCCGCGTACAACCTGGTCAACGGCCGCCCCAACCACGTCTCGCCGTATCTGCGCGAGCAGTTGCGCACCTGGACCGAGGAGGACCTGCTGGTCTGCTCGGACGCGGGCGCGCCCTCCAACCTGGTCGACCCCGAGCACTACTTCGCCACCCACGAGGAGGCGACGGCGGCCGCGCTGCGGGCGGGCGTCGACAGCTTCACCGACCACGGCACGGACAGCACGCAGATCGTGGGGCGGGTCAAAAGGGCCTACGAACAGGGGCTGTTGACCGAGGGCGACATCGACACCGCCGTCCGCCGCCAGCTCTCCGTGCGCTTCCGGCTCGGTGAGTTCGACCCGCAGGACGATCCGCACACCGGCACCAAGGACTTCGACACCCCGGCGCACCGCGCGCTCGCCCAGCAGGCCGCGGAGCAGGCGGTCGTGCTCCTGAAGAACGAGGGGCTGCTGCCACTGGCCCCCGACGCCCGCATCGCCGTGGTGGGCCTGCTCGCCGACGAGTGCAAGCTCGACTGGTACAGCGGCACGCTCATCCACCGCTCCACCCCGCTGGAGGGCCTGTACGAGCGGTTCGGCGCCGAGCGCGTGCGGTTCGCGGAGGGCGTGGACCGGGTCCGGCTGAAGACCTCCGCCGGTACGTTTCTGCACGTGGTGCCGTCGGACGCGGCCGACGAGGCGCGCGGCGCCGAGGGCGCCCTGGACCCGGCCCTGCTCGCGGGCCGCACCGACCTGCCCCCGCTCACCACGGACGCCGTCGGCACCGAGTTCGCGCTGACCGACTGGGGCGAGGGCGTGCTGACGCTGCGCGCACCCGACGGCCGGTATCTGTCGGTCGCCGAGGACGGCCGCGTGCGCGCCTCCGCGGACCAGCCGGGCGGCTGGGTCGTGCAGGAGACGTTCCGCCTGGAACCCCACGACGGCGGCCACCTCCTCCGGCACCTGGGTACGGGTCGCCATGTCTGTGTCGCCGCCGACGGGGTGAAGGTTGCCGACGCGGACCCGGAGGTGTTCGGGCTCGTCGTGACCGAGCGCGGCGAGGACGCGGTGGCGCGGGCCGCCGCGCAGGCCGACGTGGTGCTGGTGGTCGCGGGCAACGACCCGCACATCAACGGCCGGGAGACCGAGGACCGTACGACGCTGCGGCTCCCCGCCCATCAGGAGCGCATCCTGCGCGCGGCCCGCGCCGCGAACCCGGACACCGTGCTGGCACTGACCTCCGCGTATCCGTACGCCGTCGACACCGCGGCCCTCCCGGCGGTGCTGTGGACCGCGCACGGCGGCCAGGCCGCGGGCACCGCCCTGGCCCGGGTGCTGTCCGGCGACGTCTCCCCCGCGGGCCGCCTCCCGCAGACCTGGTACGAGACGGACGCCGACCTGCCCGGACTGCTGGACTACGACGTGATCGGCGGCCGGCAGACCTATCTGTACTTCGAGGGGACGCCGCTGTTCCCGTTCGGGCACGGCCTGTCGTACGCGTCGTTCTCCTACGAGGACCTGTCGGTCCGGATCGACGGTGCGGCGGTGCACGTCTCCTTCGCGGTCACCAACACCGGTGACGTCACCGCCGACGAGGTCGCGCAGCTCTACACCCGCGCCGTGGAGCCGTCGGTGCCGCGCCCGCGCCGCGAGCTGGTCGCACACCGCCGGATCACCCTTGCGCCGGGCGCGCGAGCCGACCTGTCCTTCCAAGTCCCCCTGTCCGCCTTCGAGTTCTGGGACGTCGCCCGCGGCGGGTGGCGGCTGGAGCCGGGCCCCTACGAACTCCTGGCGGGCGCCTCCAGCGAGGACGTCCGGCTGCGGACGACGGCACTCCTGGACGGCGAGCCCGGCGCCCCGCGCCCGGCCGTCCGACGCGGCCTGGACGCGGCCGGCTTCGACGAGCAGAGCGGGGCCGCCGTCGTCGACCGTACGAAGGAGGCGGGGGACGCGGTGACACCGGCGGACGGCAGGAGCGCCGAACTCGTCTACCGCGACTGCGACTTCGGGGACGGCGTCACCGAGGTGAGCGTCTCGGTGGCGGGCGGGGGAGTCGTCGATCTGTCCCTGGACGGGGGCGCGCCGCTCGCCTCACTGACGTCGCAGGGCATCGCCCCGGACGACCCGTACGCGTACACGACGCTCCGCACCGGCCTCGTGGCCGAGGGCGTGCGCGATGTCCACCTCAGACTGCGCGGCCCCTTGCGGCTCGCGCATGTCGGCTTCTCCGGTTGAGGGGCCGGAGCGGGCCGGCACTGAAGGGGCCCGGCACCGGAAGGCATCGGTGCCGGGCCCCTTCGAGGATTGGCTAGAGAGCCAGACCGGTGAGGACCAGTACACGCTCGTACGTGTAGTCGTCCATCGCGAACTTCACGCCCTCGCGGCCCACGCCGGACTGCTTGGCGCCGCCGTACGGCATCTGGTCGGCGCGGTAGGAGGGGACGTCGCCGACGACGACGCCACCGACCTCCAGCGCGCGGTGGGCGCGGAAGGCGACCTGGAGGTCGTGCGTGAACACACCTGCCTGGAGGCCGTACTTGGAGTCGTTGACCGCGGCGAACGCCTCGGCCTCGCCGTCCACCTTCCGCACGGTGAGGACGGGTCCGAAGACCTCCTCGCAGGAGATGGTCACCTCGGCCGGCACGTCGGCGAGGACGGTCGGCGCGTAGGAGGCGCCGTCGCGGTCGCCGCCGGTGAGGAGCGTGGCGCCGACCTCGACGGCCTCCTTCACCCACGACTCCACGCGCTTGGCCGCGTCCTCGCTGACCAGCGGGCCGACGTCGGTCTTGTCGTCGCCCGGGTCGCCGGTCCCCTGGGCCTCGACGGCGGCGACGATGCGCGGCAGCAGGCGGTCGTAGACGGACGCGTCCGCGATGACCCGCTGCACCGAGATGCAGGACTGGCCGCCCTGGTAGTTGGAGAAGGTGGCGATGCGGGTCGCCGCCCAGTCGAGGTCGGCGTCGGAGGCGTAGTCGCCGAGGACGACGGCCGCGCCGTTGCCGCCGAGCTCCAGGGTGCAGTGCTTGCGCGGCACCGAGTCCATGATCGCGTAGCCGACCTTCTCGGAACCGGTGAAGGAGATGACCGGCAGGCGCTCGTCCTGGACCAGGGCGGGCATCTTGTCGTTGGCGACCGGGAGGATGCTCCAGGAGCCGGCCGGGAGGTCGGTCTCGGCGAGCAGGTCACCGATGACGAGGCCGGAGAGCGGGGTGGCCGGGGCCGGCTTCAGGATGATCGGCGCACCGGCCGCGATCGCCGGGGCGATCTTGTGGGCGCAGAGGTTGAGCGGGAAGTTGAAGGGCGCGATGCCGAGGACCACGCCCTTCGGGAAGCGGCGGGTGAGGGCGAGCCGGCCCTGGCCGCCGGCGTCGGTGTCGAGGCGCTGGGCCTCGCCGCCGTTGAAGCGGCGGGCCTCCTCCGCGGCGAACCGGAAGACGGAGACGGCGCGGCCGACCTCGCCGCGGGCCCACTTGATCGGCTTGCCGTTCTCGGCGGAGATCAGCTGGGCGATCTCCTCGGTGCGCTCGGCCAGGCGCTTGCTGACGTGGTCGAGGGCGGCGGCGCGGACGTGGGCCGGGGTCGCGGCGAAGTCGTCGAGGACGGCGTGGGCGGCGGCGACGGCCTCCTCGACCTGGGCGTCCGTCGGCACGCTGACCTTGCCGACGAGCCGGCCGTCCCACGGGGAGGTCACGTCGAAGGTGTCGTCGCCCGTGGCCTGGCGGCCGGCGAGCCAGAAGGCGGTGGTGGAAGTCATGAGGTCCCGGCCCTTCCGCGGTAGGGGGTGTGCAGGGTGGTCCGTGACCACGGTAGGACGGTGGGGGCGGAGTCGCGTTTCGCCGGTGTGTAGTGGTCGCATGCGGGAGTGCGACGGTTCGGCCATTTTCAGCCCACGGGAAGCAGCACGGGCCACCTCACCCCATGCGCGCGGCACTCACTCCGTCGACGTCGCCTTCAGCGCCAGCCACAGCTCCATGCGGGCGTCCGGGTCGTCCAGGGAACGCCCCAGGATCTCCTCGACCCGGCGCATCCGGTAACGCAGCGTGTGCCGGTGGACGCCCAGGTCCGCCGCCGCCGCGTCCCACTGGCCGTGGCGGGAGAGCCAGGCGCGCAGGGAGGCCACCAGGTCGCCGCGGCCGGTCGCGTCGTGCTCGTACAGCGGGCGGAGCAGCCCGTCCGCGAAAGCCTTGACCGCGTCGTCGGCGAGCAACGGCAGCACCGACCCGGAGGCCAGCTGCTCGTGCGCCACACACACCCGGCCCCGCCGCCGGGCCACCGACAGCGCCTGCTCGGCCTGCTTGTACGCCGCCGCGGCCGCTATCGGTCCCACCGGCGCCGACAGCCCCACCACGATCTCGTCCTCGTCACCGGCGGGCTCCCGCGCCGTCGCCGCGTCGGAGCGCGCGGCCTCCACACCCGCCGCGTACTCCCCGCACGCGGCGACCGCCGCGCCCCCGTCCGCGGCCAGCGCGATCAGCTGCTCCCCCTCGGGTACGACCAGCACGGCCTCCCCCGCCCGCGCGGCCGCCGACTCCACGATCTCGGCGAGCACGCCCAGCGGATCGGCGGCCGGGTCGGCCGCGGCGCGCGCGCTCGACACCGACTCGGCGACGATCATCCGGAAGGGAGCGTCCAGGAGGCCCCCGTACAGATGGCCCGCGACGGCCCGCGCGTGGTCCGGCTCGCCCGCGAGGAGCATGCGCAGCACCGCCGCTCCGAGGCGCTGCTGCGCCGCGTGCAGCGACCTCGACCGCTCCGTGGTGAGCGTGAGCAGCGCGATCGCCGAGTGCAGCGCGTACCTCTCCGCCGTGCCGAGGGCCGCCGCCGTGCCCACCGCGAGCGCGGCGCGCGCCCGGCGCTCCGTGCCCAGCGAGTGCAGTTCGACGCGGTCCTCGTTGTCCGGCGGGCCGACCACCGAGGACGCGGGCGCCGGCCGCTCGCGCAGCCGCTCCACCTCCGCCGTCAGCCGCGCGGCCCGCCGGCCCGCCCACTCCGGGGCCGTGGCGACGACGGTGCCCGAGACGTCGTAGAGCGCCGCCCAGCCGTCGACCTGCGCGGCGAGCGCGGACAGGACCCCCTCGGGGCCGGCCGTCAGCGCCTGCTTGGTCAGTTCACGCTGCGCGGCGAAGCCGGCCGTCACCGCCCGGTACTGGTCGGCCGCGATGGCCGCCGAGACCGCCTTGCTGATGGCGAGGAAGGGCGTGCGGCGCGGCACCTCGAGCAGCGGCAGCCCCTCTTCCTCCGCCGCGTCGACCAGCGCCTTCGGGATCTCCTCGTAGTTGACGCCGATGGCGAAGCCCAGCCCCACCACCCCGGCGCCGACCAGCCGCTTCACGTAGCGCCGCATCGCCTCCGGGTCCTCCGCGTCCAGCTTCAGCGCGGTGACCAGCAGCAGCTCGCCGCCCTCCATGTACGGCACGGGATCGGCGAGTTCGCTGACGTGCGCCCAGCGGACGGGCACGTCCAGGCGGTCCTCATCCGCGCGCACGGTGAGCTTGAGCGCGGGGTGGTGGACGAGCGAAGCAAGCGTCGGAGGCATGGGACCTTCAGGTCAGGTTTGCGTGGACCGGGCGAACCTTGTGATCTTTGGCCGCTTGGTATGAACGGCGTGTGCAGATTCTGCCTCACCGTACGGTCACCCTGCGCCTCGGTGTCCAGACCTAATCCCTCAGATCCACCAGCAGCGGGGGCGCGTGCTCCCCCTTCACATTCGTCAGGGACAGCACCGCGTGGCCCGGCGGCACCCCGTGCGCCAGCTCGGAGGCCGACCACCGCTCCCGCTCGACCTGCCGCACGGTCACCGCCCGCGCGGTCGGCGCCTTGCCGGTGATCACCCGGCGCAGCATGTGCACGGCCTTGCCTGCCGGGGTCTCGGCGATGATCTGCCGGTCGGTGACGTCCCGCGCCTCCGTCCACTCCTTGCCCCAGACCTCGGCGAAGTCCTGCCCGTCCCAGGGGGTGAGCCCGGAGAGCGCCATCCGGCAGCCGGCGCTGCCGAGCAGCGGCCCGCGCAGCGGCCTCGGCACGTCGTCCAGGGTGCGCAGGGTGAGCACGGCACCGGCGTTCGCCGAGCGCAGCCGCTGGATCCCGCGCACCGCCTCCGGCGTCACGACGCCCGTCGCGTCGTCCAGCACCAGGCAGGCGAACAGCGAACGGTCCTCGCGCACCGCGACGCTCGCCGTGAACTGCGCGAGCACCAGCCGCGCCAGCATCCGCGACGCGTCCGCGTGCCCGCGCTCGGGCAGGTCGACACGGACCCGCACCGGGTGGTCGAGGGCCTTGAGCGAGAACGGCTTCGACTGCCCCGAGGTGTCGAAGAACCCGGCGAAGGCGGGCCGGTCCAGCAGGGCCACCCGGTCCGCGAGCACCGCCGCGGCGTCACCCGGGTGCCCCGACTGCCGCTGCCGTGCGTCCAGTTCCCGCAGCAGGGAGTCGTGTCCGGAGCCCTGCAGCGCCGTGCGCAGCTCGTCCAGGGGGCCGGGCGCCCCGTCCAGCAGCTGCCGCAGCTCCGGTACGGAGGGGAAGCGGCCGTGGACCGCCCGGAACGGCCCGAGCAACTGGGCGAGCACGGTCGTGGACCGCCGGCTGTCACTGCCCGGATGCGGATCGGCGAGATCCCCGACGAGCGCCTCGGCGAGCACGGCCGCCGCCTCGTCGGGGTCCCCGCTCCCGCCGTAGAGATCGAGGTCGTACACGGATTCCGGATTGCCGATGCGTACGACGACGTCGTAGGAGTCGGCCGGTCCGAGCGCCGCGCCCGCGGCTGCGACCACGACCACGGCGGCCCGTCCGGCGAGGGCGTGCAGGCAGAGGGACTCGGCGAGCGGCTGGACCACGCTGGCGGTCTTGCCGGAGCCGGCCGGGCCGACCGCCAGCAGGGAGGTGCCGAGCAGATCGGTGCCGAGGCCGAGGCCGGCCCCGCGGTAGGCGTACGGGTTGCGGGGGTCGTCGGCGGTCGTGCCGAGCCGCACCTGCCCGGTCAACAGGTCGTGCCGGGCCAGCCGGGCCGGCAGGTCGCGTTCCCCGGAGGGGTGCAGACAGGCGGCGGCGCCGTCCTGGAGCACGGCGCGGGTGAAGGCGGCGAGGGTGTGCCGGCCGGTGCGCACGCCCTGCCAGGCGCGGACGATCCGGGCGTGGTCCACGTCCCGCATCAGTCCCGATCGGGCCTCGGTGGCCAGCCGCTCGGCGGCGTCCTCGGCCCCGGCGGCCCGCAGCTGGGGCCACTCGACGGGGTCCTGCTCGGGAACGGGCGGGCGTTCGGCGCGGGGCGCCGTCCGCTTCCAGGCGGGCGGGCCGTAGCGGCGCCAGATCTCGCCCCAGCGGCCGAGGCGGCCCACGCCGATCATGATGACCAGGGCGATGAGCACGTAGTAGGCGTAGACCACCACGACCGAGCCGAAGCTGTGCGGCTGGGCCCAGGAGTCGGGGATCATCGCGTAGAGCGGGAGCAGCCACCAGCCGCCGAGGTAGCCGTTCCACAGCAGCGACCAGACGAGCCAGCCGACCAGGAAGGCGATCACCGCGCCGCTGATCAGCTGGCGGGCGGGGATGAGCTCGGGCTCCTCCTCCGGGCGCGGCCGGTGCCCGAACCGCCACACACCGGGCAGCGCGTCCGGGCGCGGCGCCCGCAGCCAGTTCAGGAACGCCGACCCGTCCGGCCGCGGCGGTACGCCCGGGGCCGTGGCGGGCCTGGGCGGCGCCGACGGCATCCGAGGTGGTCCCGCCGGACGTGGGACCGGGTTCGCATGCGTACCCCGCGCGTCCTGCGTCCCGTCGCTGTCCATCGCCCTCGCCCCTTGACCAGCCGCTCCGTCCACCGTCAGCGGTCAATCTAACGCCCCGTCCGGGCAGTTCACCGCTTTACACGGCCGGGGTCCGTGACCGGCACCATGTCCACGGTGGACAATCGCGTCGGCCGACAACGCCCACATGGAGCATGCCCACCTTTCATCCCCCGTCCTAGCCTGCGAGAAAAGAAGGCAAGAGTCCGTAAAACGCCATCCGCACCACCGCGCAGAACCCCAGGAGCCCCTCATGAGCGCACTTCCGCAGGAGCGCCGGATCGTCACCGCCATCCCCGGCCCGAAGTCGCAGGAACTGCAGGCCCGCCGCACCGCCACGGTCGCGCAGGGCGTGGGCTCCGTGCTGCCCGTGTTCACCGCCCGCGCGGGCGGCGGGATCATCGAGGACGTCGACGGCAACCGGCTCATCGACTTCGGCTCCGGCATCGCCGTGACCTCGGTCGGCGCCTCCGCCGAGGCCGTCGTGCGCCGGGCCTCCGCCCAGCTCGCGGACTTCACCCACACCTGTTTCATGGTCACCCCCTACGAGGGCTACGTGGAGGTCGCCGAGGCCCTCGCCGAGCTCACCCCGGGTGACCACGCCAAGAAGTCCGCGCTGTTCAACAGCGGCGCCGAGGCCGTCGAGAACGCCGTCAAGATCGCGCGTGCCTACACCAAGCGCCAGGCCGTGGTCGTCTTCGACCACGGCTACCACGGCCGCACCAACCTCACGATGGCGCTGACGGCGAAGAACATGCCGTACAAGCACGGCTTCGGCCCGTTCGCGCCCGAGGTCTACCGGGTGCCGGTGGCCTACGGCTACCGCTGGCCGACCGGTGCCGAGAACGCAGGGCCCGAGGCCGCCGCGCAGGCCATCGACCAGATCACCAAGCAGGTCGGCCCGGACAACGTGGCCGCGATCATCATCGAGCCGGTGCTCGGCGAGGGCGGCTTCATCGAGCCCGCGCAGGGCTTTTTGCCCGCGATCCGCAAGTTCGCCTCGGACAACGGCATCGTCTTCGTCGCCGACGAGATCCAGTCCGGCTTCTGCCGCACCGGCCAGTGGTTCGCGTGCGAGGACGAGGGCATCGTCCCCGACCTGATCACGACCGCGAAGGGCATCGCCGGCGGTCTGCCGCTGGCCGCCGTGACCGGCCGCGCCGAGATCATGGACGCCGCCCACGCCGGCGGCCTGGGCGGTACCTACGGCGGCAACCCGGTGGCCTGCGCCGGTGCGCTCGGCGCCATCGAGACCATGAAGGAGCTCGACCTCAACGCCAGGGCGAAGAACATCGAGGCGATCATGAAGGGCCGCCTGACCGCCATGGCCGACAAGTTCGACATCATCGGTGACGTGCGTGGCCGCGGCGCCATGATCGCCATCGAGCTGGTCAAGGACCGTACGACCAAGGAGCCCGACGCGGAGGCGACCGCCGCGCTGGCCAAGGCCTGCCACCAGGAGGGCCTGCTGGTTCTGACCTGTGGCACCTACGGCAACGTGCTCCGCTTCCTGCCCCCGCTCGTGATCGGCGAGGACCTGCTCAACGAGGGCCTCGACATCATCGAGCAGGCCTTCGCCCGTATCTGAGGCACGGAATGGCTGCGTCAGGCCGTGTGAAGAACGTGTGCGAGGTGGATGGCGGGACGCGATTCCGCCTGTCTTCAGCCCATCTGCTGCCGTAGGTTCTACCCAGATGAGAGATACACCCCGCTCACAGGGGACTGTGGGCGACTTCAGGCCGTGGCCTCCCCAGCTACGACCTGGTCGTGCCCTCGCGCACACACCCGGAGTTTCTGGCTCCGGATCTCCTCACCGATCGGACAGTCGCCCGCCCCAAACCCCCCGGGGTGGGCGTCGATCCGGTCAGATCGGCCGCCTCGGAACCACCCCCCCTGTTCCGGGGCGGCCGGCCTCCTTTCTTCCGCTTCTCGGGCTTCCCGCCCTGCTCTTCGCGCTGATCACCTGGCAGGTCGTCTCCGACGGCCTGCTCGTTCGTGTGGACAAGCGCGTCAGCCACGCCCTCGTGGACCCGCTGCGCGTCTACGGAGGCCTCGCCGACCTGGGCAACGTCTTCGTCGCCGTCCCGGTACTCGTCCTGGTCATCGGCTACGTGGGCCGGCGCGGCCGTGCCGCGGGGACGTACCGCTGGTGGCTTGCGCCCCTGGCCGCGGCCGTGGCGATGGTTCTGGTCCCGGCCCTGGTCGTCCCGCTCAAGGTGCTGATCGACCGTCCGGGCCCACCGATCATGGGCCCGGGCACCGGCTACTACCCCTCCGGCCACACCGCCACGGCCTCCATCGCGTACGGCACCGCGACCCTGCTCCTCCTCCCCTGGCTGAGCAGCGCCCGGGTCCGCCGCGCCCTCGTCGCCGCCTGCGTGCTCGTCAACCTCGGTGTCGGCTACGGTCTGGTCCGCCGCGGCTACCACTGGCCACTGGACGTCGTGGCCAGCTGGTGCCTCTGCGCGATGCTGCTCACGGTCCTCCGGACGGTCCTCGGCAGAGCCGGGGATCAGCCGAAGTAGCCGTCGAAGGTCCGCTGGAACTCCCAGTTCGAGTAGCGGTCCCAGTTGACCGACCACGTCATCAGTCCGCGCAGCGCGGGCCAGGTGCCGTGGGTGGGGTACGAGCCGCAATTGGTCTTCTTCGTGAGGCAGTCGAGGGTCTTGGTGACCTCGGCCGGGGCGACGTAGCCGTTGCCCGCGTTCGTGGAGGCCGGCATGCCGATGGCCACCTGGTCGGGGCGCAGCGGCGGGAAGACGTTGTTCGCGTCGCCCGCGACCGGGAAACCGGTGAGCAGCATGTCGGTCATGGCGATGTGGAAGTCGGCGCCGCCCATGGAGTGGTACTGGTTGTCGAGGCCCATGATCGGGCCGGAGTTGTAGTCCTGGACGTGCAGCAGGGTCAGGTCGTCCCGCAGGGCGTAGACGACCGGGAGGTAGGCGCCGCAGCGCGGGTCCTGCCCGCCGAACTTCCCGGTGCCGTAGAACTGGTAGCCCATCTGCACGAAGAAGGTCTCCGGGGCCATGGTCAGGACGAACTTCGAGCCGTACTTGGCCTTCAGGGTCCTCAGGGCCGAGATCAGGTTGACGATCACCGGGGTCTTCGGGTTCTTGAAGTCCGTGTCGTCGGCGTTCAGGGAGAGCGAGTGGCCCTCGAAGTCGATGTCCAGGCCGTCGAGGCCGTAGGTGTCGATGATGTTCGAGACCGAGGAGACGAAGGCGTCGCGGGCGGCGGTGGTGGTCAGCTGGACCTGCCCGTTGGCGCCGCCGATGGAGATCAGCACCTTCTTGCCGGCTGCCTGCTTGGCCTTGATCGCGGCCTTGAAGTCGGCGTCCGACTCGGCGTTCGGGCACTCGGTGACCGGGCAGCGGGTGAAGCGGATGTCGCCGGAGGTGGCGGAGGTCGGCTCGCCGAAGGCCAGGTCGATGACGTCCCAGCTGTCCGGGACGTCTGCCACGCGCGTGTAGCCGGACCCGTTGGCGAAGCTCGCGTGGAGGTAGCCGACCAGGGCATGGGTGGGGAGGTCGGTGGAGCCGCCGCCGGTCGAGCCGGTGGACGTGGTGGCGGTGACGACGGCGGACTTCGCGGACTCGCCGGCGTCGTTCACGGCGGTGACCTGGAAGCTGTAGGCCGTGGCCGGGGTCAGTCCGGTCACGGTGGCCGAAGTGCCGCTCGCCGTCTGGACCTTGGCACCGTCGCGGTAGACGGAGTAGCTCGCCGCGCCGGTCACCGCCGACCAGGACAGAGCGACGCTGGAGGACGTGACCGTGCCGGCCTTGAGACCGCCGGGCGCGGCGGGCGGCAGGCCGGTGCTCGCGCCCGGGCCGACGAGGGAGACGTCGTCGGCGAAGTAGGCGCCGGTGCCGTACCAGCCGTGCGTGTAGATGGTCACCTTGGTCGTGGCGGCGCCGGTGGTGAAGGTCGTGGTGAGCTTCTGCCAGTCGGGGGCGGACTGGGTCCAGGTGGAGACGTCGCCGGTGCCGGTACCGGACGCGCCGAGGTAGACGTAGGAGCCGCGGACGTAACCGCTCAGCGTGTACTGGGAATTGGGCTGCACCGTCACGGTCTGCGCACACTGCGCGTTGTCGCTGCCGGCCGGGGTCGCCTGGAGCGCGGAACCGCCGCTGTGCACAGGTGAGCCGACCGCCGTACCGGCCGTGCAGCTCCAGCCGTCGAGGCCGGACTCGAAGCCTCCGTTGCGTGCCAGGTCCGCGTCGGCCGCACGGGCGGACGACGAGAGGGCGGTGATGCCGGGTACGGCCAGCAGGGCCGCTGTGAGCGCGGCGAGGACGGGTCTGGTGTGTCTGGGGCGTCTGGGGCGGTCCACAAGTGCCTCCGGGCAGGGGGGAATTGGAGGGGTGGAGCGCGCCCAATTTGGTCCAGACCAATCCCCTTGTCAAGACCTCCGGCCCCGGCCGTCGTCCTCACCGGCCAGGCCCGCCGCCGCCTCGTGCATGGCCAGTTCGAGCAGTGCCGGGTCGGTGAGCGTGCCGGAGCCGTCCGGCGGCACCAGCCAGCGGACCCCGCTGGTCGAGCGGCCCGGGTACGGCACCACGATCCAGGTGCCGGCCCCGGCCGTACGGATGCCCGTACCGAGCCATCGGGCCGCGGTGCCCGGCGGCACCAGGAAGCCCATCCGCGCGTCCCCGAAGTCGGCCAGCACCGGGCCGGGCCGGCCGAGGATGCGGGTGAGGACGTCGAGTGTGGGATAGCCCAGTTCGCTCGGCAGGATGAGCACGTCCCAGACCTTGCCGGCGGGCAGCAGCGCGATCCCCAGCGGATTGCGCTCCCACTCCCGGCGGCAGGCCTCGGGATCCGGAGCAACGGATGCCAGCCACTCGACCGCCGACTTCGCCCCAGTCATGAGGAGACCTCCCTGTCGCTTGTCGACGCCGTCGCGTCACGGGAGAGAGGGAGGTCCCCCGGCAGGCATTACGCGGGTTCGGGCACCCAGTTGAAGTGAGCTGGATCACACTCAGCTGTCGAAGCCGAGTCCCAGCCGGTCCATCGTCCGCAGCCAGAGGTTGCGGCGGCCGGCCTGCGCGTCGGCGCGGGCGAGCGACCACTTGGTGAGGGCGATGCCGGTCCAGGCGAAGGGCTCGGGCGGGAAGGGCAGGGGCTTCTTGCGGACCATCTCCAGCGCCGTCCGCTCCGTCGTCTCCCCCGCCAGCAGGTCCAGCATCACGTCGGCGCCGAAGCGCGTGGCGCCCACGCCGAGGCCCGTGTAGCCCGCCGCGTAGGCGACGTTGCCCTGGTGCGCGGTGCCGAAGAACGCCGAGAAGCGCGAGCAGGTGTCGATGGCGCCGCCCCACGCGTGCGTGAAGCGGACGCCCTCCAGCTGCGGGAAGCAGGTGAAGAAGTGCCCGGCGAGCTTGGCGTAGGTCTCCGGGCGGTCGTCGTACTCGGCGCGCACCCGGCCGCCGTAGGGATAGATCGCGTCGTAACCGCCCCACAGGATGCGGTTGTCCGCGGACAGCCGGAAGTAGTGGAACTGGTTGGCGCTGTCCCCGAGTCCCTGGCGGCCCCGCCAGCCGATCGACGCCAGCTGCTCGTCGCTCAGCGGCTCGGTCATCAGCGCGTAGTCGTAGACCGGGACGGTGTACGAGCGCACGCGTTTGATGAGGTTCGGGAAGATGTTGGTGCCGAGCGCGACCTTGCGGGCGCGGACCGAGCCGTAGGGGGTGCGGACGGCCATGCCGGCGCCGTACTGCTTCAGGGCGAGGGCCGGGGTGTGCTCGTAGACGCGGACGCCGAGCCGGAGGCAGGCGCGCTTGAGACCCCAGGCGAGCTTCGCCGGATGGAGCATGGCGACGCCCCGGCGGTCCCACAGGCCCGCCTGGAACGTGGGTGAGTCGACTTCTTTCCGCACCGCTTCGGCGTCCAGGAACTCGACGCCGTCGGCAAGGCCCTCACGCTCCAACTGCTCGTGCCAGTCGCGCAGTTCCGCCGCCTGGTACGGCTGAGTCGCCACGTCGATCTCGCCGGTGCGCTCGAAGTCGCAGTCGAGGTCGTACCGGGCGACCGCCTTCTCGATCTCGTCGAGGTTGCGGGTGCCCAGCTCCTCCAGCCGGTGGATCTCGGCCGGCCAGCGGGCCAGTCCGTTGGGCAGGCCGTGGGTGAGGGAGGCGGCGCAGAAGCCGCCGTTGCGGCCGGAGGCGGCCCAGCCCGCCTCACGGCCTTCCAGCAGGACGACATCCCGTCCGGGATCGCGCTCCTTGGCGATGAGCGCGGTCCACAGTCCGCTGTAGCCGCCGCCGACGACCAGCAGGTCGCAGGTCTCGGCGCCGGTCAGCGCGGGCTCGGGTTGGGGCTTGCCGGGGTCTTCCAGCCAGTACGGGACGGGCCGTGCGTCGGAGAGAGACTTCGTCCAGTCAGGGGGTCTGGGGGTGTTGCCCCCAGAATTGAACAGCATGGCGCTCGGGGCCATGATTTCAACTCCCTACGAGGGTCGTGCGGTTATGCCTTCTGCCTGTTGCGGCGATTGCTGATCACCATGGAGGTCAGCACCAGCAGTACGGCGACCAGGAACATCGCCGTGCCGATGACGTTGATCTGGACGGGCGTTCCGCGCTGAGCCGAGCCCCAGACGAACATGGGGAAGGTGACGGTGGAGCCCGCGTTGAAGTTGGTGATGATGAAGTCGTCGAAGGACAGCGCGAAGGAGAGCAGCGCGCCCGCGGCGATTCCGGGCGCCGCGATGGGCAGCGTGACGCGCAGGAAGGTCTGCGCCGGACCGGCGTAGAGGTCCTGCGCCGCCTGCTCCAGGCGCGGGTCCATCGACATCACGCGCGCCTTGACGGCGACGACGACGAAGCTGAGGCAGAACATGATGTGGGCGATCAGGATCGTCCAGAAGCCCAGCTGGGCGCCGAGGTTGAGGAACAGGGTGAGCAGCGAGGCCGCCATGACGACCTCGGGCATCGCCATCGGCAGGAAGATCAGCGAGTTCACCGTGCCCCGCGCGCGGAACCGGTAGCGGACCAGCGCGAAGGCGATCATCGTGCCGAGCAGGGTGGCGCCGATGGTCGCCCAGAAGGCGATCTGGAGGCTGATCGACAGCGAGCCGCACATGTCGGCGACGCCGCACGGGTCCTTCCAGGCGTCCGTGGAGAACTGCTGCCACTGGTAGTTGAAGCGGCCCTTGGGTTTGTTGAAGGAGAACACCGTGACGATGACGTTCGGCAGCAGCAGGTATCCGAGCGTCACCAGTCCGGCGATGACCACGAGATGGCGCTTGAGCCAGTTGACGAAAGGCATTTAGACCAGATCCTCCGTCCCGGCCCTGCGGATGTAGATGGTGACCATGAACAGGATCGCGGCCATCAGGATGAAGGAGAGGGCCGCCGCCGTCGGGTAGTCCAGAATCCGCAGGAACTGGGTCTGGATGACGTTTCCGATCATGCGGGTGTCGGTCGAGCCGAGGAGTTCGGCGTTGACGAAGTCGCCGGCCGCCGGGATGAAGGTCAGCAGCGTGCCGGAGACCACGCCCGGCATCGACAGCGGGAAGGTGACCTTGCGGAAGGTGGTCCAGGGCTTGGCGTACAGGTCGCCGGCCGCCTCGTGCAGCCGTCCGTCGATGCGCTCCAGCGAGGTGTAGAGCGGCAGGATCATGAACGGCAGGAAGTTGTACGTCAGACCGCACACCACGGCGAGCGGGGTGGCGAGGACGCGGTCGCCGGCGGTCCAGCCGAGCGCGTTGGTGATGTCCAGGATGTGCAGGGTGTTGAGAACGCTCACCACCGGTCCGCTGTCCGCGAGGATCGTCTTCCAGGCGAGGGTGCGGATCAGGAAGCTGGTGAAGAAGGGCGCGATCACCAGGACCATGATCAGGTTCCGCCAGCGGCCCGCCCGGAAGGCGATGAGGTACGCGAGCGGGTAGCCCAGGATCAGGCACAGGATCGTCGCCGAGCCGGCGTAGAGGATCGAGCGCAGGAACTGCGGCCAGTACTCGGACAGCGCGTCCCAGTAGGTGGCGAAGTGCCAGGTGACCTTGTAGCCCTCCTCCAGGGAGCCCGTCTGCACGGACGTGGAGGCCTGGTAGATCATCGGCAGCGCGAAGAAGACGATCAGCCACAGGAGACCGGGCAGCAGCAGCCAGTACGGCGTCCAGCGGCCGCGTTTGTGCGGGGGCTTCTTCTCGGGGGCGGGCGCCAGGGGCGGCGGCGCCTCGGTGACCGTGGCCATCAGGCGGCCTCCTCCTCGACCTCGGCGACACCGGCGTCGATGTCCTGGGCTGCGTCGAGGCCGAAGGTGTGGGCCGGGTTCCAGTGCAGGACGACCTCGGTACCGGGCACGAGGCGGGCGTCGCGGTCGATGTTCTGCGCGTAGACCTCGAACTCGGGACAGACGGGGCTGTCGATGACGTACTGCGTGGAGACGCCGATGAAGCTGGAGTCGGCGATCTTCCCGGTGATGCGGTTGCGCTCCTCGCCGATCTCACCCGCGTCGTCGGCGTGCGTGAGCGAGATCTTCTCGGGGCGGACGCCGACCAGCACCTTGCCGCCGGTCGTCGTCGGCGCGCTGCACCGCGACCCTGGCAGCACCAGCTTGCCGCCGCCCGCCCTGAGGACGATGTCGTCGCCGCTCTTGGAGTCGACCTCGGCCTCGATCAGGTTCGAGGTGCCGAGGAAGTTGGCGACGAAGGTGGTGTTGGGGTTCTCGTACAGGTCGGTGGGCGAGCCGAGCTGCTCGACGCGGCCCGCGTTCATCACGGCGACCGTGTCGGCCATGGTCATGGCCTCCTCCTGGTCGTGCGTGACATGGATGAAGGTGATGCCGACCTCGGTCTGGATGCGCTTGAGCTCCAGCTGCATCTGGCGGCGCAGCTTGAGGTCGAGGGCGCCGAGCGGCTCGTCCAGGAGCAGCACCTTCGGGGTGTTGATCAGTGCGCGGGCCACCGCGACGCGCTGCTGCTGGCCGCCGGAGAGCTGGTGCGGCTTCTTGCGCGCCTGCTCGCCGAGCTGGACCAGCTCCAGCATGTCCTCGACCTGCTTCTTCACGCTCTTGATGCCGCGCCGGCGCAGGCCGAAGGCGACGTTCTCGAAGATGTCGAGGTGCGGGAAGAGGGCGTAGGACTGGAAGACGGTGTTCACCGGCCGCTTGTAGGGCGGCAGTTGGGTGACCTCCTGGTCGCCGAGGTGGACGGTGCCGCCGCTGGGCTCCTCCAGGCCGGCGATCATGCGCAGGGTGGTGGTCTTGCCGCAGCCGGACGCGCCGAGCAGGGCGAAGAACGAGCCCTGGGGCACGGTCAGATCGAGCGGGTGCACGGCGGTGAAGGAGCCGTAGGTCTTGCTGATGCCGGAGAGGCGGACGTCTCCGCTGCTGTCTTTGGTCATCTTCGTCACGCCCCTGTGAGCTTCGCGAACTTCTGCTGGTAGGCCGTCTCTTCCTTCGAGGTCAGCGCGCGGAAGGCGACAGACTTCGCCTGCATGGCCTTGTCGGGAAGGATCAGCGGGTTCTCCGCCGCCGACTTGTCGATCTTGGCGAGGTACGGCTTCACGTCCGCGACGGGACTCACGTAGTTCACGTAGGCGGAGAGTTCGGCGGCCGGCTGCGGCTCGTAGTAGAAGTCGATGAGCCGCTCGGCGTTGGTCTTGTGGCGCGCCTTGTTCGGGATCATCAGGTTGTCGGTCGACGTCATGTAGCCGCTGTCGGGGATGATGTAGCCGACGTTCGCGCTGTCCGCCTGGAGCTGGACGATGTCGCCGCCCCAGGCGATACAGGCGGCCAGGTCGCCCTTGCTGAGGTCCGAGGTGTAGTCGTTGCCGGTGAAGCGGCGGATCTGTCCCTTGTCGACGGCCTTCTGGATCCGGGCGATCACCTTGTCGTAGTCGTCGTCGGTGAACTTCGCCGGGTCCATGCCCATGTCGAGCATGGTCATGCCGACCGTGTCGCGCATCTCGGTGAGCAGGCCGACCCGGCCCTTGAGCTTGGGGTTGTCGAGCAGGTCGGAGACCGACTTCACCTCGACGCCGTTCAGCGCCTTCTTGTTGAAGGCGACGACGGTCGAGATGCCCTGCCACACGTACGAGTAGGCGCGGCCCGGGTCCCAGTCCGGGCTGCGGAACTGGTCCGAG
Organism: Streptomyces sp. NPDC048419; assembly: GCF_043200415.1. NCBI lineage: Bacteria > Bacillati > Actinomycetota > Actinomycetes > Kitasatosporales > Streptomycetaceae > Streptomyces > Streptomyces sp. NPDC048419. The sequence continues at coordinate 252,113 of NZ_JBICXT010000007.1, read as the reverse complement.
AGGTTGGCGTAGGCGTGCGGCAGGTTGGACGTGTCCAGTTTCTGCACATAGCCGAGGCGGACCATGCGCGCGGCCAGCCAGTCGGTGAGCACGATGAGGTCGCGGCCGGTGTCCTGGCCCGCGGCGAGCTGCGGCTGGATCTTGCCGAAGAACTCGTCGTTGTCGTTGATGTCCTCGGTGTACTTGACCGTGATGCCGGTCCGCTTGCGGAACGTGTCCAGCGTCGGATGGTGCTTGCCGCTGTCGTCCACGTCGATGTACTCGGGCCAGTTGGAGAAGTTGATCTCCTTCTCCTTGGCCGAGTGGTCGTCGGCCGACTGGCCGCCTTCCGTCTTGCCCGCTGCGGGGATGCCGCAACTGCTGAGCGCCATCATGCCGCCGGCGGCGAGCGCGCCGCCCGCGGAGGCGCGCAGCAGCGAACGGCGGGTCATCGCGGCGCGTCCGTTGCGGTAACTGCGCCGCACGGCGGCCGCCACGGCCGGTGACAGGCGGTCGGGCTCGTACTGCTCCATGCGCGTGCTGCCCTTTCGGGAGTGCGGCCGCGGTCGGGCGGCCTGTTCTGCTATCGGTCCCCGAAGATCGTGCGGTGCCAGTCCTTCCTGGCCACCGCCGTGTTGTCGAACATGACGTGCTTGATCTGGGTGTACTCCTCGAAGGAGTACGTCGACATGTCCTTGCCGAAGCCGGACGCCTTGTAGCCGCCGTGCGGCATCTCGCTGATGATCGGGATGTGATCGTTGACCCACACGCAGCCCGCCTTGATCTCGCGGGTGGCGCGGTTCGTCCGGTAGACGTCGCGGCTCCAGGCGGAGGCGGCGAGTCCGTACGGGGTGTCGTTGGCGAGCCTGATTCCATCGTCGTCGCTGTCGAACGGCAGAACCACCAGTACCGGGCCGAAGATCTCGGACTGGACGATCTCGCTGTCCTGGGCGGCGTCCGCGACCAGGGTGGGGCGGAAGTACGCGCCCTTCTCGAGGTCTCCCCCGGGAGCCTCGCCGCCGGTCACCACGCGCGCGTAGGAGCGCGCCCGCTCGACGAAGCCCGCGACACGGTCGCGCTGGACGTGTGAGATCAGCGGGCCGAGGTCGGTACCGGGGGCGAAGGGATCCCCGAGCCGGACGGACTCCATGAGGGCGGCCGTCCGCTCCACGAACGCTTCGTAGAGGGGACGCTGCACGTACGCGCGCGTGGCGGCCGTGCAGTCCTGGCCGGTGTTGATGAGCGCACCGGCGACGGCGCCGTTGACGGCGGCGTCGAGGTCCGCGTCGTCGAAGACGACGAAGGGGGCCTTGCCGCCGAGCTCCAGGTGGATGCGCTTGACGGTCGCGGTGGCGATCTCGGCGACACGCATGCCGACGGCGGTGGAGCCGGTGAAGGACGTCATGACGACGTCGGGGTGGCCCACGAGGTGCTCGCCGGCCTCCTTGCCGGTGCCGGTGACGACGTTGACGACACCGTCCGGAATCCCGGCGTCGGTCGCGGCCTGGGCGAACATCAGCGAGGTGAGCGGCGTGAGCTCCGCCGGCTTGAGCACGATGGTGTTGCCCGCCGCGATCGCCGGGAGGATCTTCCAGGCGGCCATCTGGAGGGGGTAGTTCCAGGGGGCGATCGACCCGACGACGCCGATGGGCTCACGGCGCACGTACGAGGTGTGGTCGCCGGAGTACTCCCCGGCCGACTGCCCCTGCAGGTGCCGGGCGGCGCCGGCGAAGAAGGCGATGTTGTCGATGGTGCCGGGGACGTCGAACTCGCGCGTCAGCTTCAGCGGCTTGCCGCACTGGAGGGACTCCGCGCGGGCGAAGTCCTCGGCACGGTCGGCGAGCACGGCGGCGAAACGGTGCAGCGCGTCCGAGCGCTCGCCGGGAGTGGCGCCGGACCAGCCGGGGAAGGCCGCGCGGGCGGCGGCCACGGCCGCGTCGACGTCGTCGGGTCCTGCCAGCTCGTAGGTGTACACCTCCTCGCCGGTCGCCGGATCGACGACCGCGTGCGTACGGCCGGAGGTCCCCTTCGTCAGGCGGCCCGCGATGAACTGCGCACCGTCCGAGAAGCGGTCCTGCGCCGGGAATCGTTCCGGGGTGTGACTGCCCGGGTTGTGCATGTCGCTCTCCTCCGCCGTCGCCCCGCGGATCGGGGGGCGGGTGGCGTAGCTCCAGCTCGATTTGAGTGCCGATCCTGACAGAGCAATAGCGGTCCTACAAGGGATTCCGTTGTTGCCTTTCGGTTACGCGACGGAATCTGTCGACCAGGTGTCGAGTGAGCACGGAAAAGGGGGGACGGAGTGTCAGTGGTGCCTGCCAGACTCGCATGCATGGAAAGGATCACGGGGAAGATCGACTCCCGGGAGGCCCTGGTCAGGCAGGTCCACACCGGGACTCGGATCAAGTATCTGCACTTCTGGGGTCACCGGGCGCGGGCCGACGGACAGGTGGGCCCGAGTTGCCTGAGTCAGTGGTGGCCCTCGCCGTTCACCGTGGCCGGAGTGACGTACGGGACCGCCGAGCACTGGATGATGGCGGCCAAGGCCCGTCTCTTCGGCGACGCGGAGGCGGAGCGCCGGGCGCTGGTCGCGGAGCACCCCTCCCTCGCCAAGAAGGCGGGACGCCTGGTGCGCGGCTTCGACGAGCGCATATGGGAGCGCGAGCGGTACGCAATCGTCGTGGAGGGCAGCGTCCACAAGTTCAACGCCCACGCGGATCTGCGGGAGTTCCTGCTGGGCACGGGCGATCGGGTGCTGGTCGAGGCGAGCCCGGTGGACCGGGTATGGGGCATCGGCCTCGCGGCGGACGACGACGCGGCGATGGACCCGGAGCGGTGGCGCGGCCCGAACCTGCTGGGATTCGCACTGATGGAGACGCGGGGGCGGTTGCGCGGGGAGGGGTGAGGGGGCGGGGGCGGTTCGGTCCCGGGTAGGGGGAGGGCGGTCCGGTCGCCTGTAGAGGGGGCACGGTCCGGTGCCGGGTAAGGAGAGGGCGGCCCGGCCGCCGGAAGGGGTGGAGCGGGCGGTCCGGCCGCCGGGAGGGGTGGAGCGGGGTCCGGCAGCCGTGAGGGGTCGGCGATCTGGGATTCGCGCTGATGCAGGCGCGGGGGGCGGTCGCGCAGGGAGGGCCGGCAGGCCGGGACGCGGCCCCTTCGCCGTAAGGGGGAACGCGGTCCGGTCGCCGGTAGATGGAGCGCGCTCCGGCAGCCGTCAGGGGTCGGCGATCTGGGATTCGCGCTGATGCAGGCGCGGGGGGCGGTCGCGCAGGGGGGCTGGCAGGCCGGGACGCGGTCCCTTCGCCGTAAGGGGGGAACGCGGCCCGGTCGCCGGTAGATGGAGCGCGCTCCGGCAGCCGTCAGAGGTCGGCAATCCGAGATTCGCGCTGACGCAGGCGCGGGGACTCGCGCGGGGAGGAGTGGCAAGCCGGGGCGCGCTCCGTTCGCCAGAAGGAGGCGGCCCGGTCACCGGAAAAGGGGAACGCGGTTCGGTCGCCAGAAGCGGGAGCGCGGTCCGGTCACCGGAAGCGGGGAACGGAATCCGGTTGCCGGAAGCAGGGAGCGCGGTCCGGTTGCCGGAAGCAGGGAACACGGCCCGGTCGCCGGAAGAGGGGAGCGCCGTCCGGGCGCCGGAAGCGCGGAGCGCGGTGTCAGGGGTTGGCGATCAGGACCGCGATCATGACCAGGCCGAGGACGATGCCCACGGCGCCGCAGATGATGCCCGCCAGGGACTGGCCCGCGTTGGTGGCCTCGCCCCGGCGGGCCTTGGCGCGGCCGATCGAGCCGAAGATCACCGCGAGCACGCCCAGCAGGATGGCTATCGGCCACAGGCAGAACACCACGACCGCGATGATGCCGATCACCAGGGCGGCGGTGCCCATGCCGTTGCTGGGGACGGCCGCCAGGCCGGGCCAGCCGTAGTAGCCGGGCAGGCCGGAGGACTGCGGGCCGGGGGCGCCGTAGCCGGACTGCTGCGGATAGCCGTAGCCGTAGGGGACCTGGCCGGGGCCCTCGGGGGCTATCGGGGGCGGGGGAACCGGCTCGCCGTGGTGGTGGGCGGGAGGGCCGTAGGGGCCCGCCGGAGGCGTGGCGGCCGGCGGGGTGAACGGGTTGGCCCAGGGCTGGGAGGGCGGTGCCGTGTCGCCGACGCCGGGCATGGACGTGACCGTCTGCTGGTCGTGGACCGAAGGGTGCGCCGGGCCGGCCGGACCGCTCCCCGGTGCCGCCGCCGGCACGTCGGTCCCGGCGATCGTGTACCCCGGACCCGGCTGTCCGTCGTTCGCCGGCGGGGCCCAGAGGTTCGGCTCCGGTGCGGAGCCGTCCTGCTTGCCCAGGGGGACCTTCGGAGCCGCGTCACGCGAGTCGGCCTCCGACGGCGCGGCCCACGGGTCGCGGGCGGCCGGCGTCTGCGCGTCGTCGGACATGCGCGGGATCCCCTCTGTCGAACGTCAGGTCATGCTACGGCCCGTACCCCGCGCCGTGGAGCGGGCCCCGTGAGCCGGACCCCCCGGCCTACGATGATCCCCGAGTCACCGATCAGCCGATCACCCGCGTCCCGCCCGGCCGAACCCGCCACGGGGCGCCGCTTTCGGGGAGGAACCCTTGACCGAGCACCTCGACGCGTCCGCCGCACCGCTGCGCGACCTGCACGCCTTCATCACCGGACTGCCCAAGGCCGAGCTGCACGTCCACCACGTCGGCTCCGCGTCCCCCCGGATCGTCTCCGAGCTCGCCGCACGCCACCCCGACTCCAAGGTGCCCTCCGACCCCGAGGCCCTGGTCGACTACTTCACGTTCACGGACTTCGCCCACTTCATCGACGTGTACCTGTCCGTCGTCGACCTGATCCGCACGCCGGAGGACGTGCGGCTGCTGACGTACGAGATCGCCCGCGATCTGGCGCGGCAGCAGGTGCGCTACGCCGAGCTGACCATCACGCCGTGGTCCTCGACCCGCCGCAACATCGACGAGCGCGCCTTCATGGACGCCATCGAGGACGCCCGCAAGGCGGCCGAGGCCGAGTTCGGGACCGTGCTGCGCTGGTGCTTCGACATCCCCGGCGAGGCCGGCCTGGAGGCCGCCGAGGAGACGACGCGGCTCGCCACCGACGACCGGCTGCGGCCGGAGGGGCTGGTGTCGTTCGGGCTCGGCGGGCCCGAAGTGGGCGTACCGCGGCCGCAGTTCAAGCCGTACTTCGACCGTGCCGTCGCCGCCGGGCTGCACTCGGTGCCGCACGCCGGCGAGACCACGGGGCCGGAGACGGTGTGGGACGCGCTCACCCACCTCCAGGCCGAGCGCATCGGGCACGGCACCAACTCCTTCCAGGACCCGAAGCTCCTCGCGCACCTCGCCGAGCACCGCATCCCGCTGGAGGTCTGCCCGACCTCCAACATCGCCACGCGCGCGGTCCGCACCCTCCAGGAGCACCCGATCAAGGAGTTCGCGCAGGCCGGGATAGTCATCACGGTCAACTCCGACGACCCGCCGATGTTCGGCACCGACCTCAACACCGAGTACGCGGTCGCCGCCCGGCTGCTGAACCTGCACGAGCGGGGCCTGGCGGAGCTCGCGAAGACCGCGGTCGACGTCTCCTTCCTGGACGAGCCGGGCAAGGCCCGGATCCGGGAGGAGATCGACGCCTACACCTCGGCGTGGCTCGCGCCCTGACGCCCACCACAATGGGGCCATGCAGAACGTGACCGCCGTGGCTCACCGCGGCGACCCCTACCGGGTCCGCGAGAACACGATCGACTCGCTGCGTTCCGCGCTCGCCCAGGGCGCGGACGCCGTCGAGGTCGACGTACGGCTGACCAAGGACGGCGTCCCCGCGCTCCTGCACGACCGGACGCTGAAACGGTTGTGGGAGCACGAGCGGCCCCTCGCCGCGCTGTCCGCGGACGAGTTGCGCGGCCTCACGGGCGGTGGCGTGCCGACCCTGGCCGAGGCGCTCGCCGCGGCCGGCGGCAGCCGGATCATGCTCGACCTGCCCGGGACGCACGAGGTGCGGACGGCCCGCCGGATCGTGGACGCCGTGCGCGAGGCCGGAGCGCAGGACCGCGTGTACTACTGCGCCGACGCCCACGCCATGCTCGCCGTCCGGGCGGCCGACCCGTCAGCCGAGATCGCGCTGACCTGGACGACGCTGGCCCCGCCGCGGCCGGCGCTGCTGGCGGCGGTGCGCCCCCGCTGGCTCAACTACCGGTTCTCACTGGTCGACCGGGGCCTCGCCGCCCGGGTTCACCGCGACGGCTACCTCCTGTCCGTCTGGACCCCCGACACCCGGCGCTCCATGCTCCGGCTGATCGACGTCGGCGTCGACGCGATCACGACGAACCGCGTCGACGTGCTCTGCGCGCTGCGGGACTACGCCATCGAGAGCTGAGGTACCGCCGGGCCGAGCCCCTCCAGCCGCTTGATCTTCCTGCGGACGACGTACAGCGGGATCACCCCGAAGACCCCGAACGACATGTCGAGCACCGACCACCACAGGGGGATGTCCCGGATCGGTCCGCAGATCAGGGCGAGCGGGATGATCCCGGCGCAGGCGATCATGGCGAACTCGACGACCCAGATGTTGCGTACGGGGTCGCGGTAGGGACCGTAGAAGGCGACCGCGATGACGAGGTGGGCGAAGGCCAGCCAGTCCGTGCCGTAGAGCAGGAAGGGCTGATCGGCGTCGGCGGTGTCGACGCCGCGCCGGACGCGCACGATCCAGTCCATCAGGGCCGGGAGGTGCTCCGGCACGGACAGGGACCGCAACAGGTCCTCGGTCCAGCGCAGTTCGTGGACGAGCGGGAAGGCCGTGGCGCCGCTGAGCACCAGGCAGACGACGAAGAGGACCAACCAGGCGCGGATGCCCTTCAGCAGGGCGGCTCTGTCGCTCATGGCGACAGCGTACGCCTGGAATTGAACATGTTCAAAACACTTACCGCCGGGTGGTGGCGGACGGCGTCGCACCGGTGGGGGTCCGGGCCGCGGACGGCGCCCCCGACGGGGCCCGGGTGACGGTCTGCGCGGTGGAGGCGGACGGGTCGACGCGATCGTTCGCGGACGGACGGGCGGTGGGCGTGGCGCTCGGACGCATGGTGGGTACGGCGGTCGGCGCGGTGGTCCGGGCGTCCTGGGTCGGGTGCGGGCTCTCCGGAGCGGGCGACGCCGACCGGTGCGGCGGCGCCGACGGGCTGCTCGCCGGCGGCGGGGCGAGCGGCACCGCCGGGGTGCCGGCGCCGTCGGAGCCGGTCAGCCGCAGCGGCAGGATCACCAGGGCGGCCACACCGCAGGTCACGGCCGCGCCCGCGGCGGCGCGCAGCAGACGGCGGCGGAACGCGCCGCGGCGGACCGCCTCGTAGCGGCCCGGGGGCGCGCCGAGGTACTCGCCCGGGGGCCGCAGGATAACGGTGAGCGGGTCGTCGGGGTCGTGGTCCGGGCCCTCGTCAGGGTGTGTGATCAAGGCTTCTCCTCAGGTGGGCACGGAGCAGTTCGCGGGCCGTGTGGAGGTCGGCCTTGACGGTTCCTTCCTTGCGTCCGGTGAGCACGGACACCTCCCGGATGGGCATGTCGGCGTAGTAGTGCAGGAGGATCGGGACGCGCAGCCGTTCCGGGAGGGACTGCACGAGCAACCGCACCGAGGGGTCGGCCTGTTCGGGGGGCGGGGTCACCGCGGCCTCCGTGGTCGCCCTCCGCACGGCTCTGCGTTCGCGCTCCAGTTTGCGCCAGTGGTCCCGGACGAGGTTGGCCGCGGTGACGTAGAGGAAACCGCGCGGCTCGGCCACCGCCGTCCAGCGGGCCCAGAGCCGGGTGAACGCCTCCGAGGCGATCTCGTGAGCCGTCTCGTCGTCGTCGACCAGCCGGCGCACCCAGCCGGCGAGACGCGGGTAGAGGGCGGCGAACAGCTCGGACGCGGCCTTCTCGCGGGACCGTTTCAACATTCTCCAGGGTTGTGGGGGGCTCGTAGGTCTCGTGGGCTCCTGGGAAGAGCCCGGACCGACGGCGTACGTTCCATCGGCCCGGGTGGTCGTTCAGCGGGTCGTGGAGCTCAGCTCCGCGAAGACGATCACGTTGTCCCGGTAGCCGTCACCGGTCCGCGCGCCGCCGCAGGTGATGAGCCGCAGCTCCGGCCGGTCCACGTTCCCGTAGACCTCGTCCGACGGAAAGTGGTCCTTCGCCACCGTCCGTACCGCGGTCACGGTGAACTCCGCAGCCGTGCCGTTCTCCAGGCGCGCCACGATCCGCCCGCCCCGGTGCAGGTCCTTCAGGTGACGGAAGACGCCGTCCCCGTAGGCGCCGACCGTGACATGGCCGAGGATCACCGACGGACCGGTCTGTCCCGGCGTCGGGGAGTGCTCGTACCAGCCCGCCCGGTCGTGCGCCGTGATCGGCGGCACCTGCACGGTGCCGTCCGCGGCCAGGCCCAGCTTCATGACCGGGGTGTCGACCCCGATGGCCGGTATCCGGAGCCTGACCGGGACCGATCGCCCCACCGCCGACACCGACCTGGCTGCGGGCGGCGCGGAGGAGGACGGTGTGCTCGGCCGGCTCCCGTTCGCGCTGCTGCCGGCCGTGGCGCCTGGGCCGCCGCAGCCCACGAGCAGCGCGGCGAGCGCCACGGCGGCGAGGGCGGACCTGGAGAACGGGCTCATGCCCCGTTCGCCTGCCGGCGGCGCACGAGGAAGACCGCGCCGCCGCCGAGGACGACGGCCGCGGCGGCGCCGCCGCCGATCAGCGCGCCCGAGCCGGTGGAGTCCGAACTCGTCGGCGCCACACCGGTGTCGGGCGCACCGCTCGGCACGACGCGGACCTGACCGGACGACGGCGCCCGGGTCGGGGCGGCGCTCGGGACGGCACTCGGGGCGGTGCTCGCCCGGTCGGAGGTGGGGGCGGGGCTGGGGGCACGGGTGGCGCTGGGGGCGGCACTCCGGGCCGGGCTCGGGGTCGCACTCGCCCCGTCGGCGAAGGCGGGCACCGCGCCCGCCAGGACGGCGGTGCACGCAAGTGCCATGGCACTGAGGCCCGTTCGGCGCATGAGTCGCTCTCTTTCGTCGGCCCGCACGGTGGTCGACCGCCGGGCTGTGTGACTGATCGAGCGAAGAGACGAGGCGGCCCCGGAACGGGTTGTAAAGAGCGGGCAAAGTCGCCGGGACGGCCGCCTCGGCGGCTGCGGCGGGGCTATTTGGTGACGACCGTGTGCGCGGGTCTTGAAGGTGCCTTGCGGCGGTCAGCGCCATGACGTAGGTACGTGAATCATGAACCTGTTCACCCGAGCTGCGTCCCTGCGCCGCCCGGCTCCCCCCGCACCCGCGCCCCAACTTGCCCCGGAACCACCGACTTTCCCCCCAAGAGCCGGAATGCCGGACCCCGCCCTCGCGGGGTTGACCGGTGAGTGGATCATCGACCCGGCGCACAGCCGTATCGGCTTCTCCGTGCGCCACGCCATGGTGACGACCGTCCGCGGGGCGTTCACGGAGTACGAGAGCCGGCTCCATTTCGACGGCGGCGATCCGTCCCGTTCCCGCGCCGAGATCGTCATGTCCACCGGATCGGTCGACACCGGTGTCGAACAACGCGACGCCCATCTGGTGGGCCGCGACTTCCTGGACGCCAGGAACTACCCCCAGATGCGTTTCGTCAGTACGACGGTGCAACTGCTGGGCAGCGACGTCTACCGCATGACCGGCGACCTCACCATCAAGCGCACCACCCGGCCCGTCGACCTGGACCTCACCTACATCGGGCACGTCACCGACCCGTTCGGCATGCAGCGGGCGGGATTCGACGGCACCACCACCATCAACCGCACCGAATGGGGCCTGACCTACAGCCAGAAGCTGGCGGAGGGCGGCGCCATGGTGAGCGAGAAGGTGCGCCTCCAGTTCGACATCGCCGCCATCCGCGCGGACGCCGTCTGACCGGTCCGCCTCGTGGACCCGCTCGGCCTCCTCCTACGGCGGCCGGGCCGGTCGGCGCGGCCTGCTCGCGCGCGACGGCTGCCCCCCTACGACCGCGCGATCACAACCCACGCTCAGAGCCCCACGATCTTGTTCCACCGCTTCGCGAACTCCACGCGCTCCTGGGAGGTGATGTCCCGCGCGATCACGAGCCGCTTGCGCATCTGCGAGTCCGGGAAGATCAGCGGGTTCTCGGCGAGGGCCGCGGTGTCCTTGTCCTTGGCGTCGGCGAGGACGTGCCGGGCGGCCGGGACCGGGCAGACGTAGTTGACCCAGGCGGCGAGGTCGGCGGCGACCTCGGGGGCGTAGTAGTAGTCGACCAGGCGCTCGGCGTTCCGCTTGTGCTGCGCGCGGTCCGGGATCATCAGGGAGTCCGACCACAGCTCCGCGCCCTCCTCGGGTACGACGAAGCGGATGTGCGGGTTGTCCGCCTGGAGCTGGATGACGTCACCGGAGTACGCCTGGCAGGCCAGGACGTCTCCACTGACCAGGTCCTTGGTGTAGTCGTTGCCGGTGAAGCGGCGGATCCGGCCCTGGGCGACGTACTTCTCCACCTGGTCGCAGACCTTGTGGAAGTCGTCCGCGGTCCACTTGGTGATGTCGACGCCGTTGCCCTGCATCAGCAGCGCGAACGCCTCGTCCAGGCCGGACAGCAGGGTCACGCGGCCCTTGAGGTCGTCCGCCCACAGTTCGGAGACGTGCCGGATCTCCCGGCCCAGCCTGCGGCGGTCGTAGGCGATGCCGGTGATGCCGGACTGCCACGGCACGGAGTACCTGCGGCCGGGGTCGAAGGCGGGCGAACGCAGCAGCGGGTCGAGGTTCTCGGCCACGTTCGGCTGCTTCGCCCGGTCCATCTCCTGGACCCAGCCCAGCCGTACGAACCTCGCGCACATCCAGTCGCTCATGACGATCAGGTCGCGGCCGGTCTGCTGGTGGTTCATCAGGGCGGGGCTGATCTTGCCGAAGAACTCGTCGTTGTCGTTGATCTCCTCGGTGTACTTCACGGAGATCCCGGTGCGCTTCTCGAAGGCCTCCAGGGTGGGCCGCCGGTTGGGGTTGTCGTCGTCGGTGTCGATGTACAGCGGCCAGTTCGCCCAGGTCAGCCGCTTGTCACTGGCCGACAGATCCCCCACGGCACGCTCGCCGGGCCCCACGTACGCGGCCGGCACCCCGCACCCGGCCAGGCCGCCGAGCACCGCGCCCCCGCCCAGCGCGCGCAGCAGGGACCGGCGGGACAGGGCGGCGTTCTTCGCTGAGAAGGGCATTGCCGCAGCATGCCGCCCCCGTCCGCGCCCCGGCAATCGACGTACCGTCGAGTGCGCCCACGCAGGCCGGACACCCTGTCGATCAGCCTGGCGGCGCCGGGCGAGCGCGGCTCGCGACCAGACCGCGACCGGCAGCCGGGAAGGGCCCGCACCCCCAGGTGCCCCCGCCGGCGGCAGCACCACCTCCACCACCAGACCGCCCGTCGGCCGGCCGTGTAACGCTCACCGCAGGAGGAACCGTGCGTGCTCTGGCGACCAGGCCGGGGCGGCTCGCCCTCGGCATCGCCGCCCTGACGGCCGCCGCACTCGGCACGGTCGGCGCGTCGGCCGCCCAGGCGTCCGGCACGTCGCCCGCCAAGGCTCCGGCGGCCCTCGCGACCGGCGTCTCCGTCCACATCGAGGCGGGACGCACCAAGGCCGGACACGAGGCGGGACTCACCAAGGCGGGGCACGGCAAGCCCCCGAAGGGCGCGGGCTTCGGCGTCGCCTGCCGGCCCACCGCCGGCGCCCCGGAAGACGGCAACTCCGCCAACGACGACTTCGCCGCGTGCATGCGCGACCAGGGCCGGTCGGTCTTCCCCAACTTCCACGCCTCGAAGGACGGCGAGGGACACGTCCGGCTCCAGGTGAAGATCCGCGGCGGCTTCGACCCGACGTCCAGGAGCTGCAAGAAGGCCATGAAGGCCTGCGGCCCGATCATGAAGAAGGCCGGCGTCACCTTCCCGGCGGGCCCCGGCCTGCCTCCGCTGCCGGGCAGGCCCGGGAGGCCGGGAGAGCCCGGCGGGGAACGGCCGTCCCTGCACACGGAGAAGGGCGGTTCCGACGACGGCCTGCCCGGACTGACGACCAGCGCGCGGAGCGCCTGACCGCCGAGGGGGAATCAGGAGGGGGGAACGGAGCGGCCCCGGACGGAACCTCCCGTCCGGGGCCGCTCCTCACGTCGCGGCAACTACGCGTCCAGGGACGTCATCACGTGCTTGATCCGCGTGTAGTCGTCGAAGCCGTACGCCGACAGGTCCTTGCCGTAGCCGGACTTCTTGAAGCCGCCGTGCGGCATCTCCGCGACCAGCGGGATGTGGGTGTTGATCCACACGCAGCCGAAGTCGAGGTTCTTCGACATCCGCATCGCGCGGCCGTGGTCCTTGGTCCACACCGAGGAGGCGAGGGCGTACTCGACGCCGTTGGCCCACTCCAGCGCCTGGTCCTCGTCCGTGAAGGACTGGACGGTGATGACCGGGCCGAAGACCTCCTTCTGGATGATCTCGTCGTCCTGCTTCAGCCCGGAGACGACGGTCGGGGCGTAGAAGTAGCCCTTGTCGCCGACCTGGTGGCCGCCCGCCTCGACCTTGGCGTGGGCGGGCAGGCGCTCGATGAATCCGGAGACCTGCTTGAGCTGGCTGGGGTTGTTGAGCGGGCCGAACAGCACGTCCTCGTCGTCCGGCTGACCGGTCTTGGTCTCGGACGCGGCCTTCGCCAGCGCCGCGACGAACTCGTCGTGGATGCCCTCCTGGACCAGGACACGGGTGGCCGCCGTGCAGTCCTGGCCGGCGTTGAAGAAGCCCGCCACGGAGATGTCCTCGACGGCCTTGGCGATGTCGGTGTCGTCGAAGACGACGACCGGCGCCTTGCCGCCGAGCTCCAGGTGGACGCGCTTGAGGTCCCTGGAGGCGGACTCGGCGACCGACATGCCGGCCCGCACCGATCCGGTGATGGAGGCCATCGCCGGGGTCGGGTGCTCGACCATCAGGCGGCCGGTGTCGCGGTCGCCGGTGACGACGTTGAAGACTCCCTTGGGCACGATCGAGCCGATGATCTCGGCGATCAGGACGGTGGAGGCCGGGGTGGTGTCCGACGGCTTCAGCACGACCGTGTTGCCCGCCGCGAGCGCCGGGGCGAACTTCCACACGGCCATCATCATCGGGTAGTTCCACGGCGCGACCTGCGCACAGACGCCGACCGGCTCGCGGCGGACGATGGAGGTCAGGCCCTCCATGTACTCACCGGCCGAGCGCCCCTCCAGCATCCGGGCCGCGCCCGCGAAGAAGCGGATCTGGTCGACCATGGGCGGGATCTCCTCGGACCGCGTGAGTCCGATCGGCTTGCCCGTGTTCTCCACCTCGGCCGCGATGAGTTCCTCGGCCCGCTCCTCGAACGCGTCCGCGATCTTCAGCAGAGCCTTCTGGCGCTCGGCGGGGGTGGCGTCGCGCCAGGCCGGGAAGGCCGCGGCGGCGGCCGCCATCGCGGCGTCGACGTCCTCCTCGCGGGACAGCGGCGCGGTCGCGTACGCCTCGCCCGTCGCGGGGTTGACCACCTCGGTGGTCCGTCCGTCGGCGGCGTCCCGGAACTCACCGGCGATGTAGTTACGGAGTTTGCGCAGCCCACGCGGCTCGGTGCTCACTGCCGGCCTCCTGTCAGGTCGAACTGTCCATTGACTGAGACACCCACCCTAATCGGCACACCGACGTTTTCAACACCCCCACTCCTGCTGATTCTGCGAAATCCGCAAGTCTCAGTCTCATAAACAACGAATTTCATCGCTCCGCCCTTGCGGAACGGTCGAGACGTCGTGCAGAGTGAGGTCGTGGCCAGTCGAAGCGCAGAGCAGCGGGACTCCCGCGAGCCCAGGAACGGCACTCCTCATCTGGATGCCGTCTCCCTCGCCATCATCGAACAGCTCCAGGAGGACGGCCGCCGGCCGTACGCCGCGATCGGCAAGGCCGTCGGCCTCTCCGAGGCCGCCGTGCGCCAGCGCGTCCAGAAGCTGCTCGACCAGGGTGTGATGCAGATCGTCGCCGTCACGGACCCGCTCACCGTGGGTTTCCGCAGGCAGGCGATGGTGGGCGTCAACGTCGAGGGCGACCTGGAGCCGGTGGCGGACGCGCTGACCACCATGCCGGAGGTCGAGTACGTGGTGATGACCGCGGGCTCGTTCGACATCCTCGCCGAGATCGTGTGCGAGGACGACGACCACCTGCTGGACGTCATCAACAAACGCATCCGGGCACTGCCCGGCGTGCGCTCCACCGAGAGCTTCGTCTATCTGAAGCTCAAGAAGCAGACCTACATGTGGGGAACCCGATAACCGTGAGGACCCGATAACCGTGAGCACCAAGGACCTCAGCCAGACCGCGTACGACCACCTGTGGATGCACTTCACCCGCATGTCCTCGTACGAGAACGCCCCGGTCCCGACCATCGTCCGGGGCGAGGGCACCTACATCTACGACGACAAGGGCAAGCGCTACCTGGACGGTCTCGCGGGCCTGTTCGTGGTCCAGGCCGGTCACGGGCGCGTGGAGCTCGCCGAGGCCGCCTTCAAGCAGGCGCAGGAGCTGGCGTTCTTCCCGGTGTGGTCCTACGCCCACCCGAAGGCGGTGGAGCTGGCCGAGCGCCTCGCGCACCACGCGCCGGGCGATCTGAACAAGGTCTTCTTCACCACCGGCGGCGGTGAGGCGGTGGAGACCGCCTGGAAGCTCGCCAAGCAGTACTTCAAGCTCACCGGCAAGCCGACCAAGTACAAGGTGATCTCCCGCGCGGTCGCCTACCACGGCACCCCGCAGGGCGCCCTGTCCATCACCGGCCTGCCGGGCCTGAAGGCCCCCTTCGAGCCGCTGGTCCCCGGCGCGCACAAGGTCCCGAACACCAACATCTACCGCGCCCCGCTCTTCGGTGACGACCCGGAGGCCTTCGGCCGCTGGGCCGCCGACCAGATCGAGCAGGAGATCCTCTTCGAGGGCGCGGACACGGTCGCCGCCGTCTTCCTGGAGCCCGTGCAGAACGCGGGCGGGTGCTTCCCGCCCCCGCCCGGCTACTTCCAGCGGGTCCGCGAGATCTGCGACAAGTACGACGTGCTCCTCGTCTCCGACGAGGTCATCTGCGCCTTCGGCCGCCTCGGCACCATGTTCGCCTGCGACAAGTTCGACTACGTCCCGGACATGATCACCTGCGCCAAGGGCATGACCTCGGGCTACTCCCCGATCGGCGCCTGCATCATCTCCGACCGCCTGGCCGAGCCGTTCTACAAGGGCGACAACACCTTCCTGCACGGTTACACCTTCGGCGGCCACCCGGTCTCCGCGGCGGTCGGCCTCGCCAACCTCGACCTGTTCGAGCGCGAGAACCTCAACCAGCACGTCCTCGACAACGAGGGCGCCTTCCGCGCCACCCTGGAGAAGCTGCACGACCTGCCGATCGTCGGCGACGTCCGCGGCAACGGCTTCTTCTACGGCATCGAGCTGGTCAAGGACAAGACCACCAAGGAGTCCTTCAACGACGAGGAGACCGAGCGCGTCCTGTACGGCTTCCTCTCCAAGGCGCTCTACGACAACGGCCTGTACTGCCGTGCCGACGACCGCGGCGACCCGGTCGTCCAGCTCGCCCCGCCGCTGATCTCCGACCAGGGGACCTTCGACGAGATCGAGCAGATCCTGCGCGCGACGCTGACGGAGGCGTGGACGAAGCTCTAGGCTCCGCCGCTTCCGCCCGGTCATACGGCCCGGGGTGCACCCGTAAGAGTGAGAAGGGTGCCCCCGGGCCGCGTGCTGTCCGGCGCAGCGGCGTCGGCTCCTTAGCGTGCCTGGTAACCGATCGGCCCAGCCTTCGTTCCCCCGCCTGGGGGAAAGGCACGGGAACTACGGATCTGAACGAGGTGTACGCCCATGGAGGCCCCGCCGGACAACGACGTGCTCTGGGCACGAGCCCTGCACTTCCAGCACAGCGACGGCTCGCCGGGGCTCAGCGGTGTCTCGCTCGGCGTCCGGGAGGGCGAGATCGTCGCCGTCAGCGGCCCCCGGGGCAGCGGCAAGACGACCCTGCTGCGCTGTCTTTCCGGCCTGGTGCCGGTCCGGCGCGGCGAGGTCTGGTTCAACAGCGTGCCGGTGCACACCATGGGCCCGATGACCCGTGAGCGGCTGCGCCGCGACCGCTTCGGCTGGATCGACCCGGCTCCGGTGCTCGTACCCGAACTCAACGCCTGGGAGAACGCCGCCCTCCCGCTGATGCTGCGCGGCACCAGCCGCCGGCGGGCCAAGACGGCCGCCCTGGAGTGGCTGGAGCGCCTCGACGTCGGCGACAAGGCCCGGCTGCGCCCGCACGCGATGAAACAGGCCGAGCGGCAGCGCGTGTCGATCGCCCGGGCCCTCGCGCCGGCCCCCACCGTCCTGTTCGCCGACGAGCCGACCGCGCCGCTGCACCGCGCCGACCGCGCCCATGTGCTGCGCACGCTCACCACGGCGGCCCGCTCCCACGGCATCACGGTCGTCCTCGCCACCCACGACGCGGAGACCGCGGCCCTCGCCGACACCACGGTCTCGCTGCTCGACGGCCGCCGCGTGAACACGGTCCACCTGCCCCCGGTCACCGAGACGGAAGGCCGGGCCGCGTGCTCGCTCTCCGTCTGACCCGCGGCGCCCACCCGGCCGTACACCTGCGCCGTGCCCTGGTGGCGCTGGCGTCGGCCGGGACGGGCTTCCTCCTGCTGTGCGTCCTCGGCTACGCGATGAGCCATGCCGAGACCCCCGCCTCCTCGGCGCTGCGGCTCGCCTGGTGCCTGACCCCGCTGGCCGCCACCGTCCACCTCGCGATGGCGGTGGCCCGCACCGACCCGGCCACGAAGCCCCGTCCCGGCCTCTCGGCCATCGGCCTGGGCCCGGGCCGCCTGATGACCATCTCGGCGGCCACCACGGCCCTGTCCTGCACGCTGGGCTCGCTGCTCGCCCTGCTGGTCTTCCTCCAGCTGCGCGGCGACTTCACGAGCGGGCCCGTCGGCGGGACCGCCGCCGAGTTCCTCGCCGCGGACCAGTCGTTGCCCCTCCCGGCGGCGCTGACCCTGCTGGCGCTGCTCCCGGCGATCGCCTCGACGACCGTGGCGCTTGTCCTGCGCCCGCGCGACCCACGGCCGAGCGCGCCGCCGCGGGGCTACGGCCGCTTCGGCGCGTACGGCAGGTCGGTGGCGCAGGAGACCTTCGGGGCGTACGGCCGCTTCGGCGCACGCTTCCGCAGCACGGGGCACCGGTCCGCCGATGTCGTGCTGCCGTCGGCGATCATGTCCGCGCCCGCCGAGCCCACGGCAGCCCCCGCACTCGACCCCGACCCGGACCCCGACCGGCCCCCGGCCCCGCGCAACGCGCCCGCCGGACTGCCCTGGGGTGTCGCGGTCCTGGCCGCCGGTCTGGCCGTCGAGGCCTACGCCGGGCGCGCGACGGACGACTCCCGGCTCGCTCTGCCCGGCGGCCTCGCCACCGGCGCGCCCGGCATCCTCATCGGCTGGGCGCTCACCGCCCTCGGCCTGGCTCTCGCCGGCCCCGGCCTGACCCATCTGTGCGGCCGCCTGCTGCAGTCGGCCCGTCCGGGCGCCCTCAGGCTGCTCGCCGGCCGTGTGCTGATGGAGGAGGCCACCCGCATCGGCCGCCCGCTCGGCGTCGTCTGCGCGGTCGCCTCCGGGGTGGTCGCCATGACGGCGCTGTTCGACGCGGACCAGCCCGGCTTCGGCCCGCTCACCACCCTCGGCACGCTGCTCGTGGCCGGCTGCGCCGTGGCCACGCTGCTCACCGCCGCCGTTGAGGCCAGGCAGGCCCGGT
This sequence comes from Streptomyces sp. NPDC048419, assembly GCF_043200415.1. Lineage (NCBI taxonomy): Bacteria > Bacillati > Actinomycetota > Actinomycetes > Kitasatosporales > Streptomycetaceae > Streptomyces > Streptomyces sp. NPDC048419. The sequence goes on along the minus strand of NZ_JBICXT010000007.1, from coordinate 234,353 downwards.
CCGACACCACGGCCGCGCTGCTGCGGCTCGGGGCGCCGGCGGCGATGCTGCGCAGCGCCGCCGCCCTCCGGGCCGGTGCGCTGCTCGCCGTGTTCGGCCCGCTGACGCTGGTCGTGGCCGAGCTGGCGGCGCTTCCGCTGGCCCGCTGAACATTCCTGGAACAAAATCCCCAAGAGGCGATGAGTTCCGCACGCACCCCCGGTCTACCCCCGCGAACGGCACCCGCCCGATGGGAGAGACTCGCATGTACCAGCAGATGATCTTCGTGAACCTGGCCACCAACGACGTCGACGCGTCGAGGAAGTTCTTCACGGAGCTCGGCTACACGATCAACCCGCAGTTCAGCACCGACGACTGCACCTGCGTCGTGATCAGCGACACCATCATCGCGATGCTGCTCAGCAAGCAGCGCTACTCCGACTTCACGAAGAAGGAGATCGCGGACTCCACGAAGAGCAGCGAGGTGCTGATCTGCCTGAGCGCGGAGAGCCGCGAGAAGGTCGACGAGCTGGTGGACAAGGCGGTCGCGGCCGGCGGCACCGCCAACGCCGACGTCCAGGACCACGGCTACATGTACGGCCGCTCCTTCGACGACCTCGACGGCCACTCCTGGGAGGTCATGTGGATGGACCCGGCGGCGGTCCAGGGCTGAGCCCTTCGCGGGAGAGCGCCGTGCCTAGCATGGGCCCGTGCAGACGAGCCCGGCCCATGCGGCCCACCACGACGAACGCGAGATCGAGACGCTCGAGGACTTCGACGCGACCGTCTCGGCGCGCGGCACTCTCGCCGGATACCGCGTACAGGCCGTCGATCTGACGGACCGTACGCGGGAGTTGCTCACCACCGACACCGCACGGGCCGTCTTCCTCGGCTGCGCGATGCGCGAGGACGCGGCGGCGAAGATCCGCGGCGACGGCGCACTGGTCTTCCCGCCCGTCCCGCATCTGCCCTTCGACCCCTACCGCGGTCACCTCTACACGCCGAGCGACCTGTTCGCCTCGCTCGATCAGGGCTACGAGCGGACACCGGACGCGCTCGCCTACGACTGGTTCCGGCGGACCAAGGCGGACGGCGACATATACGCCTCGATGCTGCGCGCCGTCCACGACGACTCGATCTCCGACGCCCTCGACGAACTTCTGCGCGGCGCCCGGGTGGTGGGCGTCATGGGCGGCCACGCGATGAAGCGCGGGACCGAGGCCTACGCCGGTGCCGCGCGCCTCGGCCGGGAGCTGAGCCGCGCGGGGCTCACCGTGGCGACCGGCGGCGGCCCGGGCGCGATGGAGGCGGCGAACCTGGGCGCGTACACGGCGTCGTACGACGACGCGATGCTCGACGAGGCATGCCGGCTCCTCTCCAAGGCGCCCTCCTTCACGCCGTCCATCACCGAGTGGGCGCAGGTCGCCTTCGAGGTGCGGACCCGCTGGCCGAAGGGCAACCACTCCGTGGGCATCCCGACCTGGTTCTACGGCCACGAGCCGCCGAACGCCTTCGCCTCGCACATCGCCAAGTACTTCGCCAACGCCACCCGCGAGGACGGCCTGCTGGCCCGCTCCAACGCGGGCGTGGTCTTCCTGCCGGGCGCCGCCGGGACCGTACAGGAGATCTTCGACAACGCGACGCCCAACTACTACGAGTCACGCGGCGAACCGACGCCCATGGTGCTCGTCGACCGGGAGCACTGGACGGAGCGACTGCCCACGTGGCCCCTCTTGCAGGCACTCGCCCGGGAACGGTCGATGGAGTCCCGTATCGCACTCGTTGACCGTATCGAGGAGGCTCCGGAGGCGTTGAAACGTCTCCGTGGTTAATAAGAAGGTAAAGCCAACGGCCGGGCCCCGCCTATGCATTGACACTTCTTATGGAACGCTTATAGACCTGTGGTTCTCCTGGGGAATGTGAGGCTTCGCCTCCACAGCTGCTTCACGTCCCCCTGTCAGCCCCCCGCCGTTGCGCACCCCGTGAAGGGCAAACGTGTCCATATCCCGTCGTACCGCACGTCGTTCCGTGCAGATCCTTGGCGTTGCCGCCGCCTCCTCCGCGCTTGCTCTGAGCGCCGCGGGCAGCGCGCTTGCCTGCAACATCAGCGAGTTCTCCGCCGAAGCCAAGTGCGACGGCGGCAAGGGCAGCATCGTCGTCACCGACAAGGATGGCTCCGGTACCCCGGCCACCATCACCGTGTTCCTCGAGAACAACGGCGCTGACGTCCAGAAGGTCGGTGAGCAGGACGTCACGGGCACCCGTGAAGGCGTCGTTGTCACCTTCAACGAGGACTGGAAGCCGAACGCCGAGTACCGCGTCCACGTCACGGCCGGGAAGAACCAGGATCGCCCGATCGTCGACAAGGACATCACGCCGAACCTGACGACCCCGTCCGAGGGTTGCTCGAAGGACGAGTCGACCCCGCCGGCGACCCCGTCGCCGTCGGAGTCCACCACGCCTCCGGCCGAGGAGTCCCCGACCCCGTCCGCCTCGGAGAGCAGCTCCGCTCCGGCCGGCACCTCGAGCAACGCGCCGTCCCCGGCGGCCGGTGACTCGAACCTGGCCGAGACCGGTGCGAACTCCAACACCGGCATGATCGCCGGTATCGCGGGCGCGCTGGTCGTGGTCGGCGGCGGCGCCGTCTTCTTCGGCATGCGTCGTCGTGGCGCGAGCAGCAAGAGCTGACGCCTGACCCGCAGTGTCGCTGTGGCCCGTCCCCGTATCCCCGGGGGACGGGCCACGGTCGTCTCACACGGAAAGTGACCTCGGCGGACGGTGACCTCAACGGTCAAGCGAGTACGACGACTTCGGCCGCGTCGAACTCCACGCCGACCACGTCCCCGACCTCCGGCGCCGCCCGCAGCGCGCACGCCGCCTCCAGCCGCGGCGCCTCCTCCGGCTGGAGCCGCACGGCGACGTGGGTGCCCTTGAAGGTGCGTGCGGCGACCGTGCAGCGCAGGCCCTGGTCGGCGGCGACGAGGCGGACGCCCGCGGGGCGCACGAGCAGCGTGCGCGGGCCCTGGGGGGCGTCCTCGGGCACCGGCAGCTTGCCCCACGGGGTGTCCGCGGCCTGACCGGCCACCGCGCCCTCGACCACGTTGTCGAAGCCCAGGAACCGGGCCACGAACTCGTCCGCGGGCCGCTGCCAGACCTCCAGCGGCGTACCGGACTGGGCGATCCGCCCGTCCCGCATCACCACGACCCGGTCGGCGAGCGCGAACGCCTCGCCCTGGTCGTGCGTCACCGCGAGGACCGTGGTGCCCAACCGCCCGAAGAGTTCCCTGAGTTCGACGACCAGCCGTTCCCGCAGCGAGCGGTCGAGCTGCCCCAGCGGCTCGTCCAGCATCAGCAGCCGGGGCCGGGGCGCGAGCGCCCGCGCCAGCGCCACCCGCTGCTGCTCACCGCCCGACAGCGACGCGACAGCCCGGCGGGCGGCGCCCGGGAGGCCGACGAGGTCCAGCAACTCCCGTACCCGATCGTCCTGTTGCGGGCGGGACGCCCCATGCATCCGCGGGCCGAAGGCGACGTTCCCGCCCACGTCCCGCTGCGGGAAGAGCTGGTGGTCCTGGAACATCAGGCCCACTCCCCGCTTGTGCGCGGGAACGCCCCTCTGGTCGCGGCCGTCGAGCGACACCCGCCCGCCGTCGAGGGGTTGCAGCCCCGCCACCGTCCGCAGCAGCGTCGACTTGCCGCTGCCGCTGGGCCCGAGCACGCACACGATCTCGTGCTCGGCGACATCGAGGCGGACGGCGTCGAGCACGGCCCGGCCGCCGAAGCGGACCGTCGCGTCCTGAAGGCTCAGCAGCATCTAGAACTCCCCGGTCCGGTCGGTACGAAGTCGCTCCAGGACCAGCAGCGCCACCGCGCACACCACCATCAGAATCGTCGAAAGGGCCATCGCCTGGCCGTAGTTGAGGTCTCCCGGGCGGCCGAGCAGCCGTGCCACGGCGACCGGCAGCGTCGGGTTCCCGGGGCGCGCGATGAACACGGTCGCCCCGAACTCCCCCAGTGACACGGCGAACGCGAACCCGGCCGCCACCAGCAACGCCCGCCGCACCAGGGGCAGATCGACCTCCCGCCACACCCGCCACGGCGACGCGCCGAGCACGGCCGCCGCCTCCCGCAGACGCGCGTCCACGGCCCTCAGCACCGGCAGCATGGTCCGTACGACGAAGGGGACGCCCACCAGCGCCTGCGCGAGCGGCACCAGGATCCAGGAGGAGCGCAGGTCGAGCGGGGGCTGGTCGAGGGCGATCAGGAAGCCGAAGCCGACCGTCACCGCGGACACGCCCAGCGGCAGCATCAGCAGCGCGTCGAAGCCGCGCACCAGCCGGCCCGCGTCCCGGCGGGCGAGGGCCGCGGCGGCGAGAGCGCCGATCAGCACGGCGATGGCGGTGGCGGCGGCCGCGTACTGGAGGGAGTTGCCGATCGACTCGATCGGCGGGACGAGGAAGGTGCCGCCGTCCTCGTGGGTCAGCGACCGGTAGTAGCCGAAGTCCGGGGCGTCCAACGACCGTTGCACCAGCACGGCCAGCGGCAGCACGAGCAGCACGGCGACCGTGGCGAGCACCCCTGCGAGCAGCCCCCACTCCCGCGCCCCGCGCGGCCGCCGCGCGGTCACGGACGCGTCGACCAGCCGCAGGGCCGTCTCCCGCCGCCGTACGGTCCAGGCGTGCACCGCGAGGATCGCGCCCACCGCCGCGAACTGGACGATGGTGAGCACCGCGGCCGTGGAGAGGTCGAAGATCTCGGACGTCTGCCGGTAGATCTCCACCTCGAGGGTGGAGAACGTCGGCCCGCCCAGGATCTGCACCACGCCGAATGAGGTGAAGGTGAAGAGGAAGACCATGAGCGCGGCCGCGGCGACGGCGGGCGCGAGCGCGGGCAGCGTCACCTTGCGCCATGCCTTCAGCGGCGAGGCGCCCAGCATCCGCGCGGCCTCCTCCTGCCGAGGGTCCAGCTGGCCCCACAGACCGCCCACCGTCCGTACGACGACGGCGTAGTTGAAGAAGACGTGCGCGAGCAGGATGGCCCACACGGTGGTGTCCAGCCGTACGCCCCACAGCTCGTCCAGGAGCCCGCCGCGTCCGACCAGCGCCAGGAACGCGGTGCCGACGACGACCGTCGGCAGCACGAACGGCACGGTGACGACGGCCCGCAGCACCTGTTTGCCGGGAAAGTCGAAGCGCGCGAAGACGTATGCGCCGGGGAGCGCGATGAGCAGCGTGAGCGCGGTGGAGGCGAGCGCCTGCCAGGTGGTGAACCACAGGACGTGCCGGATGTCGGACTGCGTGACGACGTCCGCGATCCGGCCGAACTGCCAGGCCCCGTCCACCTTGAGCCCGCGTGCCACGATCGCGGCCACGGGCCAGGCGAAGAACAGCGCGAAGAACGCGACGGGCACGGCCATGAGGCCGAGCCGCGCCGCGCTCCCCGCGCGACGGCCGCGGACGGCTACTTCAGTACGAGTGACGTCCACGACTTGACCCACTGGTCACGGTTCTCGGCGATCTCGCCGGGCGCCATCTTCTCCGGGTCCTTGGCCGGCTGCCCGAACTTCTGGAACTCGGGCGGAACCTGAGCGGCCTCCCGCACCGGGTAGACGAACATGTTCAGCGGCATGTCGTCCTGGAACTCCTTGGTGACCAGGAAGTCGAGGAGCGCCTTGCCGCCCTTGGTGTTCTTGGCGTTGCTGAGCAGTCCCGCGTACTCGATCTGCCGGAAGCAGGTGCCGTACGACGTCCCGGTCGGCGCCGTCTTCGGCTTCGGGTCGGCGTAGATGACCTCGGCGGGCGGCGAGGAGGCGTAGGAGACGACGAGCGGCCGGTCGCCCTTGGCCTTCTTGCCGCCTGCGGAGCCGGAGAACTCCTGGTTGTAGGCCTGCTCCCAGCCGTCGACGACCTTCACACCGTTGGCCTTGAGCTTCTTCCAGTAGCCCTGCCAGCCGGCGTCGCCGTACTTGGCGGCCGTGCCGAGCAGGAAGCCGAGGCCGGGCGAGGAGGTGGCGGCGTTCTCGGTGACGAGGAGGTTCTTGTACTCGGGCTTGACCAGGTCGTCGAACGACTGCGGCGGCGTCAGCTCGTGCTTGCTGAAGTACGCCTTGTCGTAGTTGACGCAGATGTCGCCGGAGTCGATGGGCGTGACCCGGTGCTTGGCCTGGTCGACCCGGTACTCCGGCAGGATCGTGTCGGAGCCCTTGGCCTCGTACGACTGGAAGAGGCCGTTGCCGAGCGCCCGCGACAGGAGGGTGTTGTCGACACCGAAGAAGACGTCGCCCTGCGGGTTGTCCTTGGTGAGGATGGCCTTGTTGACGGCCTGACCGGCGTCGCCGTCCTTGAGGACGTGGACCTTGTAGCCGGACTGCTTCTCGAAGTCGGCGAGGACGCTCTTCGAGACGGCCCACGAGTCGTGGCTGACGAGAGTGACGGACTTGGAGTCGCCGGACCCGTCGCTGCCGGACGAGGATCCGCACGCGGACAGCGTGACGAGTCCCAGCCCGACGACCAGGGCCGCGAGCTTCCTGTTGTTCACCGAATTCCTCCTGGCTGACCAGGAAGAGACGCGGCCCCGCCCGGGACCGGCGGACATGGCCGACGGCTCCCGGGCAGGGCGCAACAGCTTGAGTGATCACCGAACTTCCTACCCAGAATGACCTGGGCAAGGTTCAGAGGGTCTGCGGCCCGGTTGCCGCACTCTCAGCGCTGTGGCGCTCCCCTGTCGGAATATGCAGATGTATGTACGGGTGTTCGTACCGGCTCAGGTTACCGCTCGGTGGCCGCGAGCTGACCGCAGGCCCCGTCGATCTCCTGCCCACGGGTGTCCCGGACAGTCACCGGTACACCGTGTGCGGCGATGGCCTCCACGAAGGCCTTCTCGTCCTCGGGCCGGGAGGCGGTCCACTTCGACCCGGGCGTCGGGTTGAGCGGGATCAGGTTGACGTGCACGGGCTTGCCCCTGAGCAGCCGCCCGAGCCGGTCGCCGCGCCAGGCCTGGTCGTTGATGTCGCGGATGAGCGCGTACTCGATGCTGAGCCGGCGCCCGCTCCTCTCGACGTACTCGAACCCGGCGTCGAGGACCTCGCGCACCTTCCACCGCGTGTTCACGGGGACGAGGGTGTCGCGCAGCTCGTCGTCCGGGGCGTGCAGCGAGATCGCGAGCCGGCACTTCAGGCCCTCGTCGGCGAAGCGGTGGATGGCCGGCACGAGCCCCACGGTCGAGACGGTGATGCCTCGCTGCGAGAGCCCGAGCCCGTCGGGGGCGGGGTCGGTGAGCGCACGGATGGCCGTGATGACGCGCTTGTAGTTGGCGAGGGGCTCGCCCATCCCCATGAAGACGATGTTGGAGAGCCGGGCGGGTCCGCCGGGCACCTCCCCGTCCCGGAGCGCCCGCATCCCGTCCACGATCTGATGGACGATCTCCGCGGCGGACAGATTCCGGTCCAGCCCCGCCTGCCCGGTGGCGCAGAAGGGACAGTTCATCCCGCAGCCGGCCTGCGAGCTGATGCACATGGTGACCCGGTCCGGGTACCGCATCAGCACGGACTCGACGAGCGTCCCGTCGAACAGCCGCCACAGCGTCTTGCGGGTGGTGCCCTGGTCGGTCGACAGATGCCGTACGACCGACATCAGGTCCGGCAGCAGCGCCTCCTGCAGCCTGCCGCGCGAGCCGGCGGGGATGTCGGTCCACTCCGCCGGGTCGTGCGCGTACCGCGCGAAGTAGTGCTGCGAGAGCTGCTTGGCACGAAACGGCTTCTCCCCGACCTCGGCCACCGCCTCCTTGCGCTCGGCAGGCGTGAGATCGGCAAGGTGCCGCGGTGGCTTCTTGGCTCCGCGGGGGGCGACGAAAGTAAGTTCTCCGGGTGCAGGCATAACCCTTCCAGTGTCGCAGATCAACTCGTGTGACCTGGTGACGGTGGGCGTGCCGGAAGGCCTCTCCCGCACCATTCCTGTGTCGTCCCTCGCTCCGCGGGTGGGCGTCCCTTATGCTCCGTCCACCACAAATCACCTCGAATCAGCGGAGGACAGGACGCCGGGAATCAACCGTGAGCGCCTCATCAGAACGCTGACATTCTGGCTGCGTCCTGACTTCGTGCTGCGGGTGATCAACCGGTTCCAGAAGATCGCGGGCTTCGACCGCTCGATGGCCTTGGCCTCCGGTGCGCTGACCGCGTTGCTCCCGCTCGCGGTGCTGGGTGGCGCGCTCTTCGGCGAGGAGGCCGCCGACCGGATCATCAACCGCTACGGCCTCACCCGCGGCGGCGCCGAGGCCGTCAGAACGGTGTTCTCCGCAGAGTCCGCGAGCGCCGGCGTCGGCGTCTTCGGGATGGCGTTCCTGGCGATCTCGGTGCTGAGCTTCTCCCGGGCCATGCAGCGCCTGTTCGAGCAGACCTGGGAGCTGAAGCCGCTCAGCGTGCGCAACACACGCAACGGCCTGTGGTGGATCTGCACGCTCAGTTTCTATTCGGCGGTGATCGGCTGGATCTACGTCACGCTGGGCGGCGGGCGCCTGGGACTGCTGGCCGCGGTGTGCGAGGTACCGGTGTCCGCCGCCTTCCTCACCTGGAGCGGCTGGATCCTCTCCGCGAGGCGGCTCGCCTGGCCGGTCCTGCTCCCCTTCGGGATCTCCGCAGCCGTCCTGACCGCGGCCTATTCGGTGGTCGCGACGGTGTATCTCCCGCGTCTGTTCAATTCCTACGCCTCGCGCTACGGCGCCGCCGGTGCGGTCTTCGGGATGGCCTCGACCCTCTTCGGCGCCATGGTCGTTCTCGTGGCGTCAGCGGCACTGGGGCGGGAGGTACGGGACGAACTCATCCGGATCCGTCAGGGCCGGCGCCCGTCCCAGGACGAGGTCAGCCGCCAGTGGGACAGCATCGTCGAGCAGACACGGTCGCGTTGGCGCACGGTACGCAAACAGCCCTCCCACCATGAGCCCGAGGACGCCCGCTGACCGCCGGAAGGGCGGGGCGGCCCTGCAACGAAGTCGTCCCACCAGGCCGACGGCGCAACGCCGTCGACCGGGTGGGACGTCCCGTACCGTCAGCCGGATCCGACGAAGAGGACCAGCAGCAGCCAGACCACGGGTGCCGTCGGCAGCAGCGAGTCCAGGCGGTCCATGATGCCGCCGTGGCCGGGCAGCAGCGTGCCCATGTCCTTGATGCCCAGGTCCCGCTTGATCATCGACTCGCCGAGGTCGCCCAGCGTGGCGCTGGCGGCGACCGCGAGGCCCAGGAGCAGGCCCTGCCACCAGGCGCCGTCGTCGATCAGGAACTGCATGCACAGCGCGCCCGCCACCATCGCGAAGCTGACCGCGCCGAGCAGCCCCTCGCGGGTCTTGCCGGGGCTGATGCGCGGGGCCAGCTTGTGCTTGCCGAAGCGCCAGCCGACGGCGTACGCGCCCGTGTCGCTGACCACCGTCAGCAGCAGGAAGGTCAGCACCCGCCAGGGTCCGTCCTCGGCGGCCAGCATGAGCGCCACGAACGTGGCCAGGAAAGGCACGTAGAACGCCGCGAAGACGCCCGCCGTGACGTCCTTGAGGTAGCCCTCGGGCGGCTCCGTCATGCGCCAGACGAGTACGGCCAGTGCCGTGAGCGCCATCGCGACCCAGGCGCCCTCGGCGCCCCGGACGTACCCGGCGACCACCATCGCGGCGCCGCCGAGCGCCAGCGGGACCAGCGGCGCCTTGATGCCCTTGCGCTCCTCGAGCCGGCTGGTCAGCTCCCACAGGCCCACCACGACGGCGACGGCGACGACCCCGACGAAGACGGCCTTGACGACGAACAGCGACGCGATGATCACCACGCCGAGTCCGACGCCGACGCCTATGGCCGCGCCCAGGTCGCGCCCCGCGCTCTTCTTCTGCGGCGGGGGCGCCGGCTGCGGGGCGTCGGGCATGGGCTCCGGATTCTGCTGCACCACCCCGTAGGGCGGCGCCTGCGGCGTCTCGTCGCGGAACAAGGGGCCGCTCAGCCGGGCGGCCCCCCGGTCGTCATCCTGGTCACCGCCGTACGCGGGTCCCTCGGGCACGATGGGCATGGGGCGAGTCTGCTGCGCCTCAGGCGCATCGTACGCGGGACCCGCCGGGGCAGCCCCCTGGACAGGCCCCTGGTCGGACGGCCCCCAGTACCCGGCCGGTGAACCGGTGTGCGGCGGCGCTCCCCAGGAAGAGTCGTTCATCAGACCTCGAGCAGCTCCGCTTCCTTGTGCTTCAGGAGCTCGTCGACCTGCGCCACGTACTTGTGCGTGGTGTCGTCGAGTTCCTTCTCCGCGCGGCGGCCCTCGTCCTCGCCGGTGTCGCCGTCCTTGATCATCTTGTCGATCGCGTCCTTGGCCTTGCGGCGGACGGAGCGGATGGACACGCGCGCGTCCTCGGCCTTGCCCTTGGCGACCTTGATGTAGTCGCGGCGGCGCTCCTCGGTCAGCTCCGGGAACACCACACGGATGATGTTGCCGTCGTTGCTCGGGTTGACGCCGAGGTCGGAGTCGCGGATGGCCTGCTCGATGTTGCGCAGGGCCGACTTGTCGAACGGGGTGACGACCGCCATGCGCGGCTCCGGCACGGAGAACGAAGCCAGCTGGTTGATCGGCGTCGGCGCGCCGTAGTAGTCGGCCACGATCTTGTTGAACATCGCCGGGTGCGCACGACCGGTGCGGATCGCGGCGAAGTCCTCCTTGGCGACCACGACGGCCTTCTCCATCTTCTCCTCGGCCTCGAGGAGGGTCTCTTCGATCACCACTTGCTCCTGCGTGTCTTGAGTAAGGCCCGGCTGCGGTTCCTTGGTGGGGCGGCGGCCGGCTGCGTCGCGTCTTCTTCCTGCACGGTTCCCGACCGGCAGGACATTGTCCATCCCCCGGTCAGGGTCCGTAGGTGTTGCCGGTCAGTCCCGGCTGCCGCGGTCACCCACAAGCGTGCCGATCTTCTCACCCTTGACGGCGCGCGCGATATTGCCCTCCGTCAGAAGCTCGAAGACGAGGATCGGGAGCTTGTTGTCGCGGCAGAGCGTGATGGCCGTGGCGTCTGCGACCTTGAGGTCGCGGGTGATCACCTCGCCGTAGCCGAGGGAGTCGAACTTGACCGCGTCCGGGTTGCGCTTGGGGTCGGAGTCGTAGACCCCGTCCACGCCGTTCTTGCCCATCAGCAGCGCCTCGGCGTCGATCTCCAGGGCGCGCTGGGCGGCAGTGGTGTCGGTGGAGAAGTACGGCATGCCCATCCCGGCGCCGAAGATGACCACACGGCCCTTCTCCAGGTGCCGGACGGCACGCAGCGGGATGTAGGGCTCGGCGACCTGGCCCATGGTGATGGCGGTCTGCACCCGGGACTGGATGCCTTCCCGCTCCAGGAAGTCCTGCAGGGCGAGGCAGTTCATCACGGTGCCGAGCATGCCCATGTAGTCGGAGCGGGCCCGGTCCATGCCGCGCTGCTGGAGCTCGGCGCCGCGGAAGAAGTTGCCGCCGCCGATGACCACGGCGATCTGCGCGCCGTCCCGCACGACGGACGCGATCTCACGGGCCATCTTGTGCACCACGTCGGGGTCCACACCCAGGCCCCCGCCGCCGGAGAATGCCTCACCGGACAGCTTCAGCAGAAACCGACCGGGTACTTTGCCGTCGTCGCTCTTCTGGGCCTTGGTGGTCATCGAGATCCCGCCTCTTTCATGTGGTGCACATACGAAGAAGGCCACTGCCGGTGGGGTGTCGTTCGCAACCCATGCGCGGCAATGGCCTCCTCGTCAGATCTGCTGTCGCCCGTCACGCTCGCGTGACGGCGTACCGGACGACTGCTCCCGACCCTATCGGGCCGGGACGCCGCTCGCGGCACGGACTCAGATGCCGACCTTGATACGCGTGAAGCGCTTCAGGGTGACACCGGCCTCGTCCAGAACCTTCTGGACCGACTTCTTGTTGTCGAGCGCGTACGGCTGACCGAGCAGCGTGGCGTCCTTGAAGAAGCCGTTGAGGCGACCCTCGACGATCTTCGGCAGGGCGGCCTCGGGCTTGCCCTCGGCGCGGGTGGTCTCCTCGGCGACGCGGCGCTCGGACTCGACGACGTCGGCCGGCACGTCCTCCTTGGAGAGGTACTTCGGCGAGAAGGCGGCGATGTGCTGCGCGACGCCCTTGGCGACCTCGGCGTTGGGCTTGTCGAGCTCGACCAGGACACCGATCTGCGGGGGCAGGTCGGGCATCGTGCGGTGCATGTACGCGAGGACGAAACCGTCGGCGTACTGCGCGAAGCGGTCCAGGACGATCTTCTCGCCCAGGTTGGCATTGGCCTCGTCCACGAACGCCTGGACGGTCTTGCCGGCCTCGATCTCGGAGGCGAGCAGCGCCTCGAGGTCGGCCGGGGAGGTCTTGGCGACGTGCTCGGCGATCGCGGTGGCGACGGCCTGGAACTTCTCGCCCTTGGCGACGAAGTCCGTCTCGCACTTCAGCTCGACGAGGACGCCGGAGGAGTTGTCGTCGGCGATGATGGAGACGACGGCGCCGTTCTCGGCCGAGCGGCCCTCGCGCTTGGCGACGCCCTTCTGGCCCTTGATCCGGAGCGCCTCGACGGCCTTGTCGACGTTGCCCTCGGCCTCGTCCAGCGCCTTCTTGCAGTCCATCATGCCGGCGCCGGTGAGCTCACGAAGCTTCTTGACGTCGGCGGCGGTGTAGTTCGCCATGAGTCTTTGAATCTTTCTCGAAGTCTGGAAGATCGAAGATCTACGGGGTCTACAGCCCCATGTGGTCGGGGCCGCTGACACTCCGCCGACCTACGGGTGAACGGCGGGAGCGGCTGTCACCGCGCCGGAGGCGCTATTGGCTGCAGCACCGCTCCCGCCGTCAACTTCAGGACGCTGACGGTCAGGCCTGCTCGGCGTCCGCAGCGGGAGCCTCGGCGGCCGGAGCCTCAGCGGCGGGAGCCTCGGCCTCAGCGGCGGGGGCCTCGGCCGCAGCGGCGGCCTCGGCGGCGGGGGCCTCGGCAGCCGGAGACTCGGCCTCAGCCGCGGGGGCCTCAGCGGTGGGAGCCTCAGCAGCGGCCTCGGCCGGCTTCTCGGCCTCGTCGGCCTTCTTCTCGCCCTCGAGCAGGTCGCGCTCCCACTCGGCGAGCGGCTCGCCCGCGGCCTTCTCGCCCTTGCCCTCGGTGGCGACACCGGAGCGGGAGATGAGGCCCTCGGCGACCGCGTCCGCGATCACACGGGTGAGCAGGGTGACGGAGCGGATCGCGTCGTCGTTGCCCGGGATCTTGTAGTCGACCTCGTCGGGGTCACAGTTGGTGTCGAGGATGGCGACGACCGGGATGTTGAGCTTCCGGGCCTCACCGACCGCGATGTGCTCCTTCTTGGTGTCCACGATCCAGACGGCGCTGGGAACCTTGGACATCTCGCGGATACCGCCGAGGGTCTTCTCCAGCTTGGCCTTCTCGCGCGAGAGCACGAGAAGCTCCTTCTTGGTCAGACCGGACGCGGCGACGTCCTCGAAGTCGATCTGCTCGAGCTCCTTGAGGCGCTGCAGACGCTTGTAGACGGTGGAGAAGTTGGTGAGCATGCCGCCCAGCCAGCGCTGGTTGACGAAGGGCATGCCGACGCGGGTGGCCTGCTCGGCGATGGCCTCCTGCGCCTGCTTCTTCGTGCCGACGAACATGACCGTGCCGCCGTGGGCGACGGTCTCCTTGACGAACTCGTAGGCGCGGTCGATGTACGACAGCGACTGGAGCAGGTCGATGATGTAGATGCCGTTGCGCTCCGTGAAGATGAAGCGCTTCATCTTCGGGTTCCAACGACGGGTCTGGTGACCGAAGTGGACGCCGCTTTCCAGCAGCTCCCGCATCGTGACGACGGCCATGGCCGTTCTCCTTGATTTTCTCGGTTGTGCCGCGGGGACCGGACGGCTCCCGCGCCTGACGCCCGCATGCGCCGTGCCACGAAGGACCGAGGAGCGCTGACACCGGCTTGTGACCACCTGGTGTCGGGGCGTGCGAAGTCGACCCGGTGACCCGGATCGCCAGAAGAAGTGTACGGGACCGGCGAGGCAGCGGGTGACGCCGCTGTCCACAACCGCGCGGTGGTCCACAGGTCCCGGCCATGATCGCCGGGAGTGCGGGACGGTTGCGGCATGCGAGCGAACCGAAGTGTGCGGCTGTCATGGGCGTTACCGCCGGCCCTGGCCCTGGCCTTGGCCCTGGCCGTGCTGACCCCGTGGGCCTGGGCGGGCTCCCCGCCTCCCGTCCCACCCCGGACCCCGCCCACGCCGGCCCTCGGCCGCGCCTGGCCCGTGGGAACCCACCCCGCGGTCCTGCGGGGCTGGGAACCCCCGGCGACTCTCTACGGCCGCGGCCACCGGGGCGTCGACCTCGCGGCCCCGCCCGGCACCCCGGTACGAGCGGTGGCACCCGGCCGCATCTCCTTCGCCGGCCGGGTGGCGGGCCGGGGCGTGGTCTCCGTGGAGCTGGACGGCACGGACTTACGTACGACGTACGAACCCGTAAAGGCGTCGGTGTCGGTGAAGAAGGGGGACGAGGTGGAGGCCGGGGAGGTGGTGGGGACGGTGGAGCCGGTCGCTTCGCACTGCACGCTCACGTGCGTCCACTGGGGCTTGCTGAGGGGCAGGGCCTACCTCAACCCGCTGTCCCTCCTGCCACCTGGGCTGTTGCGGACGGGACCGTCGAGGCTGCTGCCGGTGCTCGGCGTACCGTTGCCGCACGAGCCTGCCTAGCCTGCGGGCGGGCGGCGCCTCCCTGGCCCCGGTCTCAGCCCCGCACACCCCGCAAAGCCATACCCACGGCCGCGTCGGCGACAGCCGAAGGCACCTCCGCCGCGCCCAGCTCGATCCGCCGCACCGCCGCGTCCACGATCCCCTGCAGCAACATCGCGGCCAGCCGCGGCTCCGAGTGCCCCATCTGCGACAGCGCCTCGACGATCATCGCCACCAGCCCGCCGTGCGCGGCCCGGATCTTCTCCCGGGCCCCCGCGTCCAGCTCGCCGGCGGAGATCGCCACGACGGCCCGATGCCGCCGGTCCCCCACCAGCTCCAGCTGCTGACGCACATACGCCTCGACCTTGGCCTCGGCCGTCCCCTCCCGCTCCATGGCCGCCGAGACCTCCGCGGCCCACACGGGAAAGTCGACCTCGCACAGCTCCTCGACGACCGCCGCACGGGAGCGGAAGTACTCGTACACGGACGACCGCGCAAGCCCCGTCCGCTCGGCGAGGGCCGGGAAGGTCAGCGCCTCGGTCCCTCCCTCGGACAGCAACGACCGGGCCGCGTCCAGCAGGGCGGCCCGCTGCATCGACCGGTGCTCGGCCACGGAGGCCGCTCGAATCCTTGGCACGTCAACCACTTTACGGACGGACCACCCCCGGCGGGAGCGGGTCGCGTTCCTCAACGACCGAAGCTCGCCAGCTTCGCCCGCAGCTGGAGCACCGACTTGGTGTGGATCTGGCTGACCCGGCTCTCGGTCACACCCAGGACGTTCCCGATCTCGGCGAGCGTGAGGCCCTCGTAGTAGTACAGCGTGACGACGGTCTTCTCGCGGTCGGGCAGCGTGTTGATCGCCCGGGCCAGAAACCGCCTCAGCTCCCGGTCCTCGGCCACCGCCACGGGGTTGTCGGCGGCGGTGTCCTCCAGCGTGTCCATCAGGCTGAGCCGGTCGCCGCCCTCACCGCCCACATGCAGCAGCTCTTCCAGGGCCACCACGTTGGCCAGCGACAACTGGCTGAACACCGCGTGGAGTTCGTCGACCGCGATGCCCATCTCGGAGGCCACCTCCCCCTCCGACGGCGTCCGGCGAAGGCGCGCCTCCAGGGTCGCGTACGCCCGCTCCACGTTCCGCGCCTTCTGGCGCACCGACCGCGGGATCCAGTCCAGTGCCCGGAGCTCGTCGATCATCGCGCCCCGGATCCGGGTGATCGCGTACGTCTCGAACTTGATCTCCCGGTCGATGTCGAACTTCTCAATCGCGTCGATCAGCCCGAACACCCCGGACGAGACGAAGTCGGCCTGCTCGACATTGGGCGGCAGACCGACGCTCACCCGTCCCGCCACGTACTTGACCAGCGGCGAATAGTGCAGGATCAGCTGCTCCCGCAGCCGCTCGTCCCCCGTGTCCTTGTACGACCGCCACAGCTCGTCGAGCGTCGAGGGAGCGGGCGGCCGCACGCTGCCACCGCCACGGGCGGCTGGGGGGATCGCCGCCCGGTCGGACCCGGAGGTGTGCTGGGGCATTCGTCGCCTTGTGCCGTTCTGCCGTGAAGTGGGGGTGCCTGGGTGAGCTGTCGGTCTGATGTCGAGATGCCTGTCTGCGTCGGAATCCACGTGAGCGTAGCGTGACTGAAGTGTCGCGGTGAGCGAACAGCGGCCCGTGACCCGTGCGCAGATACGTTCCTCAGTGCGCACCACCGAGTCACAGCGATTGCTCTGCGTGAGCACCGTGGAACGCCAACTGCGGGCATTTACACAGGTCTCGGGCTTCCCCCGGACGGCCGAACACCCTCGGTCAACACCGGCTCCGGCCTCCGCGGACGGAGATCATCGCCTGGCGTGTCAACTTCCAGCCGTCGCCGTGTCGTTCGACGTAACCAAGTGATCGGAGTTCGTACAGTCTCGCGATCGCGTCGTCCTGCGTGGTCTGCGCACCCCGCGCGATCGCCCCGGGCGGTGCCGCGCCGCGGCCCGGCAGCGCGGCCAGCACGCGCCGGGCGCCCGGCTCCAGGAGATCGCGCGGCAGCACGGGCCCCCGCCGGTCAGGGGCCAGCTCCCCCATGTCGCCGACCAGCTCGACGACGTCCGCGGCGTCGGTGACGAGCACGGCGTCGTCCCGCAGGAGTTCGTGCACCCCCGCGGAGAGACCGCTGGTGGCCGGCCCGGGCACGCCCATGGTGTGGCGCCCCAGCCGCTGCGCGGCCCGCGCCGTGACCAGCGAGCCGCTGCGGTGGGCGGCCTCGACGACCACGGTCCCCCTGGTCAGAGCGGCGATCACGCGGTTGCGGACGATGAATCTGCTCGGCGTCGGGTGGTCACCGGGCGGCAACTCCCCGACGACGAGCCCCTGTTCCGCGATCCTGGTGATCAACTCGGTGTGTCCGCGCGGGTAGGGCCGGTCGACCCCGCAGGCGAGGACCGCCACGGTGGCCCCGCCGGCCCCCAGCGCGCCCCGGTGCGCGGCGCCGTCGACCCCGTAGGCGCCGCCGGAGACGACCACCCAGCCGTGCTCGGCGAGCCCCGCGCCGAGCGTGGCCGCCATGTGGGCGCCGTACTCGGTGCAGGCGCGGGCACCCACGACGGCGACCGAGCGCAGCGCCCACATCCGCAGACTGGGCTTACCGCGCACCCACAGTCCGCAGGGCCGGGCGTCCCCCAGATCGTCGAGCTGCCCCGGCCACTCGCCGTCCCCCGGTGCCACGAACCGCACCCCGGCGTCCCGCGCCGCAGCGAGGTCTTGCTCCGGCTCGGCCTGCAGCGCGCGGGCCAGGAGCCCGGCCCAGCGCTTGTCGGTCACCCCGGCGAGCTGCGGCCCGCCCTCGCGCAGCCGCCGGACCACCTCCGTCGCCCCGAGCTCCCGCACCCATCGCCCGCCGACCTCGTCCCCCGGCTCGAGCACCCGGGCCAGGAAGACCCGGGCGTGCCGCTCGGCGACAGGGTCGTCGCCGGCCCTCATGCGGGCGCCCCGATGGCCATCGGAACTCCCCGCGGGACGCCCGTGCGCAGTTGCAGGGCCAGGGCCACGTCGGTCGCGTCGGGACGGCCCCGGCCGACGAGATCCGCCACGGTCCAGGCGACCCGCAGCACGCGGTCGAGGCCGCGCGCGGTGAGCACTCCGCGCTCCAGATTGCGCTCGGCGTCGTCCATGGCTCCTGGCTCCGCGTGCCAGCGGCTGCGCAGTTCCCGCCCGGGGACCTCGCTGTTGGACCGCCAGGGGGTGTCCGCAAGGCGCGCCGCCGTGCGCTCGTGCGCCGCCCTGACCCGGTCGGCGACCGTGGCGGTGGACTCACCCCGGGCGCCGGGCGCGGTCAGCTGCGCACGGGTGACCGGGTCGACCTCGACGCGCAAGTCCACCCGGTCGAGCAGCGGCCCGGACAACCGGGCCTGATACCGGCGGATCGCGGACGGCGGGCAGTCGCACAGCGAGTCCCGCTGCGAGAAGCGTCCGCACGGGCACGGGTTGGCGGCGAGCACCATCAGGAATCTGGCGGGGAACCGCACCACCCCGGCGCTGCGCGCGATCACCACATGCCCGGCTTCCAGGGGCTGCCGCAGGGCATCGAGGGTCTGGCTGTGGAACTCCGGTGCCTCGTCCAGGAAGAGCACGCCCCGGTGGGCCAGCGACACCGCGCCAGGGCGGGCGACGCCCTGGCCGCCGCCGACGAGGGACTGCATCGTCGCCGAGTGGTGCGGGGCGCAGTAGGGCGCGATATCGATGAGCGGCTTGCCGGGCGGCAGCAGCCCGGCGACCGAGTGCACCGCGGTGACCTCGAGCGAGTCCTCGCGGGTGAGCCGGGGCAGTACGGCCGGCAGCCGCTCCGCGAGCATGGTCTTGCCGGCGCCTGGCGGCCCTTCCAGGAACAGATGGTGGCCGCCCGCGGCGGACACCTCCACCGCCGTGCGGGCCGAGGTCTGGCCCACGACGTCCGCCAGGTCGTGGTCGTGATCGTGCTGTGCGGCGCCCAGGCTGTGCTTACCGGTGGCCGCGCCGGTGCCCGGCACGCGCAGCCCGGCCAGCAGCGGGTCCGGGCGGCCAAGGTCGTCCGGTTCCTCGTCGGGCACCGGCTCGTCGGTCAGCACGGCGATCAGCTGCCGCAGGCTGCGGACACCCAGCACCGAGACACCGGGCACCAGCGAGGCCTCGGCGGCCGCGCACTCCGGCACCACCACCTGCTCGTAGCCCGCGTCCGCCGCGGCCAGCACCGCGGGCAGGATGCCCCGCACAGGACGCACCCGGCCGTCCAGGCCGAGCTCCCCGATCATCACGATGTCGGCGAGCACCCGTGGGTCGATCCGCTCGGCGGCGCCGAGCACCGCGCAGGCGACGGCCAGGTCGAAGCCCGAGCCCGCCTTGGGGACCGACGCCGGGCTGAGGCCGACCGTGAGCTTCTTCTGCGGCCACTCGCCACCCGAATTGACGACCGCCGCCCGCACCCGGTCCCGGCTCTCGGTCAGGCTCTTGTCCGGCAGCCCCACCAGCGTGAAGGCCGCAACCCCCGGCTCCAGGTCCGCCTGGACCTCGACGACCACTCCTTCGACGCCCACCAGCGCCACCGAGCACGTACGCGCGAATCCCATGTCAGGCCACCCCTCGCGCGTGCTCGACCACGGGGGCGCCCTTGTCGGGCAGGATCACGCCGACCAGGTCGACACGGACACCTCCCGGCGGCGCTCCCCCATGGGTCTGGATCCAGCGCTCGGCCAGGTCCCGCAGCCGCCTCGCCTTGTCCGGCGTGACCGCGGCCATCGGGTGCTCGAAGCGGCCGTCCCGGCGGGTCTTCACCTCACAGACGACCAGCACCTCGCCGTCCAGGGCGACGATGTCGATCTCACCGGTCCTGCCACCACGCCAATTGCGTTCCAGGACCGTCATCCCGGCTTCTGCCAGCCGCCGTGCGGCCAGATCCTCGCCGTACCTGCCGAGTGCACTGCGTGCGTTCATGTCGGCACCACCTCCGGCGCCAACCGTCACGCATCCGGCCCGACCGAGTGGATCTTGGTGGGCTACTCACCGGTTGTGGACAAACCCGTCACTCACACGAGTGAGGATCAGCCGCCCGGCAGCTCCAGGTCGCTCTTGTTGAGCTCCTCGATGTTCACATCCTTGAACGTGAGCACGCGCACCTGCTTCACGAACCGGGCCGGCCGGTACATGTCCCACACCCAGGCGTCCGCCATGGACACCTCGAAGAACACCTCGCCCTGGACCGAGTGCACCTGCATCTCGTAGTCGTTGGTGAGGTAGAAGCGCCGCTCGGTTTCGATCACGTATTTGAACAGACCGACGACATCGCGGTACTCCCGGTAGAGCTTCAGCTCCATCTCGGTCTCGTACTTCTCGAGGTCCTCGGCGCTCATGGCAGCTTCCCCTTCAGCCGTGCGATCCCACCATTGTGCGCCAGTCCCGTGAGCCCCTAGACGATTTCCGCGTCTAGGGTCACGGGCCCGGCAGGGGGACCTTCGTCGAGCAGCAGGCGCAGCAGCTCGGCGAGTCTGGTCGGATACACCGTCTCATGGGCCAGAGCAAGTTCCTCACAGGTCCACCAGCGTGCTCCGGCGACGCTGCGCCGCTCCAGCTCCGTGAGGCGTGTGGCCTCGGTCGTCGTCTGGGTCGTACGGGCCAGGAAGTACCACTCGTCCTGGTCCCAGCGGCGGCCCGCGAACGGGAAGGAGCACATCCGCCGCCACAGCACCGGTCCGAGCTCCACGTCGGTGATGCCGGTCTCCTCCATGAGTTCCCTCAGTGCGGCCTGTTCACGACTCTCGTCGCCCTCCAGCCCGCCGCCCGGCGTGAACCACCACTCGTCGGAGGGGTCGTCCGGCTCGTGGCCGTTGAGCAGGAGGATGCGGTCGTCGGGGTCGAGCAGGACCACCCGGGCCACCTTGCGCAGGCCACCCGTGTACGAGTCCCCGTACGCGCCCGTGGTGTCAGCGGGCACCCACGGGCTCCGTCCGCGTACGGGACCGCCGGGCGGCCGTCCGCTTGGCGATCGGGCCGTAGGCGCCGCCGGCGAAGACGAGGACGGCACCCGCGACGATCATGGTGACGATGATGGTCAGCGGTCCCGGCTGGGACAGCGCGCCGAGGGTCTCGAAGCCCGTGGGGCGCTCCAGCATGCCCTTCATGGGCCAGGCGACGGCGTCGACGCGGGCCGTCACGGCGGACTCGGGGACCGTGCCCTGCGCCGCGTCGCTGAGGTGGGCGGAGGAGTCCAGGGAGCCCTCACGCTCGTCACCGAGCAGGAACAGGCGGCCCTTGGGGACCTTCACGGTCGGGATCTTCTTGTCCTCGACGACGTTGCCCTTGAGGTACGACTCGTCGATCTGCTTGCCGTTGACGGTCAGCTTGCCGTTCGTGCAGCAGGAGACCGTGTCACCGCCGACCGCCACCACGCGCTTGACCACGGCCGAGCCGGTCACCCAGCTCGTGTCGTTGAAGACGACGACGTCGCCCCTGCGTATCTCACTGCCGTCCACACGCTGTGCCAGCACCCGGTCGCCGACGCCGATCGTCGGCGACATCGAGCTGGTCGGCACGGTGTACGGCCGGTACATCACCGCTCCCCAGGCGAATCCTCCCAGGAACAGCACGACGCCCAGTGCGACGGCCAGTCCGGACAGTCGCTGTCCGGCCTTGCTGCCCACCGGGCCTGTGCTGGTGCCACCGCTGCGCGGGGCCGTACGCGTAGTGCTCTCGCCACCCATGGGTCCGCACCCTACCCGGCGGTACCTGACCCGGTCAGCCCTTCACCGGCCGCCTTGGGCACAGCTACACCAGGGCTTCACCAAGCCGGGGTCAGACGTGCTCCACGGAGCCGCCTCGGCGGGTGTCCACGGGCGCGGTCCGCCTGCGCCGCCACAGCACCACCGGCACGGTGCCCGCGATGGCGAGCGCGTTCGGCGCGGCCGTCAGGGCGGCGGACGCCGAGGACTGCTTGTCCAGACCGGGCTGGTCGAAGGTGTCCGGGATGGGCAGGGTGTCCCAGCGGGTGATCGGCCAGGCGATGACGATGGCGCGGCCGACGACCTTGTTCACCGGGACCATGCCGTTGTGCTTGTCGCTCTGGTTGTAGCGCGAGTCGCGGGAGTTCTGGCGGTGGTCGCCCATGACCCAGATGTATCCCTTGGGGACCTTCACCGAGAACTGGCCGCCCTGGTCGTCGACGCTGCACGGGGTGTTGCCGGCGTAGACGAACGACGTGTCGTTCAGCGCCTTGCCGTTGACCATCAGCGGGCCGGAGCCCTTGCAGGAGACGGTGTCGCCGCCCACGCCGATGACCCGCTTGATCAGGTCCTTCTCCTCCGCGGACGGCATCAGGCCGATCCAGCTGAGCACCTTCTGCAGCGCGTTCGGGGTCGCCGTGGGCTCGCCCGCCAGCCAGTTGTCCGGGTCGTGGAAGACGACGACCTCGCCGCGCTCCGGCTTGGAGCCGAACCAGGGGGTGAGCTTGTCGACGAGGACGCGGTCGCCCTGCTGGAGGGTGTTCTGCATCGAGTCCGACGGAATCGAGAACGCCTGCACCAGGAAGGTCTTGATCAGCAGCGCCAGTACGAGCGCGATACCGATCAGGATGGGCAGCTCCTTCCAGAAGGAGCGCTGTTTCCCGGCCCTGGGGGGCGTGCCGCCCGAGCCCTCCTCGTCGGTCCGGTCCCGGCTGTCCGGCCTCCTGCCGTCCTCGGTCGCCCCGGAGTCATTCCCGGAGGTCACGGCGCTGTCCGCGGCCGGGACGGCAGCGTCCACGGAATTGCCGCGGTGCTCCTCGCCGTCGTGTCCGGACCGTGCGCCAACCGCCACATCCCCCACGCCAACTCCTTACTCTGTGCCGCCGCCTGCCCCAGACACGGTGCAGGCCCACCACTCCCATAACGAGCGGGAGTTCCGCAGGGCTCGGGAGCTGGATCGTTCCGTTGAAATCGTCGGAAGCAACCCTATGCGACAGCTGCGGGGCCGCGGTCGTCCCCGACACGGAGTTGGAAACGGAAGCGAAAGTTTTAGGTTCTTTCAAGGCGTTCCAGTGGCCGAACGGCCAGGCGATCACCATTGCCCGTCCCACCACCGAGTCCTCGGAGACCGTCCCGCCGTAGTCGGTGTTCTGATGGGCCCGGGAGTCCGCGGAGTTGGCGCGGTGGTCACCCATCACCCACAGCCGTCCCTTGGGGACGGTGATGTCGAACTCCTGTGTGGAGGGGACGTTTCCGGGATACAGATAGTCGGCCTCGGTCAGGGGCACGCCGTTGACGGTCATCCGCCCTTGCGCGTCACAGCACTTGACGTGGTCGCCGCCGACGCCGATGACCCGCTTGATGAGGTCCTTCTCGTTGTCGGACGGCAGCAGGCCGATGAAGGTCAGCCCTTCCTTGACCTGCTTGACGACGATGGGGTCGTTCTTCTTGGTCGTGGTCTGCTCGTCCGCGAGCCAGCCGCCGGGATCCCTGAAGACGACGACGTCCCCGCGCTTGGGCTTGGAGCCGAACCAGGGGGTGAACTTGTCGACCAGGACGCGGTCGCCGATCCGGATCGTCTGCTCCATCGAGCCGGACGGGATCACGAACGCCTGGACGAGGAACGTCTTCAGGACCAGGGCTATGAGGACGGCGACGCCGACGAGGAGGGGTATCTCCTTGACCGCGCTGCGCCTGCGCTTTCGTTTGACCTTGCGCTGAAGCTTGCGCCGCTCGGCACGGGTACGGCCGTTCGCCACCGAACCGCCGGTGCGCCGGGAGCCGGTGGGCAGCAGGTTGTCCGTACCGAAGGGGTCACCGGGCCCCGAGCCGCGCGGCCTGCCGCGATTACCCATGGGCACCGCCGGCGGCCGGCACGCGCGCGTAGGCGCCGGGACGGTGCAGACGGGTCCAGTGGGGGGCGGGCCAGACGATCCAGTCGGCGCGTCCGACGACGACGGAGACCGGGATCATGCCGCCGCCGGGTGAGCCCAGGTGGTCGCGGGAGTCGCTGGAGTCGCCGCGGTGGTCGCCGAGGACGAAGAGGGTGCCGTCGGGCACGACGACCTTGAAGGGCACCGAGGACGGGGTGTCACCGGGGTACAGGAACGTCGACTCGTCGACCGACCGGCCGTTCACCTCGATCCTCCCCTCCCTGTCGCAGCAGACCACATGGTCTCCCCCCACACCAACGACGCGCTTGATGTAGTCCCCGCTACCGAAGTACCCGGCTCCGTCGAACACGACGACATCGCCGCGCCGCGGTTCGGCACCGAAACGGTACGCCAACTTATTTACGAGAACGCGGTCCCCGATCCTCAATCCGTTTTCCATGGATCCGCTGGGAATCTGGAACGGTTGCACCACGAAAGCGTTGAGAAGCAGCAAAAACACCAGGCAGACGAGCAGGGTCAGGGAGATCCGCCCGCCCGGCAGCCAGTCGGTGATCCGCGACACCAACGCGAAACGCGACCGTCCCTCTCGTCCTCCTGTGTCCGAGGTCTCCTCGGACTTGGAAGGGCGGGAGGAGCGGTCGCGCTCCGTCTGCTGTGGTTCGGTGTCCATCGGGGCGGAATGTTATCCGGCCGTCCTATGGACCCCGGCGCGAGCTCAGCTCTCGCGCTTCTCCTTGATCTTCGCCGCCTTGCCGCGCAGCTCGCGCAGGTAGTACAGCTTGGCGCGACGCACGTCACCACGGGTGACGAGCTCGATCTTCTCCACGATCGGGGTGTGCACCGGGAAGGTGCGCTCGACGCCGACGGAGAAGGAGACCTTGCGGACCGTGAAGGTCTCGCGCACGCCGGCACCCTGGCGGCGGATCACAACGCCCTTGAACTGCTGCACACGGGAGCGGTTGCCCTCGATGACGCGGACGTGGACGTTGACCGTGTCGCCCGGGCGGAAGGCCGGGAGGTCGCTGCGCAGCGACGCGGAGTCGACGGTGTCGAGCAGGTGAGACATTTCGTCTGCTTTCTTCGCTGATGCCACAGGTCATCAACGGGAACTAGGTTTTCCTGAAGGATGCTGCCGTCGTCGGGGCGGGCGTCGTGTCCCCCTGCGGCAGGGGCGCACGCCGGACGGCGCACAGCAGCGGCCTATTCTTCCACGCCCTCTGTCCTGCGCCAAAATCGGCCGTACGGCTCCCCCTCCGGATCCGGGGCCCAGCCCAGGATGGAGAGCATCTCGCGGTCCTTCTTGTCGAAGGCCTTGGGATCGCAGCGCTCGATGAGGTCGGGCCGGTTGGCCGTCGTACGTCTCAGGGCCTCGTCGCGGCGCCAGCGCGCGATCTTGCCGTGATGCCCGCTGAGCAGCACGTCGGGGATGCCGCGGCCGCGCCACTCGGGCGGCTTGGTGTAGACGGGGCCTTCCAGGAGGTTGGCCATGGCGCCGGGCGCGAAGGAGTCGTCGCGGTGGGACTCGGCGTTGCCGAGGACGCCGGGCAGGAGGCGCGCCACGGCCTCCGTGACGACCAGGACGGCCGCCTCGCCGCCCGCGAGGACGTAGTCGCCGATGGACACCTCGTGGACGGGCATACGGCGGGCGTACTCGTCGATCACGCGGCGGTCGATGCCCTCGTAGCGCGCGGGCGTGAAGATCAGCCACGGGCGCTCGGCGAGCTCCACGGCGAGTTCCTGGGTGAAGGGGCGGCCGCTGGGCGTGGGGACGATCAGGGCGGGCGCGTGGGAGCCGTTCTCGTAGCCGTCGGCGAGGACGGAGTCGAGCGCGTCGCCCCAGGGGTCGGTCTTCATGACCATGCCGGGGCCGCCGCCGTACGGGGTGTCGTCGACCGTGTTGTGGCGGTCGTACGTCCACGCGCGCAGGTCGTGCACATGGACGTTCAGCTGCCCACGCGCGCGTGCCTTGCCGACGAGGGAGACGTTCAGCGGTTCCAGGTACTCGGGGAAGATCGTGACGACGTCGAGGCGCATCAGGACTCGTCCCGTGAGGACGCGACCTCTGCCTTGTCGTCGATCAGGCCCGGCGGCGGGGTGATGACCGCCCGCTGCTCCTGAAGGTCGATCTCGGTGACGATCTCCTCGACGAAGGGGATCATCACCTCGCTCCCGTCGGGCCGCTCGACGATGAAGAGGTCCTGGGACGGCAGGTGCGAGATCTCGGTGATCCGGCCGACCTCGACGCCGTCCGCGGTGACCACGTCCAGGTCCATCAGCTGGTGGTCGTAGTACTCGTCCTCCTCCTCGGGCAGCTCCTCCGGGTCGACCTCGGCGATCAGGAGGATGTTGCGGAGGGCTTCGGCGGCGGTGCGGTCCTTGACGCCCGCGAAGCGCAGGAGGAGGCGACCGCTGTGGACGCGGCCGGTCTCGATGGTGAGGGGTCCCGCGACGGCGGGATCGGTGGTGAGCACGGCTCCGGGCGCGAGCCTGAGTTCCGGCTCGTCGGTGCGTACCTCGACGGTGACGTCGCCCTTGATGCCATGGGCACGGCCGATCCGCGCGACTACCAGCTGCACGTGTCCAAATCTCCTGTCATACGACTGCGGGCCGGGGACGGCCCAGTGGCCCTCCCCGGCCCGAGCCGGTGTTGCGTTTGGCGTCAGCGGACGTGGTCCACGTCGACGAGGTCGACGCGGACACCGCGGCCGCCGATGGCGCCCACGACGGTGCGCAGAGCGCGTGCGGTGCGGCCGTTGCGGCCGATCACCTTGCCGAGGTCGTCGGGGTGTACCCGGACCTCGAGCACGCGTCCGCGGCGCAGGTTGCGCGAGGCGACCTGCACATCGTCAGGGTTGTCGACGATGCCCTTCACGAGGTGCTCGAGAGCCTCCTCGAGCATGCTCAGGCCTCGGTCGACGCGGACTCGGCGGCAGCCTCGTCCTTCTTCTCAGCCTTCTTCTTCTGGGTGATGGCCTCACCCTTGCCCTCGTCGTCGCCACCAAGGGCCTCGAACGAGGGGCGCGCGGCCTTCTCGGCCGGCTGCAGCAGCGGCGCCGGGGCGGGCTCGCCCTTGAACTTCTGCCAGTCGCCGGTCTTCTTCAGGATGGCGAGCACGGGCTCGGTCGGCTGGGCGCCGACGGAGAGCCAGTACGCCACGCGGTCCTCGTCGACCTCGATGCGCGAGGGGTTCTGCACCGGGTGGTACAGACCGATCTCCTCGATCGCACGGCCGTCACGGCGGGTGCGGGAGTCGGCGACGACGATGCGGTAGTGAGGCGAACGGATCTTGCCCAGACGCTTCAGCTTGATCTTGACTGCCACGGGAGTGGGTTCTCCTGGTTTTGACGTGGTTGGGCACGGCGAGATGGCCGCGTGGGGTTGCGGTACCCGAGTGCCCGATGGACGCGTCAGCCGGAGGAGAGAGGGGTCCTGTGCGGCTGTCGAGTACAGCTAGCCATTGTGCCATACGCCGAGGGTCGCTTCCGGCCGAGGGGGTGGCCCGGGCCTTCGGGCATGACTGAGCGGCGCCCGGCGCTCCGAGGTGCCGCTGCCACGCGGACGGCAGCGGCACCCGGGAATCCGTCGACCGCACCGGCAGCCACGAGATGCCGGTACCGACGGTCGCCGTCAGGCCGCCCCCACCACCTCCGGGATGCGGAACGGCTTCCCGCAGCCGCCGCACACGATCGGAGCCTGGGCCAGGACGGACGGGACCACGCGGACGTTACGGCCGCAGTCGCAGACCGCCTTCACCCGGACACCGCCACCGGAGGAGCCGTGCCGGGCGGCCGGGCCCCGGAAGCTCTTCGGGGTGTCGGCGGAGGTGGCCGCCGTGTGGGCCTTCAGGGCCCGCTGGAGCCGCTCGATCGTCGGGCGGTAGCGGCGCTTGGCCTCGGGGTTGAGCGTGACCAGCGAGAAACCGCTGCTGGGGTGCGGTTCGTCGGGGTGGTCCAGGCCCAGCTCCTCGGCGATGGCGAGGAATCTGCGGTTGTGGTATCGGCCGGCACGGGACGTGTCGCGCACGCCGCGCGCGGCGGCGATGCCATGGACTGCCTCATGGAGCAGTCGCTCGAAGGAGAGCTCGTGACCGCAGGCGGACGAGGACTCTCCGATCAGGGACTCGGGCGCGGCCAGATCGGGCAGCTCGGGGTGGTACCGCTGAATATCGGCCCACGCCTGTGCCAGCTCTGCGGCCAGAACAGGTGGTGTCTGTGTCGTGCTCACGTAATGACAACGAGCGGGGGTGCCGCTGTGTTCCGATTCCGGGGCATCCCAAATAATTTGCACGTACCCGTCAGTTGCCGCTGATGCGTCGCGACGAGGGCGGGTGCGCTGATCTGCGGAGAAACCTCACAGCTCATACCAAGCCGGTACGTAGTCGAAGCTACGACCCGGCGCGTAGATGATGTCCACGCGCCGGTACGGCGGTGATCCGGAGATGCGCAAGAGGCGTTTCGGTCGCTCTCGCGGCGGAGGGCGTCATCTCACTGAGCGCCGCCGGCGCCCGCGACGTTACCGGGCGCCTCCCCGCTCCCCGGCACCGGCCCTTCCTCCGCGGGACGACGCCGTACGGCCAGGCCGCGCGCCCCCCGGTGCGGACCCGGCGATCGTAGTGGCCCAGGTTGCCGGGATGTGAAATCTCGCCACTCCCGCAGCGAACCCTCAAGCTGGGCCCGGATAGCACTGGACGCGCGGTCGAGTGCGGAGTTACCTGGCATACGGGGGGAGTGCGAGCGCACGTCACGGGGGCTATGGAAAAGGGCACAGCGGCAACTCTCGTCGGATTGGGGCGCTTTACATGACACCTACGCTCGTGCGGCGGCACTTCTCCCACGCGGGTGAGACACCCCGGGTGGACCGGTGTGCACGCGCGCGTGACTGGTCCGAAATACAGGAGCGGATGCTGGTCCCGCTCTACGAGGCCGTCTACGAGCGACTGGAAGTGGGCGCCGGCACGCGGGTGCTGGGGCTCGGCTGCGGCAGCGGACTCGCCCTGCTCATGGCGGCGTCAAGAGGGGCCGCGGTCACCGGCATCGACCACTCCTCCCCCGAACGGCTCGCCCTCGCGCGGGAGCGGCTGCTCCCGGACGCGTGGCGCCCACGCGCGCGTGCGGGCGCCCGGCTCGTCGACGGTTCACCCGAGGACATAGGGGCCGCGAGCGGCGCGGAGACGCCCGCGTACACCCTGGTGACCGCTTTCGAGCCCATCGGGTGTCTGGCGGGCGACTCGGAGGGGCTCGGCGGGCTGTTGCAGGCAGCGACGCCGCTCGCCGAGCGCGGGGCGCCCGTGGTGCTCGCCGGCTGGGGTCCGCCGGAACGCTGCACCACGTCGTCCGTGCTGCGGGTGGCCGCCAAGCTGGCGGATCCGCTGCGCAGCGCGGGCAGTTGGCGCCCCGCCCTTCGCGACGACCTGGAGGAGGTGGCCCAGCGGGCGGGGCTGAAGCCCGACGGCTCGGGACGGGTCGCGTGCCCCTTCGGGTACGCGGACATGGAGAGCGCGGTACGGGGGCTGCTGTCGACGGGCCTGTTCGACGCGGCGGTCTGCGCGACGGACCACTCGCAGGTGGACAAGGAGCTGACGGAGGCGCTGCATCCGTATCTGCGGACGGACGGGACCGTGTGGATGCCGAACGTCTTCCGGTACCTGATCGCGCGGGTCCCCTAGAGCCCGGCCGTCAGGGCCCGTCGCTCAGGATTTCTCCTTCGTCAGGCGCGTGACGCCCGCGATGCGGTAGGCGTCCGCCTCCTCCAGGGTCTCGTTCTCCAGCAACGCGTGGGCGAGGGCGTCGAGTTGTGAGCGGTGCTCGCTCAGCTTGCGGCGCGCCTCGTCGTAGCACTCGTCGACGATCCGGCGCATCTCGCCCTCGATGACGTCGAGGGTCTGCGGGGCGGCCGCCAGGCCGTACGCCTGCTGGGCGTCGCCGGGCAGGGCGGACAGCCGGCCGACGCGCTCGCTCATCCCCCATCGGGCGACCATCCCGCGCGCGATGCTGGTGACCTGCTCCAGGTCGTTCTCGGCGCCGGTCGTGACGACGCCGTAGACGACCTGCTCCGCGGCCATGCCGCCGAGGGCGCCGATGATGCGGCCGCGCAGGTACTCCTCGGTGTACGCGTACTTGTCGGACTCCGGTGTCGAGAGCGTGACGCCGAGGGCCCGGCCGCGCGGGACGATGGTGATCTTGCGGACGGGGTCGGCGCCGGGCTGGAGCATGCCGAGCAGGGCGTGGCCGCTCTCGTGGTACGCGGTGCGCCGGCGCTCCTCCTCCGGCATCACCAGGGGCCGTTCGGCGCCCAGTTGGACCTTTTCCAGGGCCTCAGAGAGGTCGCCCTGCGTCACCCGCTCCTGTTTGCGCTTGACGGCGAGCAGGGCCGCCTCGTTGGCGAGGTTGGCGAGTTCCGCGCCGGTCATGCCCGGGGTCGTACGGGCGATCTGGGCGAGGTCGACGCCCTGGGCGAGCGGGATCTCGCGGGTGTGGATCTCCAGGATCGCCTCACGGCCGCCGCGGTCCGGGGGCGAGACCTGGACGACGCGGTCGAAGCGGCCGGGGCGGGTCAGGGCCGGGTCCAGGACGTCCGCGCGGTTGGTGGCGGCGATGACGATGACGCCCTCGGAGCCCGAGAAGCCGTCCATTTCGGTCAGGATCTGATTCAGCGTCTGCTCGCGCTCGTCGTGGCCGCCCACGCCCGAACCGCCGCCGCGGGCACGGCCGATGGTGTCGATCTCGTCGATGAAGATGATCGACGGGGCCACCTTGCGGGCCTCCGCGAACAGCTCGCGCACGCGTGAGGCGCCGACGCCGACGATCATCTCGATGAACTCGGAGGCAGAGGCGGAGAAGAAGGGCACGCCCGCCTCGCCGGCGACGGCGCGGGCGAGGAGGGTCTTGCCGGTACCGGGCGGGCCGGTGAGCAGCACGCCGCGCGGCATCTTGGCGCCCATCCTGCGGTAGGCGTCCGGGTTCTTGAGGAAGTCGACGACGTCGTTGAGCTCACCCTCCACCTCGTCGATGCCGGCCACGTCCTCGAAGGTCGTGCGCTGCTGCCCCGGTTCCAGCTCGATCGGCTTGGGCGGCGCCTTGCGGCCGAGCATCCCGCCCGCGCCGCCGAGCCCCGCGCTCATCCGCCGCGCGATGAAGACCCACACCGCGATCAGGAGCAGCATCGGCGCCAGCGAGATCAGCAGATTGGCCAGAAAACTACGGTGCTGGACGACCGGTTCGGCCGTGACCGTGACGTCGTGCTTGGTCAGGTCCTCCCAGAGCTTGTCGTCCGCGAAGGACGGGCGCTGGGTGTTGAACTTGGTGTACTTGCCCTCGCCCTCGGGATTGTCCCGGCCCTTCTTGAGCTGGCCCTGGATCGCGTCGCCCTTGGCGTAGATCTTCTTGACGTTGCCCGCGTCCACCTGCTTGCTGAACTCGGTGTACGAGATCGTCGGCTCGTCGCCCTCGTTGAAGAACGACAGGACCAGGTTCGCGATCAGGTAGACGACCAGCGCGGTGAGGATCAGGCTCCACCAGCCGCCGCGCATCCTGCGCCCGCCCGGAGACGGCTTCGGCGTCTCGTCGGGCGTGCCCTCGGTGCGCCAGGGCTGGTCCGGCGACTTGCGCGGCGGCGCGGGGTTGGTCATATCCGGACGTTACGACAACGACCAACCCCTGGCACGCGCAGCGGGCGAACCCGGCCCCCGGCCTTCTCCAGGCCTCAGCCCATGAACTTCTTGAACTCGTCCGGGAGCTCAAAGTCCTGCGGGGGCTGCTGGCCCGGCACGCCGAAGGCACCGCCCTCGGCGGCGGCGGCCCGGCGTGCGGCCTCCTCCAGCTCCTGCTGCTTGCGCTTCATCGGGTTGCCGGAGCGCTGCTTGCCCTTGGCCTTCTTCGGCTGCTTCTTGCTGCGGCCGGGACCGCCGCCCATGCCCGGCACCCCGGGCATCCCCGGCATGCCGCCGCCCTGGGCCATGCGGGACATCATCTTGCGGGCCTCGAAGAACCGCTCGACCAGGTTCTTCACGGCGCTGACCTCGACGCCGGAGCCCTTGGCGATACGGGCGCGGCGCGAGCCGTTGATGATCGTCGGCTCCTGGCGCTCGGTCGGCGTCATCGACTTGATGATCGCGGCCGTGCGGTCGACGTCGCGCTCGTCGAGGTTGTTGATCTGGTCCTTGATCTGGCCCATGCCGGGGAGCATGCCGAGCAGCTTGCTGATGCTGCCCATCTTCCTGACCTGCTCCATCTGGGCCAGGAAGTCGTCCAGGGTGAAGTCCTGGCCCTTCTTCGACGCCAGCTTGGAGGCCATCTTCTGGGCCTCTTCCTGGCTGAACGTCTTCTCCGCCTGCTCGATCAGGGTGAGCAGGTCACCCATGTCGAGGATGCGGGAGGCCATCCGGTCAGGGTGGAAGGCGTCGAAGTCGTCGAGCTTCTCGCCGTTCGACGCGAACATGATGGGCATGCCGGTGACCTGGCGGATCGACAGGGCCGCACCACCGCGCGCGTCGCCGTCGAGCTTGGAGAGCACCACACCGTCGAAGCCGACGCCGTCGCGGAAGGCCTCCGCGGTGGTGACGGCGTCCTGGCCGATCATCGCGTCGACGACGAACAGGATCTCGTCCGGGGAGACGGCGTCGCGGATGTCCGCGGCCTGCTGCATCATCTCCTGGTCGATGCCGAGGCGGCCGGCGGTGTCCACCACCACGATGTCGTGGACCTTGGACTTCGCGAAGTCGATGGAGTCCTTGGCGACCTTGACCGGGTCGCCCACGCCGTTGCCCGGCTCGGGCGCGTAGACCGCGACGCCGGCGCGCTCGGCGACGACGCTCAGCTGGTTCACGGCGTTCGGACGCTGGAGGTCGGCGGCGACCAGCAGCGGCGAGTGGCCCTGCTCCTTCAGCCAGTGGCCGAGCTTGCCCGCGAGAGTGGTCTTACCGGCGCCCTGCAGACCCGCCAGCATGATCACGGTCGGCGGCTGCTTGGCGAAGCGCAGGCGCCGGGTCTCGCCGCCGAGGATCGTGACGAGCTCGTCGTTGACGATCTTCAGGACCTGCTGCGCCGGGTTCAGCGCCCGGGAGACCTCGGCGCCGAGGGCACGCTCCTTGACGTTCTTGATGAACGACCGGACGACGGGCAGCGCCACGTCGGCCTCGAGCAGCGCGATTCGGATCTCGCGCGCGGTGGCGTCGATGTCCGCCTCGGAGAGCCGTCCCTTGCCGCGCAGGTTCTTGAAAGTCGCTGAGAGGCGATCGGAAAGAGTATCGAACACGGCGCTCGCGGTCCTCGGGGTCGGTGGCAGCTGACGAATCGCCCTCCAGGGTATCCCGGGTCGGTACGACGCCGGGATCCCGTCTTCAGCCCCGCAACATCTCCTCCAGTTTCCGGGCCACCGACGCCGCCTCCTCGCCCGGCAGGGGCGCGCCCTCCGGGCCGGTCACGTAGAAGGCGTCCACCGCGTTCGCGCCCAGGGTGGAGACGTGGGCGCTGCGGACCTGGACGTTGGCGTCCTCCAGGGCGCGGCCGATGCGGAACAGCAGGCCAGGGGCGTCCTGGGCGCGTACCTCTATCACCGTGGCCAGGTGGGAGGCGGCCGGGGCGACGGTCACCCGGGGCGGCGGGGCCACGACGCCCCGGCGGCGCGGGTACGCGGCGTCGCGTTCGGCGAGGCGGCCCGCGATGTCCAGGGAGCCGTCGAGGGCGCGG
This sequence comes from Streptomyces sp. NPDC048419, assembly GCF_043200415.1. Taxonomy (NCBI): domain Bacteria; kingdom Bacillati; phylum Actinomycetota; class Actinomycetes; order Kitasatosporales; family Streptomycetaceae; genus Streptomyces; species Streptomyces sp. NPDC048419. Next base: position 201,176 of record NZ_JBICXT010000007.1, on the reverse strand, counting down.
ACCAGATCGGCACGCAGCCGGGCGGCCTGCGGCAGGGACCCGTACTCCGCGGCCACCCGCCAGTTCAGCAGCAGGACCGAACCCTCGACGCCGTCCGGCAGTTCCAGGGCGCGCAGCTCAGCGGTGCGCACGGTCAGCCGGTGCACGGCGAGCACGCCGGACACGGCGGGCAGCACGCCCGGCTGGTCCGGTACGGCGATGAGGAGTTCGACGCCGAGCGGCTCCGGGTCGCCGGACGGCTGGTCCTCCGCCGGCGGCTCGGTCTGCGCGCGCAGGGACAGCACCGGGCTGCCCGTCGCGACCGCCTCGATGGCCAGGCGTTCCTGTTCGGCGGTGGGCGCGGCCGCCTCGGGCTCGTCCAGCGGGTCGCCGGCGAGCACCCCGGACACCCGCTTGACCAGGTCCGCCACGAGCGAACCGCGCCAGGACGACCAGGCGGCCGGGCCGGTGGCCAGCGCGTCCGCCTCGGTCAGCGCGTGCAGCAGCTCCAGCGTGGACTGCGTGCCGACGGCCTCGGCGACCGAGCGAAGCGTGGCCGGGTCCTCCAGGTCACGGCGGGTGGCCGTGTCGATCAGCAGCAGGTGGTGCCGTACGAGGGCGGCGATCACGGCCACGTCCTCGCGGTCGAAGCCGATGCGCGCGGCCACGTCCTTGGCGATGATCTCGCCGGCCACCGAGTGGTCGCCCGGCCAGCCCTTGCCGATGTCGTGCAGCAGGGCGGCGACCAGGAGCAGGTCCGGGCGGTGGACGCGGCGGGTGAACTCGGAGGCGCGGACGGCCGTCTCGATCAGGTGCCGGTCGACGGTCCACAGGTGAACGGCGTTGCGCTGCGGACGGCAGCGCACCCGCTCCCAGTCCGGAAGGAGCCGGGTGATCAGGCCCTCCGCCTCCAGCGCCTCCCATACGTCGACGGTCGGGCGGCCCGAGCCGAGCAGGGTCACGAGTTGTTCGCGGGCCTCGGCGGGCCAGGGCGTGGGCAGCGGGCGCACGGTCGCCGCCAGGCGCCGCACGGCGTGCAGGGAGAGCGGCAGGCCGGACTGCGCGGCGGCGGCCGCGGCACGCAGCGGCAGCACGGGGTCGCGCTCGGGGCGGGCGGCACGGGCGAGCACCGCCTCGCCCTCCTGCTCGACGACGCCCTCGGCGAGCGGTGAGCGCTCGGCGACCGGCTTCCCGCCGCCGAGCATGGCGCGCAGCCGCGGCCGCACGGCCCGCGATCTGAGCACCCGGCCGACTTCGCGCCAGGTGACGTCACTGGCGTACGAGATGACGCGCGCCGCCTCGTACACCTCCCGCAGCAGCGTGTCGGCGTCGAGCAGGCCGAGCTCGGCGGCGACCTGGTCCTGTTCCTGGAGCGCGAGCCGGTCGGTCGCACGCCCCGTCGCCAGGTGCAGCGCGTCGCGTACGTCGAGCAGCCTGCGCCGGGCCTCGGCCAGGCCCTCGCGCGGGGCGTCCGCCACCCAGGAAGCGGCAACGGCACGCAGCGTGGTGGCGTCCCGCAGGCCGCCGCGGGCCTCCTTCAGATCCGGCTCCAGCAGGTACTGCAGCTCGCCCTGCCGCTCGGCGCGCTCGGCGCCCAGCTCCTGGAGTTCGGGCAGGCGCTTGGGCGCCTGGTTGCGCCAGTCGGCGAGGACGGCCGTGCGCAGACCGGCCGTCAGACCCATGTCCCCGGCGATGTGACGGGCGTCCAGCAGACCGAGCTGGACCTTCAGATCCTCCCCTGCCGTCTTGCGGGCCTCCCCCGGGGTGCGCACCGAGTGGTCCAGGGCGAGACCGAGGTCCCACACGGGGTACCAGAGGCGGTCGGCGAGGGCGGCGACCGCCTCGGTGTCACCGCCGTCGTGCAGGAGCAGCAGGTCCAGGTCGCTGCGTGGGGAGAGCTCACCGCGGCCGTAGCCGCCGACGGCGACCAGGGAGATCCCGCGCAGCCCCTCGGCGCCCGCGCCGAAGAGTCCCGCCAGCCACTTGTCCGTCAGCGCGGACAGGGCCGTACGGCGCGGCGGCCCGGACTGCCCCTCCTCGGTGAGGAGGCGCAGCCGGGCCGCCGCGTAGCCGCTGGGTCCCGAGTCCTCTGCTTCCTTGCGCACGTCCGTACTCGACACCCGGCGACTCCTGTTCTTGTTCCGTTCAGAGCGCGTCGGGACCGCGCTCGCCGGTCCGGACCCGGACGGCCGTCTCCACCGGGAGCGACCAGACCTTGCCGTCACCGATCTTGCCGGTCCTGGCCGCCTTGACGATGACATCGATCAGCTGATCGGCGTCGTCGTCCTCGGCCAGGACCTCGATGCGGATCTTGGGCACCAGGTCGACGGTGTACTCGGCACCGCGGTAGACCTCGGTGTGACCCCGCTGACGACCGTATCCGCTCGCCTCCGTCACCGTCAGGCCGTGGACACCGAAGGCCTGGAGGGCTTCCTTGATCTCGTCGAGCCGGTGCGGCTTGACGACGGCGGTGATGAGCTTCATGCGTCCACCTTCTTGCTCTGGGCCGCTCCGGCACCGGCGGGCGCGGCGTTGCGGGCGGCACCGCCGCCGGCGCCGCTGAAGTCGTATGCGGTCTCGGCGTGCTCGGCCTGGTCGATGCCGGAGATCTCCTCGTCCTCGGTGACCCGCATGCCGATGGTCTTGTCGAGGAGGAAGGCGAGGATCGCGGAGCAGATCAGGGAGTAGAAGAGGACTGCGAAGACACCAGCGCACTGGATCCAGAACTGGTGCAGGCCGCCGCCGTAGAAGAGGCCCTTCACGTCGGACTGGCCCTTGCCGCTGGCGAAGAGGCCGATCAGCAGGGAGCCGAGGATTCCGCCGACCATGTGGACGCCGACGACGTCGAGCGAGTCGTCGTAGTTGAACCGGTACTTCAGGCCGACGGCCGCGGCGCAGCCGACACCGGCGATGGCGCCGACCGCGATCGCGCCCAGCGGGGAGACCGCGCCGCCGGACGGGGTGATGGCGACCAGGCCCGCGACGGCACCGGAGGCGGCGCCCAGCGTGGTGGACGCGCCGTGCCGGATCTTCTCGTAGGCGAGCCAGGCGCACATGGCGGCGGCGGTGGCGATCTGGGTGTTGACGAACATCAGCGGGCCGACGCCGTCGTCGTTGCCGAGCCAGGAGCCGGCGTTGAAGCCGAACCAGCCGAACCACAGCAGACCCGCGCCGAGCATCACCAGCGGCAGGCTGTGCGGGCGCATCGGGTCCTTCTTGAAGCCGACGCGCTTGCCGATGACCAGGATGACGCCCAGCGCCGCGGCGCCCGCGTTGATGTGGACCGCCGTACCGCCCGCGAAGTCGATCACGCCGAGTTCGAAGGCCCAGCCGCCGGTGCCCCAGACCCAGTGGGCGACCGGGAAGTACACGACCGTGGCCCACAGGACGAGGAACAGGGTCCAGGCGGAGAACTTGACGCGGTCCGCGAGGGCACCGCTTATCAGCGCGGGCGTGATGATCGCGAACATCATCTGGAAGACGGCGAACACGAAGACGGGGATCGTGTACCCGGACCAGATGTCCATCTTGTCGATGCCGGCCCAGCCGACGTAGTCGCCGGTCCAGCCGATGAGCGAGCCGTGGTCCGTACCGAACGCCATGGAGAAGCCGTACAGCACCCACAGGATGGTGATGACGCCCATGCTGATGAAGCTCATCATCAGCATGTTCAGGGTGCTCTTGACGCGAACCATGCCTCCGTAGAAGAAGGCGAGGCCCGGGGTCATGATCAGCACCAGTGCGGAAGCAATGAGCATGAAGCCTGTGTTGGCGGCAGACAGTTTGTCTGCGGCAAGCGTGATGGCTGGTGCCATCGGCGTCTCCTCGTCGTTAATACGGCCCCGTGCGGGCGAAGCCTGAAGCGGGCATGAGGGGTGGGCCGGTTATGCGCCATGAGATTGGCGCAGCGCGGTTTCGGTGAAAGCCCCTCGTTGTTTCGCCGCCGTGACGAAGGCGCCGTGCGTGTTACGCCTCGATGAACTGCCGGATGCCGGCCGAAATGATCGTTATCTTGGCGCAACCTTCCGCGATGGAAGGGATCCGGCCACGGACGGCCTTCCGATGACCTGGCATGGGGGAGCCGAGTCGGGCAGTTCGGGAGGGCCGGCCGCGGCCGGGGTCATGGGATTCAGACCGCCTCGGCGGTCTCGGGGAGCTCCAGTGCGAGCTTCTCGGTGAGGTCGACGACCTCGGCCAGGTCCCCGAAGTCGCGTACGGCGGTGTCGACCGTCTTTCGGATACGAGTGTTCACACGCTCGGAGCGCACCTTCTTGGCGATGTGCATGGCCTTCTCGGCCAGCACCGCGCTCCGCTCGGGCTCGCGCTGGAGCAGGTGCACCGTGGCCATGCCGATGAGATTCAGTGCGTACGAGCGCTGGTGCTCGGCGTCCTGGGCGAACAGGCCGACCGCCCGCTGCATGACGGGCTCGGCCAGGGAGGCGTACGTCGGGCTGCGGCCGGCGACGTAGGCGAGGTCGCGATAGGAGTGGCTGTTCTCGCCGTGCAGCTCGGCCTCGGAGAAGAAGCGGATCCAGTCGGCGTCCGGCTCGTCCCACTCGTCGACGTCGGCGAAGGTGTCCTCGGCCATCCGCACCGCGCGCTTGCACTTGCCGGGCTGCCCCATGTTGGCGTAGGCGCGGGCCTCCATCGCATACAGCATCGACTGGGTGCGGGGGCTCGCGCAGTCGCGGCTGCCGTACTGCGCGAGGTGGATGAGCTCCAGGGCGTCCTCGGGGCGTCCGAGGTGGATCATCTGGCGGCTCATGCTGGACAGGACGTACGAGCCGAGCGACTTGTCGCCCGCCTCCTTGGCGGCGTGCAGGGCGAGGACGAAGTACTTCTGGGCGGTGGGCTGGAGCCCGACGTCGTACGACATCCAGCCCGCGAGCTCGGCCAGTTCGGCGGCGACCTTGAACAACTTCCTGGTGGTCGCCTCGGGTTGGGGCTCCTGGAGGAGGTCCGTCACCTCGTGCAGCTGGCCGACGACCGCCTTGCGGCGCAGACCGCCGCCGCACTGGGCGTCCCACTGGCGGAACATCACCGTGGTGGACTCCAGGAGGTCCAGCTCCGGCCTGGAGAGCCGGCCGGCCCGGCGGGAGACGGCCGGCGACTCGGGCTCGGCCTGCGGGGCCTGGGGCGAGGGCACCAGCCAGCGCTGCATGGGCTCGATGAGGGACGGGCCCGCGGACAGGACCAGCGAGGTCCCGAGGAAGCCGCGCCGCGCCAGCATCAGGTCGCTGCGCGAGAACTCGCTGAGCAGCGCCACCGTCTGCGGGCCCGTCCAGGGCAGGTCGACGCCGGTCGCGGAGGGTGACTGGCGTGCCGTGCGCAGTCCGAGGTCGTCGACGGAGACCACACAGCCGAAGCGCTCGGAGAACAGCTCGGACAGGATCCTGGGAATGGGCTCGCGGGGATTCTCGCCGTCCAGCCAGCGGCGCACCCGGGAGGTGTCCGTGGAGATGTGGTTGGCGCCCAACTGGCGTGCCCTGCGGTTGACTTGGCGGGCGAGTTCACCCTTCGACCAGCCGCTGCGCACGAACCAGGAAGTGAGCAGCTCGTTGGGGCGCTTGTCGATGCTGGCCGCGGTCGTCCCGCTTCCGCCGTTGCCGCTCACTGGAACGCCCCCATCCCTGAGACCACTTGTCGCCGAGTGCGCCAAGCCCTATCAGAATGCCGGTAAATACGGTCTCCCGTCCGCCGGTTCTCACCCTTCGAACGGGATACCGACTTGCCTCCGGCATACCCACGAGTGCATGTGCCCCCAGGACCCGTGCACTCAAAGTAATCCTACGATCACCCGTCCAGCCATGGCGATCCCGGAAACGCCACCATTCGCCACCCCTTCGAATGAACTCACGTCGACCTGCACGCGATTCACTTGACATAGACCGTTCGGGAGTAGGCGGAGCGATGCACTCAGGGGCGCGCGTCGTCGAGTTCACCACCAGAGGCACCTCCAGCGCCGCCCGGGCCAAGCGGGGCGGGTGGCTCGGGGAGCACACAGGGTCACGATCCGCATCCGCGTCGTAACCACCGGCGCGTCGGACCCGTTGGAGGGGGCATGGGCTTCACGATCGGCGGCATCCGGGAGATCCGCTCCGGCTCGCGTCGGCGCGGCCGCTCCTCGGAGTGCACCGCCGTCGCCGAGTTCACCGGACTTTGGGGCTGGGACGTCGTGGCCGGTGCGCGGGCCTCCGGGGGCGAGTGCTCCTGCGGCCGGGTGGACTGCGGCGCACCGGGGGCGCATCCCCTGGAGTTCGCGCCGCTGGTCCCGGCCGGCGCCACGCTCGACGACGTGAGCAGGACCTGGAGCGAGTTCCCCGGGGCATCGGTCATGCTCGCGGTCGGCCGGTCGTTCGACGTCGTCGACGTGGCCGCGGCGGCCGGCCGCCGCGCCCTGGTCCGCCTGGAGCGCATGGGCCTCCCCGTCGGCCCGGTCACCGCGACCCCGCAGGGCCGCGCCCAGTTCTTCGTCGCCCCCGGCGCCGCCGCCGAACTCCCCGAACTGCTCTACCGCATGGGCTGGGACGACCCGACCTCTCTCGACCTGCGCGGCCTCGGCCCCGGTACGTACATCACGGCCCCGCCCTGTGACCGCGGCGGCCTGGGCCCCGCGCGGTGGCTCCGCCAGCCCGCACTGGACTCGGCCACCAAACCGCCGGCGGCCCGGCTGCTGCTGGGGACCCTGGCGTACGTGGCGCACCGGTCCCGGGCGTAGCCGTACGGGCCGCACACCGTACGAGCCGCACAGCGAAGCGCCCGCTCCCCAACTGCACCTTGGGAGGCGGGCGCTTCTTCCTGCTCGTGCGGTCGCCGGCAGGCGGTGTCACTCTCCGATAAGGGCGTCAACGAACGCCTCCGGCTCGAACGGCGCCAGGTCGTCCGCGCCTTCGCCCAGACCCACCAGCTTGACCGGCACGCCCAGTTCACGCTGGACCGCGATCACGATGCCGCCCTTGGCCGTGCCGTCCAGCTTGGTGAGCACGATGCCGGTGATGTCGACGACCTCGGCGAACACCCGGGCCTGCACCAGGCCGTTCTGCCCGGTCGTGGCGTCGAGGACGAGCAGCACCTCGTCCAGCGGGGCGTGCTTCTCGACGACGCGCTTGACCTTGCCGAGCTCGTCCATGAGACCGGTCTTGGTGTGCAGGCGCCCGGCGGTGTCGATGAGGACGACGTCGGAGCCCATCTCCTTGCCCTCCTTCACCGCGTCGAAGGCGACGGAGGCGGGGTCGCCGGCCTCGGGCCCGCGCACGGTGTAGGCGCCGACGCGCTCGCCCCAGGTCTGCAACTGGTCGGCGGCGGCCGCCCGGAAGGTGTCGGCGGCGCCCAGGACCACGGTGCGGCCGTCGGCCACCAGGACTCGGGCGAGCTTGCCGGTGGTGGTGGTCTTGCCCGTGCCGTTGACCCCGACGACCATCACGATGCCGGGCTTGCTGGTCTCCGGTTCGGTCCTGACCGTGCGGTCCATGTCGGTGCCGATGAGCTTGAGGAGCTCGTCGCGCAGCAGGCCGCGCAGCTCGGCGGGGGTGCGGGTGCCGAGCACCTTCACCCGCTCGCGCAGGCTCTCGACCAGCTCCTGGGTCGGGGCCACGCCGACGTCGGCGGTGAGCAGGGTGTCCTCGATCTCCTCCCAGGTGTCCTCGTCGAGGTGCTCGCGCGACAGGAGCGTGAGCAGGCCCTTGCCGAGCGCGTTCTGGGAGCGCGAGAGACGGGTACGGAGGCGGACGAGCCGGCCGGCGGTCGGCTCGGGCACCTCGATCTCGGGGACCTCTACCGAGGGCGGCTCCTCGACCGTGACCGGCGCCGAGCCGTCCGGAAGATCCACCTCCTCTATGGTCCGGCGTGGTTCGTCGCGGGGTGTCTCGGCCTCGTCGCCGACGTGCGGCTCGGCCGGAGGGGCCGTGATGTCGGGCGCGGAGGGCGGCGGCGGGGGCAGCGGCTTCTTGCGCCGGGTGCCGATGACGAGCCCGCCGAGCGCGCCGATCACGACCACGGCGATGACTACAGCAAGGATGACGGTTTCCATAACCCGACCAGTATCGGTCATGGAGTCCTGCGGCACCCCTCTGGATGTCTGACACTCCGTCAGCTAACGTCCGCTTCCACACCCGCCCGGTGAAGGGGAGCCCCCCATGCCCGTCACGGTCGTCCGCTTCAACCTCGTAGAGCCCGACGCCACCCCCGCCTCGCTCGGCGCCCGCTACCGGGCGGCCCTGGACATGGCGGCGTACGCCGACGAACACGGCATCACCACCGTGCAGACCGAGGAGCACCACGGCGTCGCGAACAACTGGCTGCCGTCACCCTTCGCCTTCGCCGGCGCGGTCTTCGGCGCGACCAGCCGGATCGCGGTGACCGTCTCGGCGGTGATCGGCCCGCTGCACGACCCGCTCCGGCTGGCCGAGGAGATCGCCGTCCTGGACCTGATCGGCGGCGGGCGGCTGGTGACGGTCGCGGGGATCGGGTACCGGCCCGAGGAGTACGCGCTGTTCGACGTGGAGTGGAAGCGGCGCGGGAAGCTCCAGGACGAGGTGCTGGAGACCCTGCTGAAGGCCTGGACCGGCGAGCCCTTCGAATACCGCGGCCGTACGGTGCGGATCACGCCCCGCCCGCTCACCGAGCCGCACCCCCTGCTGCTGGTCGGCGGCTCCTCGAAGGCCGCCGCCCGCCGGGCCGCCCGCCTCGGCCTCCCCTTCTTCCCCAGCGCCCACCTTCCGGAGCTGGAGGCGTACTACAAGGAGCGGCTCGTCGAGTACGGCACCGAGGGCTGGACCATGATGCCCACCGCCGAGACCCCGCTGCTGCACATCGCCGAGGACCCGGACCGGGCGTGGGCCGAGTACGGCCGGCACTTCCTGCACGAGGCGCGGACGTACGCCTCCTGGCAGTCCGGGGACATCCGCTCCGCCGTGAAGTCCTCCGCCACGACCGTGGACGGCCTGCGCGACGAGGGCGTCTACCGCATCCTCACCCCCGACCAGTGCGTGGACCTGGGCCTGGACAACCTCGTCCTGCACCCGCTGGCCGGCGGAATGCCCCCGGAGGAGGGCTGGCGCAGCCTGCGCCTGTTCACCGAACGAGTGCTGCCCCGGCTGGCGGACTGAGGCCGGCCCGCGGGCGCGAACGACACCGCCGCCCCGGCTCGGTCACTGGCCGAGCCGGGGCGGCGGCGGGGTACGAGGAGAAGGGCAGCGGGGACTGGGCCCGTCTCCTCGGCTCGGGGGCCTCAGCCCATCTCCTCCAGCGCCTTGCCCTTCGTCTCCTTCACGAACTTCAGGACGAACGGGATGGAGAGCGCCGCGAAGACCGTGTAGATCACGTAGGTCGCGGAGAGGTTCCAGTCGGCCAGCGACGGGAAGCTCGCGGTGATGGCCCAGTTGGCGATCCACTGCGCGGAGGCGGCCACGCCCAGCGCGGCGGCGCGGATCCTGTTCGGGAACATCTCGCCGAGCATGACCCAGACGACCACGCCCCAGGACATGGCGAAGAAGAGGACGAAGATGTGCGCGGCGACCAGGGCGGTCCAGCCCTGCGCGGCCGGGAGCTTGCCGTCGACCAGGTGGTGGGAGAAGGCCCAGGCCTCCAGTGCGAGACCGACGACCATGCCGACCGAGCCGATCAGGGCCAGCGGCCTGCGGCCGATGCGGTCCACGAGGAGCATGGCGATCACGGTGCCGACGATGTTGATGATCGACGTCGTGAACGAGTAGAAGAACGAGTCCGTCGGGTCGACGCCGACCGACTGCCACAGCGTCGAGGAGTAGTAGAACGCGACGTTGATGCCGACGAACTGCTGGAAGACCGACAGGCCGATGCCGACCCAGACGATCGGCTTGAAGAAGAACCCGCCGCCGAGCAGGTCCTTGAAGGAGGACTTGTGCTCGCTCGTCATCGCGTGCTCGATCTCGCCGACGCGGGCGTCCAGGTGCTCGGGCTTCCCGCCCTCGACCTCGGCGAGGCTCTCCCGGGCGCGGGCGCGCTTGCCCACGGAGATGAGGAAGCGGGGCGACTCGGGGATGGCGAAGGAGAGCAGGCCGTAGACGATGGCCGGGATCACCATCACGCCGAGCATGACCTGCCAGGCCTCGACGCCGAGCAGGGTGCCGCGCTGGTCGCCGCCGGCGGCGTTGAGCAGGCCCCAGTTGACCAGCTGCGAGACGGCGATGCCGATGACGATCGCGGCCTGCTGGAAGGAGCCGAGCCGGCCGCGGTAGGCGGGCGGGGCGACCTCGGCGATGTAGGCCGGGCCGATGACCGAGGCCATGCCGATGGCGAAGCCGCCGACGATGCGCCAGAAGGCCAGGTCCCACAGGGCGAAGGGCAGCGCCGAACCGACGGCGCTGATCGTGAACAGCACGGCGGAGATCTGCATGCACCGGATGCGCCCGATGCGGTCGGCTATCCGGCCCGCGGTCGCGGCGCCGATGGCACAGCCGATCAGGGCGATGGCGATGACCTGGGCGAGGGCCGCGGAGCCGATGTCGTAGCGGTCGCGGATGGCCTCGACCGCGCCGTTGATCACGGAACTGTCGTACCCGAAGAGGAAACCGCCCATCGCGGCGGCCGCCGCGATGAAGACGACGCGCCCGAGATGTTCGGGATGAGCCGTACCGGCTCCTGACTGGGGTGCCTGCGCAGTGCTGGTCACGTTCGGACTCCTCGGGCCACCGGCGTCACTGCCGGAGTGGGGGGCGCCTGTCAGGTTCAAGTGGCGCACACGTACACACCGCTCACACCTGAAGGTAAAAACAACGTTCCCGAGACTATGCCTTCAAGTTTCGAAGTCAATAGGGCGTCGACTGTGAGCTTCTAGATACAGCCAGCCCAGTTGTGTTCACTTCTTGAAGCTTGTGTCAGCGAAGCCGCTGCGAGATGACCTTGGACACACCGTCGCCCTGCATGGAGACGCCGTAGAGCGCGTCGGCGACCTCCATGGTCCGCTTCTGGTGCGTGATCACGATGAGCTGCGAGGCCTCCTGCAGCTCCTGCATGATGCGGATCAGCCGCTGGAGGTTGGTGTCGTCGAGGGCGGCCTCGACCTCGTCCATGACGTAGAAGGGGCTCGGCCGGGCCTTGAAGATCGACACCAGCAGCGCGACCGCCGTGAGTGAGCGCTCGCCGCCCGAGAGCAGCGACAGCCGCTTGACCTTCTTGCCCGGCGGGCGGGCCTCGACGTCGACACCCGTGGTGAGCATGTTGTCGGGGTCCGTCAGGATCAGCCGCCCCTCACCACCGGGGAAGAGCCGGCTGAAGACGCCCTCGAACTCCCGGGCCGTGTCCCGGTAGGCCTCCGTGAAGACCTGCTCGACCCGCTCGTCGACCTCCTTGACGACCTGGAGCAGATCGGCGCGGGTCTTCTTCAGGTCCTCCAGCTGCTCGCTGAGGAATTTGTGACGCTCCTCCAGCGCGGCGAACTCCTCCAGCGCCAGCGGGTTGACCTTGCCGAGCTGCTGGTACGCCCGCTCGGCCGCCTTGAGCCGCTTCTCCTGCTCGCCCCGTACGAAGGGCTTGGGCTGGTTGCGCGGGTGCTCCGGGTCCTCCGGCAGCTCCTCGCCCTCGGCCGGCGGCGAGGGCGGCACGAGCTGGTGCGGCCCGTACTCGGACACCAGCCCCGCCGGCTCCACGCCGAGCTCCTCCAGCGCCTTGGTCTCCAGCTGCTCGATCCGCATCCGCTTCTCGGCGCCGAGCACCTCGCCGCGGTGGACGGAGTCGGTCAGCTTGTCGAGCTCGCCCTTGAGGTCGCGGCCCGCGTTGCGGGCGGCGGTCAGCTCCTGCTCGCGGCGGGCCTTGGCGGCGTCGGCCGCGGTGCGCTCCTCGTCGGCCCGCGCGACGGAGACCTCGACGTGCGTGAGCAGCTGACGCGCACCGGAGGCGACGGCCTCCGCCACGGCCGCCTCGTGCCGGAGGCGCGCCCGCCGCTGCTCGGCACGCGCGCGTGCCTCACGTTCCGCGCGGGCGGCCCGGTCCAGCGAATCGGCCCGCCCGGCAAGGCCCTTGACCCGTTCCTCGTGCGTACGGACCTGGAGCCGGGCCTCCATCTCGGTCTGGCGCGCGTTGGCGCCGTCGGCCGCGAGACGGTCGCGCACCGAGGTGTCGGGCTCCTCCTCGACCGGCATCTCCTCGGCGACCTCCAGGCGTTCGGCCAGCTCCTCGACGTCCCCGAGCGCCTTGTCGAGCGCCTCCTGCGACCGCGCGGCGGCCGCGACGGCACGCTCCGCCTCACCGGCCGCGCCCCGCGCCTGACCCGCGAGTCGTCCGAGCTGCTGCGCCACGGACGACTTCTCCCGGTCGGCGGCCCTGCGCCGCTCCCCCGCCTCCTCCACGAACGCGGCACATTCCCTGCGCCGCTCCCCCGCCGCGTGCTGCGCCTCGGTCAGCTCCTCGCAGCGGACCGCCAGCTCCTCCAGCTCGGCGGCGGCCTCGTCCACGGAGGCCTGCACCTCCAGGAGGCTGGGCGCGCCCGCGGAGCCGCCGTGCGCGAAGTGGGCGCCCAGGAGGTCGCCCTCGGCGGTGACGGCGGTGAGGTGGGGATGGCCGTAGACGAGGTCCTCGGCGTCTTCGAGGGTGCCGACGACGACCACTCCGCCGAGGAGGCGGCGTACAGCGTGCATGAGGTCGGAGGGGCCGCGTACGAAATCCGCCGCGTGCGGCGCCGCGGCGGCCGCGGGTTCATCGTGGCTGGCCGCGCAGTTCCCGGCGCTTCTATGGGGCGTTGCATCCTCCGGTGCTCCCGCCAGCAGCAGCGAGGCACGGCCGGCGTCCTGCTTGCGCAGGAGGCGGATCGCCTCCGCCGCGGCGGAGGGCGAGGTGACCGCGAGGGCGTCCGCCGCCGCACCGAAGGCCGCGGCCAGCGGGACCTCGTAGCCCGGGGTGATCGTCAGCAGCTCGGCCGCCGGGCCCAACAGTCCGGTGAGACGTTCCTTCGCGCCGAGCAGTGCCCCGGTGCCGTCCTTGCGGCGCAGGCCGAGCGCCAGTGCCTCGTGCCGGGCCTGGGTGGCGGCACGCTTGCGCTCCGCCGCGGTGGCCGCCTCCCGGGCCGCCGTCAAAGCGGCCTCGGCGTCGGCCAGTTGCCGTTTCGCCGCCTCGTGCTGCTCGCCGAGTTCCGCGTCGCCGGCGTCGAGGCCGTCGACCTCGGCCTTGAGTGCCTCGTACTCCTCCTGGGCGGCGGCGGCGCGCTCCTGCGCCTCGTCGCGGGCTGCGGCCAGGCGGTCGATCTCGGCCTGCGCGGAGGCGGCGCGCGAACGGGCCGCGTTGACCTGGCCGTTCAGCCGGGCGAGGCCCTCGCGGCGGTCGGCGATGGCGCGGGCGACGTCCTTCAGGCGCCGTTCCTCCTGGGCGAGTCGGCGCTCCAGCTCGGCCCGGTGCGCGACCGTGTCCTCCAGGGCGTGCTCGGCCGCCTCCAGGGCCGCTTCGAGTTCGGCCTCCTGCTCGCGGATGCGGGCGGCCTCGCGCTCCATGTCCTCGGGGTCGCGGCCGCGCCGCTCCTCGGGCGGCACCGACGTCGCGCTCTTCACCCGCGCGTCGGCCAGCGAGATCGTGCCGCGCACCCGCTCGGCCAGCTGGGAGAGCTCGTACCAGGTCTGCTGCGCGCGCTGGAGCCGCGGGGTGAGCCGGCGTACCTCGTCCTCCAGCAGCGCCTCGCGCTGAAGGGCCTTCTTCAGGTCCTGCTCGGCGGCTTCCTTGCGCTCCTTGAGAGCCGCCTCGTCCGCGACCTCGCTCATCAGCGCCTCCCGCAGCCGTACGAGATCGTCGGCGAGCAGGCGGAGGCGGGAGTCGCGGAGGTCGGCCTGGATGACGGCGGCCCGGCGCGCGACGGCGGCCTGGCGGCCGAGGGGCTTGAGCTGCCGGCGCAGTTCGTCCGTCAGGTCCTGCACGCGCGCGAGATTGACCTGCATCGCGTCGAGCTTGCGGAGCGCCTTCTCCTTGCGCTTGCGGTGCTTGAGGACGCCCGCGGCCTCCTCGATGAAGGCGCGGCGGCCCATGGGGTCGGCGTGCAGCACGGAGTCGAGCTGGCCCTGGCCGACGATGACGTGCATCTCCCGGCCGATGCCGGAGTCGGACAGCAGCTCCTGGATGTCGAGCAGCCGGCAGGTGTCGCCGTTGATCTGGTACTCGCTGCCGCCGTTGCGGAACATGATCCGCGTGATGGTGACTTCGGCGTACTCGATGGGCAGGGCGCCGTCGGAGTTGTCGATGGTGAGGGACACCTCGGCACGGCCCAGCGGAGGGCGGCCGGTGGTGCCGGCGAAGATGACGTCCTCCATCTTCCCGCCGCGCAGCGATTTGGCACCCTGCTCGCCCATGACCCAGCTCAGGGCGTCCACCACATTGGACTTGCCCGAGCCGTTCGGCCCCACGACGCACGTGATACCCGGCTCGAACCGGAGTGTGGTCGCCGAGGCGAACGATTTGAACCCACGGAGGGTCAGGGCCTTGAGGTGCACGCCGCCGGACTCTACCTTCCGCCGCCATTCCGCACGATGAACCCCGGGCCACCTGGCGGTTTCACGCATGAACATGCAGGGCACACCAGACGTTATAGACGGTGAAAGGATGCGCGGGGAAAGAAAGAAGGGACGCCGAAGCGTCCCTTGCAAACTCTGACAACTCAGCGGTTGATACGGGCTTCCCAACCACTGCTGTCGTGGTTCGATGCAGTGATCAGGTAAGCGCAGGCTCCGCCTGGTGTGCGTCGATGCTCTCCATGATCCTGTCGTGAGAAGCGGCAGCCGAGAGCGCGTCGTTCTCCGCCTGGATCCGTACGAGCTCGGATTCCAGGTCCTGGACGCGCTGCTGGAGCCGTCGCATCTCGGCGAGGAGTCGAGGGTCGGAGCCGCCGACGTAACCGAGAAGCGCCTTTGCCATGATGGATGGTCCTCCACAATGAGTGACCGACCGAAGCGGTGTGGGTCGTGAGGGATTCGCACCCGCGGTGCTTGACACTCTTGAGTTCTTGCTGCTGTTCATCCATGCCAAACAGCTAGGTGCGCGGGGTGCTTTCAGCGTCTCACCAAAAAGTTTGACGGTCAACACGATCACGCCCCGTATTGGCGGGCGACCCGGGGGTGCGCGGCCTGGAAGCGGCGGCGCTCGACTCCTGCGGGGTCCTCAGGGCGTGGCGATCATTCTTGAGTGCGGAGCCTGCCACGACAAGTGGTTCTTGGCAACCACCAGGCAATATCTGCTTCTGGCACCTGTATTCGGCAGGTTCCCGCGCCCTGGCCTGGGCCGCTTTACAGAATCGGCTCAGCGGATGGCGAACCCGTCGTAGCCGCCGCGGGGTGTGTCCCAGATCTCGGTGACGCCGACGACCCTGCCGGGCGTGTCGTCGCCCTGGAGCCAGCCGAGCAGACCCTCGCAGCACTCCCGGGAGCCCTCGGCGACCACCTGGACCCGTCCGTCGCCCAAATTGAGAGCAAAACCACTCAGGCCCCCGAGTTCGAGAGCCTTGGCCCGCGTGAACCAGCGAAAACCCACACCTTGGACGCGTCCCCGCACCCAGGCGACCATCCGCACATCCTCGCTCATGGGTGCAACCTAACCGGCCAATGTCTCTCGGGACACTTCCTCCCCTGGCGCCATGCGGTACCGTCCCCACCCAATGAATCTCATATGAAACTCACTCGTTGGGGTGAGTTGAAGTGAGCTAGGTCACCCGCAAGAGCTTATGGTGCGGGCGGCCGCAGGACGAGGAAGGCCAGAACATGGGACGCCACCGACGCGCAGACGCCGGCCGCGCCGCCACGGGACGCGCCACGGGGGTCACCGCACGAGACGGCTCGTACACGAGCAGCTACGACCCCCGGAAGTACTCGTACAGCTACGAACCGCCACAGGCTCCGGCAGGTCCGGAGGCCTACGCGGTGGACGAGCAGCCCACCTTGGGGACCGCTCCGTATCTGCGCTCCGACGACTACGCCGTGGCCGAGGCGCGCAGTGCCGCGTACCTCTTCGCCTCGGAGGAGGACTTCGCGACGGTCTTCCCGGAGCACGGGATCTCGCGCGACAAGGGCGCCAGGCGGGGCGGGTCGCGCCGCAAGAAGAAGGCCGTGACGCCGGTGCGCTCCGGTCTGCTCGGGGTCTCCGCCGCCGTCGCCATCGGCACGGTCGCGGTCGCCACGGGCGCGATGCCGGGCCTGGACAACTACCAGCTCGGCGGCGGCAGCGGCGGCGACAAGGTGCAGGCCGCGAGCACGCCGACCAACTCCGCGGCCGAGCAGGGCGGCACCTCCGGCAGCGTCCAGGGCCGCGACCAGGGTTCCTCCACGAGCCGCGACGCCGACCGCTCGGCCTCGCCCGCGACGCCGAGCCCCTCCACCTCCACGGCGGCGCCGACCGAGGCGCCGACGAAGAAGCCGAAGACGACGCCCGGCAAGCAGCACACGGCGACGCCGCCGAAGAAGGGGCAGAGCAAGCCCCCGAAGCAGAGCGCGGCTCCGGTGACGGTCTCCGCGGAGGCGGCCGCCGAGGCGGAGGTGCTCAAGCTGGTCAACGACGAGCGGGCCAAGGCCGGCTGCAGCGCGGTGTCCGCCAACAGCACCCTGTCGAAGCTGGCGGAGACCTTCAGCGAGGCCATGGCCGCGGAGGACTTCTTCGACCACACCGACCCCAGCGGGGCCACCCCGTGGGACCGGGCCTCCCAGCTCGGCATCACCACCCTCGGCGGCGAGAACATAGCCCGGGGGCAGGCCGACGCGGCCGCGGTGATGGAGGCGTGGATGAACAGCCCCGGCCACCGGGCGAACATACTGAACTGCGACTTCAAGACCCTCGGCGTCGGCGTGCACTTCGGCGCGGGCGGCCCTTGGTGGACGCAGGACTTCGGCTACTGAGAGCGTCCGCGGTCCGTCTCACGCTCACACGCGGGGAATGAGACGGACCTGTACGCCCTCGATCTTGGCCGACCACTCCTCGCCGCGCTCAAGCGCCTTGGGCCCCTCGTCGAGCATGCGCATGCGCATGAGCTCGGCCGAGGCTCTCAGCGCCTCCCACGGCGTATCGGAATCGAAGACCCGGCGTCCGCGCTCGACGGAGATGTCGAGGGCGCGGACGGCCGCCGGCACGTCGGCCGCCACCTCGCCGGCCATGCCCACGCCGTCGAGTGACCAGTAGATCCACAGGCTCACGCTGAGACGGTGCCATCACTCCGCCATGGTCGCCAGTCGCCTCGCATCTCCGGCGGCGCGGCGCGGCCCAGGACGTCGACGTTGGTCGAGGCGGCGGCGCCGGCGAAGACGCCGAGGCGGTTGAGGTCGTGCTCCGAACCCACGCTGTTGTGCCGGCCGGGGTGCAGGCCGAGGTTGACCCAGTGCATGCCGTGCTGCCCGGCGAGGGTCTGGAAGAACTGCAGGGTGTGCAGCTTGTCGCCGCTCTTGGAACCAATCCGAGCCGTCCAGCAGTGCCCACTCCTGGAATGGGCGTCACGATGACGAAAGGAAGGCACTAAGGCACTAACTTTCAGTTAGTGCAATCCGCCAGTGAGCGCTGCGTTCGAGTACGCTTCAGGGATGGACACCACGCAGGAGCTCAGGGAGGCGGACGACCTCCCGTACAACGTGTTCGCCAAGGCCTGTCCCTCGCGCGGCACGCTGGAGCACGTCACGGGCCGCTGGGGCGGACTCACCCTCTGCGCCCTCCAGGAGGGCCAGCTGCGCTTCAACGAACTGCGCCGGCGCGTCGACGGCGTGAGCGAGAAGATGCTGTCCCAGACCCTGCACGCGCTGGAGCGCGACGGTCTGGTGCTCCGCGAGGCCCAGCCGACGAACCCGCCCCGCGTGGACTACGAACTGACCCTGCTAGGCCGCGAGGTCGCCGAGCGGCTCCTCGGCCTCGTCCACCTGGTGGAAGGCCGCATGGACGACGTCCTCGCCGCGCGGGAGCGCTACGACGCGGCCCGCGGCGCCCTCTGACACTTCGGGCAGAAGTAGCTCGACCGGTTCATCCAGGGGCGGCGGCGCATCGGCGTGGCACACCTCTTGCAGGGCAGGCCCTCGCGGCCGTACGCGTCGAGGGACCGGTCGAAGTAGCCCGACTCCCCGTTGACGTTGACGTAGAGGCTGTCGAAGCTGGTGCCGCCGACGGCGAGCGCCGCGTTCATCACGTCCCGTACGTGGCCGAGGAGTTCGGCGGTGCGCGGGCGGGTGAAGCCGGCCGTCGGGCGTTCGTAGTGGACGCGGGCGCGCCAAAGGGCCTCGTCCGCATAGATGTTGCCGACCCCGCTGATCAACGACTGGTCCAGCAGCGCCCGTTTGATGGTGGTGCGCTTGCGGCGCAGCGCCTGGTGGAAGGCCTCGTCGTCGAAGAGCGGGTCGAGCGGGTCGCGGGCGATGTGCGCGATGACGTCCGGCAGGCCCTCGGGGGTGTTGTCGTGCAACGACAGCCCGCCGAAGGTGCGTTGGTCGACGAACCGGAGCTCGGTGGCCAGGTCGTCGGCGAACCGCACCCGGATCCTGAGGTGCTTCTCGTCGGGGGCCGTGTCCGGCTGGACCAGGAGCTGGCCGCTCATGCCGAGGTGCGCCAGGACGGACTGGTGGGTGTCCTCCAGGGGCAGCCACAGGTACTTGCCGCGGCGGCTCGGAACGCCGACGCGATGGTCCTTCAGACGGTGCGTGAAGTCGTCGGCACCGGCGATGTGGCGGCGTACGGCACGCGGGTGCAGCACCTCGGCGTCCGCGACGACACGGTGGGTGACCCACCGCTCCAGGCCGCGCCGGACGACCTCGACCTCGGGCAACTCGGGCATGACGACCCCCGTACGGACTGTGGATGAGCCGAGCGCCCGCCCCGGGCGGGGCGGGCGCTCAGGTTGCGCTGTACCTCGGACAGGGACTCCGCGTCAGGCGGAACCCTGCGTCAGGCGGAGACGGATGTCGGGCCTTCGTGGCCCTCCTCGGCGGCGGCCTTCTCGGCCGCCTCCTTCTCGGCTCGCTCGTCCGCCGCGGCCCGGATGGACCTCCAGGCGGACTCGGCGGCCTGCTGCTCCGCCTCCTTCTTGCTGCGGCCGGTGCCGGTGCCGTACGAGACGCCTCCGACGCGGGCGGCAGCAGTGAAGGTCTTCTCGTGATCGGGGCCGGTCTCCGTGACCAGGTACTCGGGCACGCCGAGCCCTTCGGTCGCGGTGAGCTCCTGGAGACTGGTCTTCCAGTCCAGGCCGGCTCCGAGGTTCGAGGACTTCTCGATCAGCGGGTCGAACAGGCGATGCACCAGTTCGGAGGCCGCGTCGAGGCCCTGATCGAGATAGACCGCACCGATCACCGCTTCCAGGGTGTC
Organism: Streptomyces sp. NPDC048419; assembly: GCF_043200415.1. Lineage (NCBI taxonomy): Bacteria > Bacillati > Actinomycetota > Actinomycetes > Kitasatosporales > Streptomycetaceae > Streptomyces > Streptomyces sp. NPDC048419. The sequence continues at coordinate 181,925 of NZ_JBICXT010000007.1, read as the reverse complement.
GGCGAGGATGGACGCCTTGTCCCGGCCGCCTGTGCCCTCTTCACCACGGCCGAGCCGGATGAAGGCGCCCAGGTCGAGCCCGCGGCTGACTTCCGCCAGCGCACGCGAGTTCACCACCGCGGCCCGCAGCTTGGCCAGCTGGCCCTCGGGCAGGTCGGGGTGGGTGGTGTACAGCGTGTCCGTGACCACGAGGCCCAGCACGGAGTCCCCGAGGAACTCCAGCCGCTCGTTGGTCGGCAGACCGCCGTTCTCGTACGCGTACGAACGGTGAGTCAGCGCACGCACCAGAAGGGCGGACTCGAGCTTGTAGCCGAGCCGCCCTTCCAGAAGCGTGTGGGACGAGGCCGTGTTGTCCGCTTTCTTCTTGGCGGATGGGTCCGCCTTGGCGTCATCCGCCTTCTTGGCAGTGGACACGGTGCCTCTCACCAGCCGCTCAGACCTCGAGGACCTGGCGCTTGTTGTAGGTGCCACAAGAAGGGCACGCGATGTGCTGCTGCTTGGGCTCGTGGCAGCGCTCGCACGCAACCAGGGTGGGGACCGCAGCCTTCCACTGCGACCGGCGGTGGCGCGTGTTGCTGCGCGACATCTTCCGCTTCGGAACAGCCACGGCTACTTCTCCTGCTTCTCGTCGACGCCCGCTTCCGCGTCAGCGCCGCTCATCTCGTCCTTCTCGCCGTCTTCGAGTGAACCGGCGAGTCCCTGCAATGCCGCCCAACGGATGTCGACGGCGTCGTGATGGTGGTCCGGGTCGTCCGTCAGCCGCGCCCCGCACTCGGAGCACAGACCCTGGCAGTCGTCCTGGCACACCGGCTGCATCGGCAGTGCGAGCACCACCGCATCACGCAGCACTGGCTCGAGGTCGAACATGCCGTCCTCGAGGAAGAGCCTGTCCTCGTCGTCCTCGGCGTCGACGTCGGGCTCCGCTGTGACACGGCCCCGCTCATCGGCGTCAGGGTACGAGAACATCTCCTGGAATTCCGCTTCGACGTCGAGCTGAAGCGGCTCCAGACACCTTACGCACTCCCCCTCGGCCTGTGCACGGGCGGTGCCTGTGACAAGCACCCCTTCCATGACCGACTCGAGCCGGAGTTCGAGCTCCACCGGGGCGCCTTCCGGCACTCCGACGACGTCCTGCAGACCGAGGTCCTTGGGAGCGTTCACCGTGCGGGACAGCCTCTGCAGCGCGCCAGGACGCCGGCCCAGCTCGTGAGTGTCGAACACGAGGGGGTTGCGGTGGTCGAGGCGAGCGTTGGGAGCCATTCCTGCTTTCGATCTGAGCTCAGAGGGACGCCGCCCTCGGTGTTCCTGGGCAGCGTTGATCGCGGACGTACGCGCGACCGAAGAGCCAGGATACCGGTCCTTTCGCTCACGGCCCAATCCGCGGGTCCCTTACTGGCCGCGACCCTGCTCGTACGCCCTCAGCTGCTCGGGCGTGATCATGCCGGTGTCGAAGAGACTGGTCTCGTCGAGAGCGTACGACTGCTGCTGATGCTCCTGCTGCTGGCCCTGGTGCTGGCCCTGGTGCTGCTGGGCCTGGTGCTGCTGCTGGGCCTGGTTCGGGTCGTACGCCGCCTGCTGGGCGTCGTAGCCCTGGTACCCGTACGGATCGGCCTGCTGGTAGCCGTAGGCGTCCTGCTGGCCGTAGCCCTGCTGCTGGTAGGCGCCGGCGTAGGGGTCGGGCTGCTGCTGATAGCCGTAGGCCGGCTGCGGCTGGGCGTAGTCCTGCTGCTGGGCGGCGGGCTGCTGCTGGGCCGCGGCGTCCTGCTCGGCGAGGGCCGCCAGGTCGGCCAGGTAGTCGGCGTCGCTGGAGTGCTGGAAGGACGTGGCGTCGTCTGCGAGGGCGCCGAGGTCGTCGCTGGCGATCCGGCCGTGCAGCTTCTGGCGGCCGCGGCCGACGGCCTCCAGGGTCTTGGCGAGAACCGCCTCGAAGGCGCCGAGCTTGACGTCCACATAGGCGTCCGCGTCCTTGCGCAGGGTCTCCGGGTCGTGGCTGCGCTCGGGGGCGTCCTCGTCCTCGTAGCCCTGCTCGTCGAGGCCCGGGCCGGTGCCGAGGAGCTTCTCGCGGCCGCGGCCGACGGAGCCGAGGGTCTTGGTGAGGACGACCTCGAAGTTGGCGAGCTTGGAGTCGACGTAGTCGTCGGCCTCGGCGCGGATCTCCTCGGCCTCCTGGCGGGCCTCGCCGAGGATCCGCTCGGCCTCGTTCTGCGAGCGGCGGGCGACCTCGGTGTCGGAGATCAGCGAGCCGCGCTCGGCGTGCGCGGTCTGGATGATCCGCTCGGCCTCCTGACGGGCCTGCTCGACCATCTGCTCACGGTCGCCGATCAGCTCCTGGGCCTGCGCGAGGGAGCCGGGCAGCGCCGCACGGACCTCTTCGAGCAGGGCGAGCAGCTCCGCGCGGTTGACCACGCACGACGCCGACATGGGCATCGACCGGGCGCTGGAGACCGCCGTGACGATCTCGTCGAGCTTCTTCTGCACGTCCACCGTGTGCTCGCCACTCTCTACCGATGTGTTGGAGACGGACGGGACGACTGTAGCCCCATCAGTCCGTGCGCAGACGCTCGTTGAGCGCCTCGAGGACCATCGGCGGGACCAGGTGGGACACGTCTCCGCCCCAGGTGGCGACCTCCTTGACGAGCGAGGACGACAGGAAGCTGTAGGTGGGGTTGGTCGGCACGAACAGCGTCTCCACGCCCGAGAGGCCGTTGTTCATCTGCGCCATCTGAAGCTCGTAGTCGAAGTCGCTGACCGCGCGCAGCCCCTTGACGATGGCGGGGATGTCGCGCTGCTTGCAGTAGTCGACGAGGAGGCCGTGGAAGGCCTCGATCTTCACGTTGCCGTACTCGGCGGTGACCTGGCGGATCAGCTCGATCCGCTCGTCGATCTCGAAGAGGCCCTTCTTGGCCTTGTTGATCATCACCGCGACGTAGACCTCGTCGTACAGACGGGAGGCGCGGGAAATGATGTCGAGGTGTCCGTTGGTGATCGGGTCGAACGACCCGGGACATACGGCGCGGCGCACTAGTGATCCCTCGCTCTCCGGTCCGGTCATCGTGCGTCTTCGCACGTAGAGGCGGCGCGACCGTACCAAAACGTTCCCTCGCCGTAGCGACGGGCCCGGATCGCCTCGAAGCCGTCCGGCCAACCGAATTCGCCACCTCGGGTGCTGCGCTCCACGGTGACGAGGGCTTCCTTCGCGAGCCAGCCTTCCGAGCGGAGTGTGAGCAGGATCTCGCGAAGATCGTGGTCCGTGACACGGTACGGAGGGTCCAGGAAGACGATGTCGTACGGGTCCGCCGGCGCCGGGGCCTGGATGATCTGTTCTGCTTTGCCCGATCTCACCTCGGCGCCGGGGAGACCGAGGCTTTTGACGTTCTCGCGGATCGTGCGGGCGGCGCGGGCGTCCGCCTCGACCAGGAGGGTGTGGCTCGCGCCGCGGGAGAGGGCTTCCAGGCCCACGGCGCCCGATCCCGCGTAGAGGTCGAGGACGCGCTCGCCGTCCAGGGGGCCGCCCAGGAGCGACTGCCAGGTGGAGAGGAGACCCTCGCGGGCGCGGTCGGAGGTGGGGCGGGTGCCATTGCCCGGCGGCACGGCGAGGCGTCGTCCGCCGGCTGCGCCGGCGATCACGCGGGTCATCTTTGGTCCTTGGCTTGGGCGGCTTTACGTTCAGTGTGGCTGGTCGCGCGGTTCCTCGCGCCCCTGAGGGCGGGCTCCCCTCTAGCCCTTGTCCAAGTACCCCTCCCTTTCGTCGTCCAAGAGGGCGTCCAGGGCCGTCCGCAGCCCCGGAAGGCTCGTCAGGTCGGGGTCCGCGGCCACGACCTGGGTCGCCTCCTCCCTCGCCTCGGCGATGACCTCCTCGTCCTCGATGACCGCGAGGACGCGGAGGCTGGAGCGGGCGCCGGACTGGGCCTGGCCGAGGACGTCGCCCTCCCGGCGCTGTTCGAGGTCGATGCGGGAGAGCTCGAAGCCGTCGAGGGTGGCGGCGACCGCGTTCAGCCGCCGGCGGGCCGGGCCGGCCTCCGGCATCTCGGTGACCAGGAGGCAGAGGCCCGGTGCCGAGCCGCGGCCGACGCGGCCGCGCAGCTGGTGGAGCTGGGAGACGCCGAAGCGGTCGGCGTCCATGATGACCATCGCCGTGGCGTTCGGGACGTTGACGCCGACCTCGATGACCGTCGTCGCGACCAGGACGTCGGTGTCGCCGGCCGCGAAGCGGCGCATGACGGCGTCCTTGTCGTCGGGGTGCATACGGCCGTGCAGCGCCTCGACGCGCAGGCCCTTGAGGGGGCCCTTCGCGAGTTGTGCGGCCACGTCGACGACGGCGAGCGGCGGCCGCTTCTCCGCCTCGTCCTCGGGGGACGCCTTGCTGCCGGACTTCTTCGGGTCGGCCGGTTCATCGATGTCGTCCCCGATGCGGGGGCAGACGACGTACGCCTGATGGCCGTTGCCGACCTCCTCGCGCACGCGCTCCCAGGCGCGGGCCAGGAAGTGCGGCTTGTCGGCGGCCGGTACGACGTGCGAGGCGATGGGCGAGCGGCCCGCGGGGAGCTGGTCGAGGACGGAGGTCTCCAGGTCGCCGAAGACGGTCATGGCGACCGTGCGCGGGATCGGGGTGGCCGTCATGACGAGCAGGTGCGGCGGCTGCTTGCCCTTGCCGCGCAGGGCGTCGCGCTGCTCGACGCCGAAGCGGTGCTGCTCGTCGACCACGACCAGCCCCAGGTCGTGGAACTGCACCTTGTCCTCGATCAGCGCGTGCGTGCCGATCACGATGCCGGCCTCACCGGTGGCCAGGTCCAGCATCGCCTGGCGGCGCGCGGCGGTCCCCATCGAACCGGTCAGCACCACCACCTTGGTCGCGTGCTCGGCCCCACCGAGCATGCCGCCCTCGGCCAGCTCCCCCATCATCTCGACGACGGACCGGTGATGCTGCTGGGCAAGCACTTCGGTGGGCGCGAGCATGGCGGCCTGCCCACCGGCATCGACCACGGCGAGCATGGCGCGGAGCGCGACCATCGTGTTGTGGGTGACGGTGAAGTTGTCGGTGACGTACGCACGGCTCGGGTGGGCGACGCTGATGCACTGCACCGGTTTGCGTCCCACGTACTCGACCGCGCGGATTCCACGCCGGAAGGTGTTGTACTTCGGCCGGGGACGCACACGGTCGGCTTTACGGGTCAGCCGGAACGGCGCGTACTCGTCGGGTAGTGCCACCGAGACGTTGAAAGCCGCTCGCTTCGGCAACACGCGCGCGCGGCCGCCCAAGGAGCGCACGATCCAGGCCACATCGTCCGCGAGCCTGCGGGATGCGGAGCACAACGAGATGCTCAGACCGTCCGCCTGGACGGTGCCGTCCGTGTCAAGGAGGCCTTGCAGCAGGGCCAGACGGTCCTTGACCGAGGAGTTCTTGTACTGGTCAGGCACGAATTTCCCGTGCGACGTCATACCCCACAGGTGCAGGTCGCGCAGGGTTTGGATCACGGGGTTGCGCACACCGCCGACGCGTCGCGTCAGCTGGATCGTGTAGTCGCAACGGGAGCCCTCCACCGGGACGAGGCGGCATTCCGGCGCCACCGCGGCTGCCACGGCGTCACGCACCTCGTCGTCCATGGTGGACAGATGCAGGTCGTGCCGGAACGAACCGTCCCCCAGGAGGACCCCGAACAGGTACGGATCCAGCGGCAGCCCGCGGTCGCCTCCGAGATCCACGGGCGTCGCCGCCGGGATGTACCACTTCGATGATCCATTGGCCTTGAACGTATCGAGCCGGATCTCTCGCGTCGTCAGGACCTTGGGAGTCTGCCCGCGATGCCATCCGCAGCTGGTACCGACGATCCAGAGGTGCTCGTCGTCGCATTCCACGGAGCTGCCGTCGGAGAGAACCAGACGCCACACGTCGCGTTCACCCTGCGGGAAGACACCGTCGATGCAGGCGATCTCCCCGTCCGGCACGACGACTTCGTCCCCTACGCCCATGTCTCCCATCCGGCGGAACCCCGTGGGTGTGAGCACGAGCGAGTCGAGGGGCTGCGCCTTGCCGGACCCGACCTCCCCCTGCAGCAGCCGGTGCATCGGATGTTCCGTCGCCAGGTCGTCGAAGATCTCCTTGGAGACCTTCTGCTGGCCGTCGGTGAGGGTGAAGGGGAGGCGGGCGTCGAAGGCTGTGAGGAGGCCGGCCCGTCTGGGTTTGCGGGCCACCGCCGGGAGTTGGGCGTCGGCGTGGCGGCGGCGGGCAAGGGCGACCTGGAGGACGAAGGCCTCGTCCCACTTGAGGCGGGAGCGGGCGTCCTCGATGTCCGCCTTGGTATGGGGGCGGTGGATCTTGAGCAGGGCCTCGCGGAGGGCGACCAGGCCGCGGCCCTCGCGGAGGGCGGGCGGGAGCGGGTCGACGGCGTCCTGGGCGGTGGGCAGGACCGTCTGGAGGGCCTTGCCGATCTTCCAGGACTCCAGCTTGGCGGTGGCGGGGTAGATCGGGATCAGGGCGCCGGCCCAGGTCTCCACCGTCTCCTCGCCTTCGCCGCGCAGCAACTCGTAGGCCGGGTGGGCCAGTTGGAGGCGGCGGTTGAAGACGGAGACCTTGCCCGAGAACATCGCGCGGGTGCCCGGCAGGAGCTCCTTGTGGGGCTTGTGAACGCCGTTGCCGAAGAAGACCAGTTGGAGGCGGCCGCTGCCGTCGGTGATGGTGACCTCCAGCCGCTGGCCCTTGCCGCGGGGGGCCCTGGCCGAGGCGAAGGTGTGCAGGCGGGCGTCGGCGACCATCGCGACCACCGTGACGTGCTCGTCCATCGGGAGGTCCGCGAGGTGGGTGAGCTGGCCGCGCTCCTCGTATCTGCGCGGGTAGTGGTGCAGGAGGTCGCCGACGGTGTGCAGGCCGAGGTGCTCGGCCATCACCTTCGCGGTGGCGGGGCCGAGCACCGACTTCAGCGGCTGTTGCAGTGGTTCTTGCAGTGCGGGCACGAGATCCATTGCACACCACGTCACTGACAATCCCGTATACGTCCCGGGAAACCCCTGGTCAGGCGGCTGGTTCCGGCCGTAGGATGGCGCGCTCCGGCCATGCCGCGGTCACCGCCCCACCAGGACCGCCCGACCCCGCGCCGTGCTCCCTCCTCCCACCGGCGCTGCGACGATGGACTCCCAGACCTCACAGTCATCCCAGCCGTCCCAGTCACCTCATACGTTCCAGGTCGACCTGCGTGGCCTGGTGGACCTGCTCTCCCATCACCTCTACTCCAGCCCCAAGGTCTATCTGCGCGAGCTGCTGCAGAACGCCGTGGACGCCATCACCGCCCGGCGTGCGGAGCAGCCCGACGCGCCGGCGCGGGTGCGGCTGTACGCCGAGGCGGGCACCCTGCGCGTCGAGGACACCGGCGTGGGTCTCACCGAGGCGGACGTGCACGACCTGCTGGCCACCATCGGTCGCAGCTCCAAGCGGACCGACCCGATCGCCGACGGGCTTCAGGAGGTCCGCTCCGACTTCCTCGGGCAGTTCGGCATCGGCCTGCTGGCCTGCTTCGTGGTCGCCGGGCGGATCCGCGTGGTCAGCCGCAGCGCCCGTACGCCGGACGCGGCTCCGGTGGAGTGGACGGCGAGCGACGACGGTTCGTACACCGTGCGGACGCTGCCGGACGAGGCCCGGCCCGAACCGGGCACCACCGTGCACCTGGTGGCACGGGCGGGGGCCGGCGAGTGGCTCACGCCCGGGCGGGTGCTCACGCTGGCACGGGACTTCGGGTCGCTGCTGCCCTACGACGTCCGGGTCGGCGACGAGGCGGTCACCGATCTGCCCGCGCCCTGGGACCGTCCGTACCCCTCCCCCGCCGCCCGCCGGGTGGCCCTGGCCCGGCACTGTCACGACCTGTTCGGCTTCACGCCGCTGGACACGATCGGGCTGGACGTGCCGCTGGCCGGGATCCGCGGGGTGGCGTACGTGCTGCCGTCGGCGGTCAGCCCGGCCCAGCGGGCCACGCACCGGGTGCACCTCAAGGGCATGCTGCTGACCGAGCGTGCCGAACAGCTGCTGCCGGACTGGGCGTTCTTCGTGCGGTGCGTTCTGGACACGGACAGTCTGCGGCCCACGGCCTCACGCGAGGCGCTGTACGAGGACGAGACGCTGGCCGCCGTACGGGAGGCGCTGGGCGAGAGGATCCGGTCCTGGCTGACCGGGCTAGCGGCCGGCGATCCGGAGCGGCTGTCGGCCTTCCTGTCGGTGCACCACCTGGGTGTGAAGTCCCTGGCACGGCACGACGGGGAGATGCTGCGCACGATGCTGCCGTGGCTGCCCTTCGAGACGACCGACGGGCGGCTGTCCCTGGAGGAGTTCGCGCAGCGGCACCCGGTGGTGCACTTCACGCGGACCGTGGAGGAGTACCGGCAGGTCGCCCCGATCGCGTCGGCGCAGGGCGTCGGGGTGGTCAACGGCGGTTACACGTACGACAGCGAGCTGGTCGAGGCGCTGCCGTCGGTGCGGCCGGGGACGGTGGTCGCCGAGCTGGACGCGGACACCGTGACGGCGCATCTGGACTCGGTGGACGCGGCCGACGAGCTGGCGCTGTCGGAGTTCCTGGCGGCGGCTCGGGCGACGCTGGACGCCGTGGGATGTGACATCGTGCTGCGCGCCTTCCACCCCCTCTCGGTCCCCGCCCTCCACCTGGACGACCGGGCCGCCCGCCACGAGCAGGCCCGCGCCGAGGCCGAGGAACGGGCCGACGACCTGTGGGCCGGGATCCTGGGCTCGCTGCGGGGCGGCGCCCCCCGCGCGCGTCTGGTGCTCAACCACCTCAACCCGCTGGTCCGCAGGATCAGTTCGCTGCGCGACCCGGAACTGATCGGCACCGCCACGGAGTCCTTGTACGGGCAGGCGCTGCTGATGGCGCAGCGTCCGCTCAGGCCGGCGGACACGGCGCTGCTGAACCGGTCCTTCCTCGGCCTGCTGGAATGGGCGACCCACGGTGAATCCGATGCGACGGGCGACTCCACGGGGGGCGGTTTTTGATGAGTGAGATCACGGACTTCGACTCCCTGCGCCGGGAGATGGCGGAGAACGCCGAGCGTCCGGAGGGCCCGGCCCGCAACGCGCGCGCGGAGCAGCTGCTCGCCGAGGCCGAGAAGCTGGGCGTCCCGCTCGCCGTGATCGAGGCGCTCGGGCACCAGCTGAAGGTCTACAACTACAGCTCCGAGAAGGACAAGATGTTCGTCCCGTTCGCGCGTCTGCTGCGCATGTGGGACGAGCGGCCCGAGGACTTCGACGAGTACGAGGTGCACTCGCTGCACTGGGTCTTCAAGTGGATGTCGTCCGGCATGCTCGACCAGCCGCACGTGCCGCTGGCCTCGATCGAGAAGTGGCTCGGCGAGATGGAGCACCGCTACCGGCTCGCGGGCCACTCCGAACGGGCCGTGCGCGGCGCGGAGTTCAGCGTGGCCGCCCATCTCGGTGACGTCCCGCGCGCGGAGCGGGCGTACGCCGCCTGGCTGGCCGCCGACCGCGACAGCATGGCCGACTGCCATGCGTGCGAGCTGCACGAGCAGGGCTGGTGGCAGGTGCGGCAGGGGCACGACACCGAGGCGCTGGAGCTGTGGGCGCCGGTCCTGGAGGGGCGCTTCACGTGCGCCCACGAGCCGCACGCGGTCCTCGCCTCCTCGCTGGTGCCGCTGCTGCGGCTGGGCCGTACGGACGAGGCGCGCGCACACCATCTGCGGGGCTTCCGGCTGGTGCGGGGCATGGAGAGCATGCGGGGCGCGTACGCGGACCACGTCGAGTTCTGCGCGCTGACCGGCAACGAGGCGCGCGGTCTGGAGCTGCTGGCGGAGCGGCCCGCGTACTTCACGGACACCGGGCAGCCGCGCAGCCGGCTGGACTTCCTGAGCGTGGTGACGCTCCTCATGGAGCGCCTGGACGCGGTGGGGCTGGGCGGGCGGCAGGTGCCCGGACCGGCCGGCCGCACATGGACGGCGCGCGAACTCGCCGCACACGCGCGTGCGGAGGCCCTCGCCCTGGCCGTGCGTTTCGACGAGCGCAACTTCACCTCCTACGTCAGTGAGCGGGCACGCGCGCGTATGGCGCAGCCCCCGCTGGTGGAGCGGCTGCCGCTCGGGGTGCGCACGGCACACCGGGTGTCCGCGGCCGCTGCGGCGGCGCCGGCTCCCGTGACCGTGGAGGCACCGGACCTGCCCGCCCTGCTGGCCGAGGCGCGCCGGATGTCGGACACCCTGCAGCCGAACGCGATGGACGCCTGGGCGGCGGTCTCGCGTGCCGCGGCGGACGCCGAGCTGGAGGCCCGCGACCGCGCGGAGATCGCCGACCACGAGGCGATGGACCGGGGACCCGAGGGCGCCGGGCTCTTCGAGCGGGCCGCCGAGCTGTACGCCGAGGCGGGCGACGCCGGGGAGGCGCTGGCGGCACGCACGCGTGCGGCGTACGTACGCGCGCTGGCGGGCCGGGTGGACGAGGCGCTGGCGGCGGTCGAGGAGCCGTACGACCAGGTGCTGGCGCTCTACGCCGAGGACGCGACGGGCGTGCGGCAGACGGCGTCCGTGCTGATGGGGCGGGCGCGGATCGTGATGCGGCGGGTGCTGGACGCCGACGGGACGGCCGGCGAGGCGGCCGGTGAGGCGGTTCTCGCCGAGGCCGAGGCCGCCGTGCGCGAACTGCTCGCGCTGGTCGGCGGGTACACCGGGGACGACGTACGGATCGCCTCGCGCGGCGCCGAGGCGCAGGCCATGCTCGCGGAGCTGGCGGTGCGGCGCGGGGACCTGGAGCCGGCGGTGGAGCTGTTGGGGCGGGCCACGGCCGCGTTCGTCGAGGCGGGGCTGCCGTGGTTCGCGGTGGAGTACGAGGCGCGGCTCGCGGGGCTGTCCCACCACCTGGGCGACATCTCCGGGGCGGAGCGGGCGCTGCGGGCGGCGCTGGAGCACGGCGGGGCGCATCTGGAGGCCGTCGGGCGGGCCCAGTTGCATCTCCAGCTCGGTGAGGTGCTCGGCGGTCGCGGGCTGTCCGTGGAGGCCGCCGAGCACGCCCTGGAGGCGGCGCACTGGGCCGACGAGGCGGGCGAGAGCCGGACCCTGGGCGCCTGGGCGCGGCAGCAGCTGGGCGGGTTCCTGCTGCGGCAGGGCCGGTTCGCCGAGGCTGCGGAGGTGCTGGAGTCGGCGCTGCCCGACCTGAGCGCCGAGACGCACGGCGACGGCGCGGTGGTGCAGACGCAGTGGTGGCTCGGCGACTGTCTGAGCGAGCTCGGGGAGCACCGTGCGGCGGCCGAACGGCGGCTGCAGGCCGCCGAGATCGCCCGGCACTGGCCCGAGCAGCACGACCACGCGACGCTCGCCCATCTCGCCGGCGAGTCCCTCGGGGCGGCGGGACAGCCCGCCGACGCCGACCGTGCCTACGCGCGCGCGGGCGAGCTGTGGCGCTCGCTCGGCAACGTGCACGGCCTGGTCCGCTCGCTGCGCGCACGCGCGTGGCTCGCGCTGCGGACGGAGGACGGGGCGGGCGCGGCACGGGAGTCGATGGCGGACGCGGTCCGGGAGTGCGAGGCGGCTCTGGGCGCGGCCGGGACCGATGAGGGGGCGCGGCAACGGCTCGTCGCCGAACTCGGGCACACCCACCGCCAGTTCGGCGACCTGCTCGCCCGTTCCGCCGCCGAGGACGCCGACGACGACTCGATCCGGGGCGCGCTCGAGGACGCCCTGGCCCAGGTCACCGAGGCGGTCGCGGTGTTCGCCTCCCTCGGGGACGACGCCCTGGACAGCCGCACCGGCGCGGAACTCGCCGCGGGCTGGCTGGAGGCCGACCTCGGCCGCCCCGCCCGGGCGGCGGCACATGCGCGTGCGGTCCTCGCGGCGTACGACGGCGCGGGCGACGAGGACGAGACGGCGCAGGAACGACGGTCCGAGGCCGAGCAGATGGTCCAGGTGCTGAAGGAGCAGGGGGCGGGCTGACGCGGGGGGCAGGGCGGCGCAGGCGGTGCTACTCCACGCCGATCAGGAGCAGCGCCCCCTGGCGGCCGCCCCGGTAGACCACCGTGTCCACGGCGAGGTACGACTCGCGCACGCGTGCCTCCAGGCGGTCGGCGACGGAGTCGGGGGCGTCGTCGCCGAGGACCAGGGTGACGAGTTCGCCGCCGGCCTGGAGCATGCGGTCGAGGACGGCCTCGGCGATGGCGATGACGTCGGAGCCGATCACCGCCACGTCGTCCTCGACGAGGCCGAGGACGTCGCCGGCCTGGCAGATGCCCGCCATGGTCCAGGACTCGCGCTCGGCGACGGCCACTTCGGCGTACCGGGTCGCGCCCGCCGCCGAGGTCATCGACACGACGTCCTCGTCGAAGCGGCGCTCCGGCTCGTGCACGGCGAGCGCCGCGATCCCCTGGACCGCGGACCGGGTGGGGATGAGGGCCACGCGGATGCCCTCGGTGCGGGCCTGCTCGGCCGCCGCGGCGGCGGTGTGCCGCAGGTCGGCGTCGTTGGGCAGCAGCACCACCTCCAGCGCGTGGGCCCGCCGTACGGCGTCGACGAGCTCTCCGCTGGCGGGCGCCTCCCCGGGCCGCGCGAGCACGGTCGTGGCGCCGGCCTCGGAGTACAGCCCGGCCAGGCCCTCGCCCGGCACGACGGCGACCACCGCGCGCTGGACCCGCTCCCGGGGCGGCCGTTCGCCCCCGCGCGTGTGGACGTCGCCGAGCCCGAAGTGGGTGATCCGGATCCGGTACGGCCGCCCGGCCTCGACGCCCGCCTCCACGGCGGCGCCCGCGTCGTCCACGTGCACGTGCACGTTCCACAGCCCGTCGCCGCCGACCACGACGAGCGAGTCCCCGAGCGCGTCGAGGCGGGTCCGCAGCCGCGCCACGGACGCGTCCTCCGCCTCCAGCAGGTAGATCACCTCGAACGCGGGGCCGCCGTCCTCCGGGGAGGCGGCGCAGTCCTCGTCGGCGAGGACCTCGGCCTCGGCGCCCGCCGTGGCGGCCGGCCCCCGCATCGCGACCGCCGAGGCCGCGACCGGCCTCGGCGCCTCCCCCGTGAACGTCTCCACCAGTGCGGCGAGCACCGCGACCAGCCCGCGCCCGCCCGCGTCGACCACCCCGGCGCGCCCCAGCACGGCCAGCTGCCCCGGGGTCGCGGCGAGCGCGGCGCGCGCTCCCTCGTAGGCCGCCCGCGCCACCGCCCCGCAGTCGCCCTGGGTCCCGGCGGCGGCGTCGGCGGCGGCCGAGGCGACGGACAGGACCGTCCCTTCCACGGGGTGGGCGACGGCCTGGCGGGCGGAGTCGGCCGCCCGCCGCAGGGCGAGCCGGAGGCCGGAGCCGTCGGTGTGAGGCGTCTCACCGTCGGCGGCGAGCACCTGCGCCATACCGCGCAGCAGCTGCGCGAGGATCGTCCCGGAGTTCCCCTGGGCGCCTATCAGTGCGCCGTGCGCCATCGCGCCCGCGGCGTCGGCCAGCGTCGGCTTCCCCGAGGCTCCGGTCCCCACCTCGTGAGCGGCGAAGACGGCCTCCACCGCCGCGACGGCGGACTCCACGGTCAGATAGAGATTGGTGCCCGTGTCCCCGTCGGCGACGGGGTAGACGTTGATCGCGTCGATCTCCTCACGCGCGCGTCCCAGCGCCTGCAGCGCGAGGCCGCACCAGGAGCGCACCGCGAGAGCATCGAAGAATGTCTGCGGCACCTGCGCCACCTGCGCCTCCTTGAGCTGTGAATGGGACGCAGCGTAGACCCCGGGGCGGTGTCCGCCGGAAGAGGGCCTGGAGCGGAGCCCTGATCAGCCATGGTAGTTTCGTTGTACTGGCGCAGTCGTTGTATGCTGCTCCGGTTGCCCGACACCGATCGGGCCTCTACACCTGGCACCGCCACTCAGATCTCTGATCCTGCGATCTCGATCCCGGCATGCCGGGACCCAACCGTAAGTGCATCTGAAGTCTTTGGAGTGACCCGTGGCTGCCAACTGCGACGTCTGCGGCAAGGGGCCGGGCTTCGGCAACAACATCTCGCACTCTCACCGCCGTACGCCCCGTCGCTGGAACCCGAACATCCAGCGCGTGCGTACTGTGGTAGGCGGGACGCCGAAGCGCGTGAACGCTTGCACCTCGTGCATCAAGGCCGGCAAGGTCTCGCGCTGACGCCCACAGCTGAGCGCGCGGCCACTGCTGGTTCGCTGCACTGAGCCGGTCCACCCTCGGGTGGGCCGGCTTTTTGCTGTGCCCGAAAGCCACCCTCGGCACCGCGGCGACCTGCCAGAATCATGTGAATGCGCTTCGGCATCCTGGGCCCCCTGGACGTACGCACCGACGACGGCTCCCCACTGGACCCGGGCGGACCCCGCCCCCGGGCGCTGCTCTCCCTGCTGCTCCTCGACGCCGGCCACCCGGTGTCCACGCAGCGGCTGACCGACGGGCTCTACGGCGCCGAGCCGCCCGCCGGGGCCGCCAACGCCCTCCAGTCGCAGATCTCCCGGCTGCGCGGGCGCCTGGCTCCGCACACCGACATCGAGGCGGTCGCCGCCGGCTATCGTCTCGCGGCGCCGCCCGACTCCGTCGACGCCCACCGCTTCGAGCACCTCTCCCAGGAGGGGCGGGCCGCCTCCGCCGCCGGTGACCACGCGCGCGCGGCGGCCCTGCTCCGGGACGCGCTCGCCCTGTGGCGCGGCCCGGCGCTGCCCGACCTGCCGGACGCGCACGCCGAGAAGGCCCGGCTCGACGAGCTGAGACGGGCCGCCGTGCAGGACCGGATCGAGGCGGACCTCGCGCTCGGCGGCGGCCCGGAGCTGGTACCGGAGCTGCGGGCGCTGCTGTCGGAACACCCGCTGAGCGAGCGGCTGTACGGGCAGCTGATGCGGGCGCTGCACGCGAGCGGGCGTCCGGCCGAGGCGCTCACGGTGTACGAGGACGCCCGGCGCACGCTCGCGGACGAGCTGGGCGCCGATCCCTCGCCCGAGCTGTCCGCGCTGCATCTGGAGCTGCTCCAGGGCGGTGCTGAGGAGCGGCGCCGCCTGCCCGTCCAGCTGACCCGCTTCGTCGGCCGCGAGGGCGAACTCGCCCGGATCGCCGCCCTCCTGGCGGCCGACGCCCGTCTGGTCACGCTCACCGGCCCGGGCGGCGCGGGCAAGACCCGGCTGGCGATCGAGACGGCGCGGCAGCATGCGGGAGTCTGCTTCGTCGAGCTGGCGCCGCTCGCCGACGGCACCCGCATCCCGTACGCCGTCCTGACCGCGCTCGGGGTGCGCGAGGGCTTCCGCACGCCCGCCACCGACGGCACGGACCGGCTGCTGGCGGCGCTGGAGGACCGCGAGCTGCTGCTCGTCCTCGACAACTGCGAGCACCTGGTCGAGGACGCCGCCCGCGTCGCCGCGCTGCTGCTCGGCACCTGCCCCGGCATGCGCGTCCTCGCCACCAGCCGGGAGTCCCTCGGGATCACCGGCGAGATGCTGGTCCCCGTGCCACCGCTGCAACCGGAGCCGGCGGAGCGGCTCTTCGTGGACCGCGCCCGCGCCGTACGTCCCGGTTTCGGGTCCCACGCGCGCGTGCCCGGCATCTGTGCCGCCCTCGACGGGCTCCCCCTCGCCATCGAGCTGGCCGCGGCCCGGCTGCGCACGCTGACCCCGGACGAGCTGGCGGACCGCCTGGACGACCGGTTCCGGCTGCTGTCCCGGGGAGACCGCTCCAAGGCGCCCCGGCACCGCACCCTGCGCGCGGTGGTGGAGTGGAGCTGGGACCTGCTCGACGAGGAGGAGCGGGAGCTGGCGCGGCGGCTGACCGTGTTCTCCGGCGGCGCGACGCTGGAGGCGGTGGAGGCGGTGTGCGCGCTGCCCTACCCGGAGGACGTGCTGGCCTCGCTGGTCGAGAAGTCGTTCCTGGAGGTGTCCGAGGGGCGCTACCGGATGCTGGAGACGATCAGGGCGTTCGCCGCGGAGGACCTGCCCGCGCGGGGCGATCTGGCGGACGCGCACGCCGGGTACTTCCTGCGACTCGCCGAGCGTGCGGAGCCACAGCTGCGGGGCGGCGGTCAGCTGCCCTGGCTGGACCGGCTGACCGCCGAGCACGGCAACCTGGTCGCGGCGCTGCGGCACCTCGTCGGTGGCGCCCCCGAGGACGCCCTGCGCCTCGCGGCGGCCCTGTCCTGGTTCTGGCGGCTGCGCGGGCTGCACGGCGAACAGGTGGCCACCGCGCGGGAGTTGCTGACCGCCATCGGGGACGCCCCGCCACCGGGCCTGGCGGAGGAGTACGTCCTGTGCGCGATCAACACGCTCTCCGGCGAGGGCGACGCCCCTGACCTCGTCGCACGCGTGGACACCGTCCTCGACGCATACCGGGGGCCGCTGCGGCTGCCGTACGTCCTCGTGCTGTGGTCGGTGGCGGCCGGTCCGCGCCCCTACGCCGACGACCACGCCCTGGCGCTGGCCGGCAAGGAGCCCTGGGCGCGGGCCCTGCTGGACGTGGGACTGGGCTTCCGGGCGCAGTTCGCGGGCCGGCCGCGGGATTCCGAGGCGAGCTTCGCGCGGGCGCTGGAGGGCTTCCGGGCCGTGGGCGACCGCTGGGGCATGGCCAACTGCCTCGATTCGCTGGGGATGTTCGCCCACGCGCGCGGGCAGGCACGGCGCGCGCTGGAACTGCTCGACGAGGGGCTGGCGTACGTCCGGGAGCTGGCCTCCCCGGAGGAGACCGCGGACCTGCTGCGCACCCGCGGCACCGTCCTGCTGCACGGTGGCGACCAGGCGGGCGCCGAGGCCCACTTCGCGCAGGCGCTGACGCTGGCCCGCGGCGCCGGGCTCCCCGACAAGGCGGCGGCGGCGCGGCGCGGCCTCGGTGACGCCGCGCGGCTCGCCGGGGACACGGCACGCGCGCGCGTGCACTACGAGAACGCCCTCCAGGAGTGTGCCGCCAACTGGTTCAGTGTCGGCGAGACGGTCCGCATCCTCATCGGGCTCGGCCGCACGGCCGTCGCCGAGGGGCATGCCGAGGAGGCCCGCGAGTGGTTCCGGCAGGCCGCGGAACTCGCCGTCGAGGGGCCGGGTGACCTGGAACTGGCCGACGCGGCCGAGGCGCTGGCGTCCGTCGCCGGCTCCGCCGAGCGCGCCGCCGTCCTGCTCGGCGCCGCGAGCGCCCTGCGCGGCATGCGCGTCGAGGGCGACCCCGACCTCGTACGGACCGAGAGGCACGTACGCGAAAAGCTGTCGCCCGAGGCCTACGCGCAGGCCTTCGAGCAGGGCGGACGGCTGCGGTCAGCGGCGGTCAGCGAACGGTAGGAGGACGGTCAGCGCGGCCGCCGAGGCTCACCGCATGACGAAGAACCTCAGCCACCTCAGTGTCCTGGTCTCCGGCGCGAGCGTCGCCGGTCCCGCCCTCGCCCTGAACCTCGCGCGTCTCGGCGCGCGGGTCACCGTCGTCGAGAAGGCGCCCGCACTGCGCGGCGGCGGCTTCGCGGTCGACTTCCGCGGCCATGTCCACCGCACCGTCCTCACCGCCATGGGCATCTGGGACGAAGTCCACGCCCGCCAGACCCACATGGGCCGCCAGACCGTCGTCGACGCCGACGGCACCCCGTGCGTGGACCTGCCCGCCGAGCTGATGAGCGGCGATGTGGAGATCTTCCGCGGCGAGCTCGCGCAGATCATGTACGAGCGCACCAAGGACGACGTCGAGTACGTCTTCGGCGACTCGATCACCTCGCTCACCGAGGACGCGGACGGCGTCGGCGTCACCTTCGAGAAGGGCGCGCCCCGCCGCTTCGACCTCGTCGTCGGCGCGGACGGACTGCACTCCAACACCCGCCGCCTCGCCTTCGGCGACGAATCCCGGCACCTGCGCTTCTTCGACCACTACGTGGCCGGCTTCGACGTCCCCAACGACCTCGGCCTGATCCGCACCGGCCGGCTCTACAGCGAGCCCGGCCGCGCGGTCTGCATCGGCAACTACGACGGCGACCCGGACCGTGCGGGCGCGCTGCTGGTCTTCCGCTCCGAGGAGCTCTCGTACGACCGCCGTGACGTCACGGCGGTCAAGCGGATCCTGGCGGAGCGCTTCGCCGGGATGGGCTGGCAGACCCCGGCCGTCCTCAAGGCGCTGGAGGAGGCCGACGACGTGTACTTCGACGCGATCGCCCAGATCCACGTCGACCGCCTGACCAAGGGGCGGGTGGCGCTGCTCGGGGACGCCGGGTACGGGGCGACCATGGGCGGCACGGGCACGGGTGTGGCGATCGTCGGCGCGTATGTGCTGGCGGGTGAACTCGCCCTCGCGGGCGGCGACTTCCGCATCGCCTTCGCCGAGTACGAGACGCGCGTCCGGGACTTCGCCAAGGGCTGCCAGAAGATCTCCGGCAACGCGGGCCCGTTCTTCGCCCCGGCGACCGAGCGGCGCATCCGCAGCCGCGACCGGATGTACCGGATCCTCGCCTCCCGACCGCTGGCCCGCTTCTTCAAGCGGCTGACCGAGAAGGCGGCGACCGGGATCAAGCTGAGGGAGTACCCCTTCGAGAACCCCTGCTGAGAGCCCAGCCGTGGTCCACGGGCCCGATCCCGCCGCCGAGCGCGAAGCCGGCCGCGATCGCCCCGGTGACGTACTCCTTG
The DNA here is from genome assembly GCF_043200415.1 of Streptomyces sp. NPDC048419. Lineage (NCBI taxonomy): Bacteria > Bacillati > Actinomycetota > Actinomycetes > Kitasatosporales > Streptomycetaceae > Streptomyces > Streptomyces sp. NPDC048419. The sequence continues at coordinate 163,384 of NZ_JBICXT010000007.1, read as the reverse complement.
GCCGTCGCCACGGCCTCCGGCACGGGCTGCCCCTTCGCGAGCTGCGACGCGATCGCGGACGCGAGGGTGCAGCCCGTGCCGTGCGTGTGCCGGTTGTCGTGGCGGGGAGCGCGCAGCCAGTGCTCCTCGGAGCCGTCGGTCAGCAGGTCCACCGCGTCACCGGCGAGATGACCGCCCTTGACGAGCACCCACGTGGGTCCGTACGACAGGACGGCCGCCGCGGCCTCGCGCAGGTCCGCCTCCGACTCGACCCGGACACCGGCGAGTTGGGCGACCTCGTCGAGGTTCGGCGTCGCCACCGTCGCGAGAGGCAGCAGCTTCGTCCGTACGGAGTCCAGCGCGGAGGCCGCCAGCAGCGGGTCCCCGTGCTTGGAGACGCCCACCGGGTCGACGACCGCCGGAACATCCGTCCCGCCGATCAACTCGGCCACGGCCTCGACGAGTTCGGCCGAGGACAGCATCCCGGTCTTGACCGCCTGGACGCCGATGTCGTCGACGACGCTGCGGTACTGCGCCCGCACCGCCTCCACCGGCAGCTCCCAAGCCCCTTGCACACCCAGCGAGTTCTGCGCGGTGACCGCCGTGACGACGCTCATGCCGTGCACACCAAGCGCGAGCATCGTCTTCAAGTCTGCCTGGATTCCCGCCCCTCCGCCGGAATCGGATCCCGCGACGGTCAGCACCCTGGGCGGCGCGTTCATGACTCGATGTCCCCGCCGAAGTGGTCCCAGCCGCCCTTGCTGGTCCACGGCGCCCCGTCCACCGTCACCTGGGGCAGCGCCGAGGGGTTGAGCACCTCGCCGATCACCTTCCAGCGGGCGGGCAGCTTCACGTCCGGCGGGAAGGTGGCGACGATGGCGTGGTCCTCTCCCCCGGTCAGCACCCACTGCATGGGGTCGACGCCGACGGCCTGACCGATGTCGTTCATCTGCGAGGGGATGTCGATCGCGCCGGAGCGGATGTCGATCCGCACCTTGCTGGCCTCGGCGATGTGCCCGAGATCGGCGATCAGGCCGTCGCTGACGTCGCACATCGCGGTCGCCCCCAGCCCCGCGGCGGCCGGACCCGCGTGGTACGGCGGCTCTGGACGCCGGTGCGCCTCCACGAAGGCGCGGGGCGAGCGGAATCCGCGGGAGAGCACGGCGTACCCGGCGGCGGACCAGCCGAGCCAGCCGGTGACGGCGACGCGGTCGCCGGGCTGGGCGCCGCCCCGGGTGATCGGCTCCTGGTTGCGCAGATCGCCGAGCGCGGTGATCGACACCATGATCGTGTCGCCTCGTACGACATCGCCGCCGACCACCGAGGCGCCCGCGACCTGGCACTCGTCGCGCAGCCCGTCCATGAGCTCGCTCGGCCAGGTGACCGGGAGTTCGGCCGGGACGACCAGGCCGAGCAGCAGCGCGGTCGGCACGGCACCCATCGCGGCGATGTCCGCGAGGTTCTGCGCGGCCGCCTTGCGCCCGACGTCGTAGGCGGTGGACCAGTCGCGGCGGAAGTGCCGCCCCTCCAGGAGGATGTCGGTGCTGGCCACGACCCTGCGGTCGGGCGCGGCGACCACCGCGGCGTCGTCGCCGGGGCCGACCCGGACCGCGGGGGTGGTGGTGAGACGGGAGGTGAGCTCCCTGATGAGCCCGAACTCCCCGAGCTCACCAACAGTGCCCTTCATTGCCCTTGCTCCCCTTCTGTCCCGTGCAGTTCCCGGTCGCGCGTCATCAGTGTCCTCGATACCGTCGAGGTGTCCGTCAACTTCTGTCGTGCCTGTGCCCCGGCGCGTGGACCCTGGCTCGCGCAGGTCTCCCCGCGGCGTGCGGCGACGCGATACCGTGGCGTTCCTTTTCCCCACATGATCCTCGTGGCCGCCCTGGAGGTTCCGTGGTACAGGCGTACATCCTGATCCAGACGGAGGTCGGCAAGGCGTCGACCGTCGCCGAGACGATCAGCAAGATCCCTGGAGTCATCCAGGCCGAGGACGTGACAGGACCTTATGACGTGATCGTGCGGGCCCAGGCGGACACCGTGGACGACCTCGGCCGCATGGTGGTCGCCAAAGTCCAGCAAGTGGACGGGATCACCCGCACCCTGACCTGCCCGGTCGTCCATCTGTAGCCCCCGTCTACCCTTGGCCGGTGAACTCCATCCGTCACCGGCGCCGACTCGTTCTCGGGCTGCCCGTCCTCGCCGCCGCACTGATCACGGCAACGGGCTGCTCCTCAGCAGACGACAGCGCCCGGGCCGCGGTTCCAGGCCCGGGCGCGAAGGTCACCAAGCTGTGTCAGAACCTGGACAAGGTGCTGCCGTCCAAGGCCGACGGCCAGGATCGCCGGGATCCCGAACCCGCCTCCGCGCTGACCGCGGGCTGGGGCGGCCCGGCGATCATACTGCGCTGCGGTGTCGAGCGGCCCGCCGAGATGTCCGACCCGGAGGCCGACGGCGTCGAGGTCGACGGAGTCGGCTGGCTGCTGCAGAAACAGACCGACGGCTCGTTCCGCTTCACCACCACGCTGCGCACCGCGTACGTGGAAGTGACCATCCCCAAGGGCCGTACGGCAGACGGCATGGCGCCGCTGGTCGACCTGGCTCCGGCAGTGAAGAAGGCGATCCCCGAGGGGATCGCCTCCTGACAGCGGCCTACCGACAACGGCCCACCGACAACGGCCTACGGCAACGGGCTGCGGTCAGCGCAGGCCCGTGGACCTGCGCAGCGCCGCCTCGATCAGCTGGTCCACCAGCTCGGGGTAACTGATCCCGCTCGCCTGCCACATCTGCGGGTACATCGAGATCGGGGTCATGCCGGGCATCGTGTTGATCTCGTTGATCACGAACTCGCCGTCCTCGGTGAGGAAGAAGTCCGCGCGCACCAGTCCCTCGCAGGACGCGGCCTCGAAGGCCGCCACCGCGAGCCGCTGCACCTCGGCGGTCTCCTCGGGCGTCAGCGGCGCCGGCACGATGCCGGGGGTCGAGTCGATGTACTTCGCCTCGAAGTCGTAGTACGCGTGCGTGTCCGGCGGCGGGATCTCCGAGGGCACGCTCGCGCGTGGACCGTCCTCGAAGTCCAGCACCCCGCACTCGATCTCGCGGCCGCGCAGCGCCGCCTCCACGAGGATCTTCGGGTCGTGCCGCTGGGCCTCGGCGATCGCGTCCCCGAGACCGGAGATGTCGTCGACCTTGGTGATGCCGATCGACGAGCCCGCGCGGGCGGGCTTCACGAAGAGCGGCCAGCCGTGCTCGCCCGCGAAGTCGACGATCTTCTTGCGGGCCGCCGCCTCGCCGCGCTCCCACTCGCGCGGCCTGATCACCACGTACGGGCCGACCTTGAGCCCGAAGGAGGTGAACACCCGCTTCATGTACTCCTTGTCCTGGCCGACGGCCGAGGCGAGCACACCCGAACCCACGTACGGGACGCCGGAGAGCTCCAGCAGGCCCTGAAGGGTGCCGTCCTCGCCGTAGGGGCCGTGCAGGACGGGGAAGACGACGTCGACCTCACCGAGCGCCTTGGGCACCGATCCGGGTTCGCTGTAGACGACTTCGCGGTTCCCGGGGTCGACGGGGAGCACCACACCGCCCTCGTCGGACTCGGCCAGCTCCTCGACGTCGGGGGTACGGCGGTCGGTGATCGCCATGCGGTCCGGTTCGTCGGCGGTGAGGGCCCAGCGGCCGTCCTTGGTGATGCCGATCGGCAGGACGTCGTACTTGGTCCGGTCGACGGCGCGCAGGACGGCCCCGGCGGTGACCACGGAGATCCCGTGTTCGGAGCTGCGCCCGCCGAACACGACGGCCACGCGCGGCTTGCGAGGCGGCTGCTCAGGGTTCTGGGGGAGGTTCTCGGTGCTCATATCGGGTTGAGAGTACCCGTTGGTAGTGCCCCAAGACAGCGTCCCACGGGGGGCGTCGCTCAGCGTCGTTCGGGCTTCGCGCTGCGCGACATCAGCTCCTTGACGGCGACCACCGGGGACTTGCCCTCGTGCACGATGGCGACGACCGTCTCGGTGATCGGCATGTCGACGCCGTGCCTGCGCGCCAGATCCAGCACGGACTCACAGGACTTGACGCCCTCGGCGGTCTGCCGGGTGACCGCGATGGTCTCCTGCAGGGTCATGCCCTTGCCGAGGTTGGTGCCGAAGGTGTGGTTGCGCGACAGCGGCGAGGAGCAGGTGGCCACCAGGTCGCCCAGACCCGCGAGTCCGGAGAAGGTCAGCGGGTCGGCGCCGAGCGCCATGCCGAGCCGGGTGGTCTCGGCGAGCCCGCGCGTGATGAGCGAGCCCTTCGCGTTGTCGCCGAGGCCCATGCCGTCCGCGATGCCGACGGCGAGCCCGATGACGTTCTTCACCGCACCGCCGAGCTCGCAGCCGACCACGTCCGTGTTGGTGTACGGCCGGAAGTACGGCGTGTGGCAGGCGGCCTGGAGCCGCTGGGCGACCGCCTCGTCGGTGCAGGCGACCACAGCGGCCGCCGGCATGCGGGCGGCGATCTCCCGCGCGAGGTTGGGCCCGGTGACGACGGCGATCCGGTCGGCGCGCACCTTGGCGACGTCCTCGATCACCTCGCTCATCCGCATGGCGGAGCCAAGTTCGACGCCCTTCATGAGCGACACCAGGACGGTGTCGGGGGCGAGCAGCGGTGCCCACTCGGCGAGGTTGCCGCGCAGCGTCTGCGAGGGGACCGCGAGGACGGCGAAGTCGGCGCCGCGCGCGGCCTCGGCTGCGTCCGTCGTCGCCCTTACGCCGCCCGGGAGTTCGACACCGGGAAGGTAGTCGGGGTTCGTACGCGTGGAGTTGACCGCTTCCGCGAGTTCCGCGCGCCGTCCCCACAGGGTGACCTCGCACCCCGCGTCGGCGAGCACCATGGCGAACGCCGTGCCCCACGAACCGGTGCCGAAGACGGCCGCCTTGACCGGCTTGCTCACGTGCTCTGCCCCTCTTCCTGCCCGGCGTTCTGCCGGTCGCCCTGCGACTGCGTCCTGCGTCGCTGCTCGATCCGCTCGCGCCGCGGGTCGTAGGGCGTCGCGGGCGCCTTCGCGCCGCGGATCTCCTCCAGCTGGCGGGTGATGGCGGCCATGATGACCTCGGTCGCCTCCTTCAGCAGCTCGGGAGTCATCTCCCGGTCGTAGAAGCGCGCGAGGTCGACGGGCGGGCCGGCGAGCACGTGATGGGTCTTGCGCGGGCGGAGGTTGGGCTTCTTCGCGTACGGCGGCAGCAGTTCGTTGGCGCCCCACTGCGCGATCGGGATCACCGGGCACCTGGTCGTCAGGGCGACGCGCGCGGCACCGGTCTTGCCGACCATGGGCCACTGGTCGGGGTCCCGGGTGATGGTGCCCTCGGGATAGAAGGCGACGCACTCGCCGCGCTCCACGGCGTCGATCGCGGCCCGGAAGGCGCTGAGCGCGTCCGTGGTCTCGCGGTAGACGGGGATCTGCCCGGTGCCGCGCATCGCGGCACCGACGAATCCCTTCTTGAAAAGGCCGCTCTTCGCCAGGAATCGCGGAACCCGCTTGGTGTTGTACTGATAGTGCGCGTACGCGAAGGGATCCACATGGGAATTGTGGTTCACCGCGGTGATAAATCCACCGTCGGCCGGAATGTGCTCCATTCCACGCCAGTCCCGCTTGATCAGAACCACCAACGGCGGTTTGCAGAGCACCGCGGCGAAGCGGTACCAGAAGCCGATTCTGCGGCGGGGCACGCGCGCACCTTCCTCTATGGGTCAAGAACCTCGGACCAGGAGCCGCACAAGTGTCACCCCAGGCCGCCGGTCTGTCGAGAACACCGTACGCCCCGACGGCGGCGCCGCCAGATGGCCGAGGTGACGGCTGAGTGACAATGGCCGCGACAAGAGAGGGACGGAACACCGGTGCAGTGGACCTTGGTCATACCCCTGAAACCCCTGACGCGGGCCAAGAGCAGGCTCGCGGACACTGCCGCCGACGGGCTGCGCCCGGGCCTCGCCCTCGCCTTCGCCCAGGACACCGTGGCGGCCGCGCTGGCCTGCCCGGCGGTGCGCGATGTGGCGGTCGTCACGGACGATTCCCTGGCCGGACGCGAGCTGTCCGCGCTGGGCGCCCGGATCGTCCCCGACGAACCCCGGGGCGGCCTCAACGCGGCGCTGGCGCACGGCGTGGGAGCGGTACGCACCACACGCCCCGAAAGTCCCGTCGCGACCCTGAACGCCGATCTTCCGGCACTACGCCCCCTGGAATTGCTCCGCGTACTGGACGCGGCCGCCGAATTCCCCCGCGCTTTTCTCGCCGATGCGGCCGCAATCGGCACCACCTTGCTGGCCGCCGCTCCCGCCCAGGAATTGCTCCCGGCATTCGGTCCCGATTCCCGCGCCCGCCACCGAGCCTCCGGAGCCGAGGAACTGATCCTCGACGCAGTCGATTCCGTACGCCAGGACGTCGACACCGGCGCAGACCTGCGGGCGGCATTGGCCCTGGGCGTGGGCCCCCGGACGGCAGCCTTGTCGGCGGGGCTGCTGATCCCGGAATCCTGAGAGCGCCCTGGGCCGCACTCCCCGGGCGGGTGGGGAACTGCGCGTCCGACCACGACGAATCCGCACCGGCACCGGACCGCAAGCCCCACAACAGGCCCCGAACCCAACCGCACATTAGGCTGGCCGTCATGCAGGCCACGGCGTACACCTACGACCCCAACACCCGCGACGGCAGCGTGCTGCTGGACGACGGCACCCCCGTCCCCTTCGACGCCGCGGCCTTCGACGCCGGAGGCCTCCGGCTGCTGCGCCCCGGGCAGCGCGTGCGCATCGAGCTGGAGGGCACCAAGGACAGCCCCCGCATCACGCTGGTGACGCTCCAGACCTTCTGAGGGCGCTCTGCGGACGTTCTGAGGCCGCTTTGAACCAACCCCGAACACGCCGCGGGCCGGGCTCCGATGAGGAGTCCGGCCCGGCGCGTGAGTGCCCCTGTGCCCTTACCGCTTACGGGCGGTGGCCTTCTTGGCGGTGGTCTTGCGAGCGGTCGACTTCTTGGCGGGGGCCTTCTTGGCCGTCGCCTTCTTCGCCGGAGCCTTCTTCGCGGTGGCCTTCTTGGCGGTGGTCTTCTTGGCCGCGGAGGTCTTCGCGGCGCCCGTGGCCTTCTTCGCCGTGGTCTTCTTCGCGGTCGACTTCTTGGCGGCGCCCGTGGCCTTCTTGGCCGTCGTCTTCTTCGCCGCGGTCTTCTTCGCCGTGGCCGGCGCGGCCTTCTTGGCGGTCGCCTTCTTCGCGGCGGCCTTCTTGACGGTCGCCGAAGCGCCACCGGTCAGGCTGCCCTTGGGCGCCTTCTTGACGGCGACCTCGCCGCCGCGCGGGAGCTTCTTCGAGCCGCTCACCAGGTCCTTGAAGCCCTGGCCCGCGCGGAAGCGCGGAACAGAGGTCTTCTTGACCCGAACCCGCTCGCCCGTCTGCGGGTTGCGGGCGTAGCGGGCCGGACGGTCGACCTTCTCGAACGAGCCGAAACCGGTGACCGAGACACGGTCTCCGGCAACGGTCGCGCGGACGATGGCGTCCAGGACCGCGTCGACAGCCTCGGCGGCCTGCTGACGGCCACCTACCTTGTCGGCAATCGCTTCTACGAGCTGCGCCTTGTTCACGTCTTCCCCTTCGGAGACATCGCCAGAACGAAAGTGTTCAAGCTTTTTCGCACGTTAGGCAGATATATACCGCAAATCAAACACGAAACGGGCTAATCACCCGTGCGCCGCAACGAACTCGACTGCTCCGGCTGCGTTCAGCGGTCCTCTTCAGGGATGCACCCCTTCTCCAGGTCCGTGTTGAACGCCTCCAGACGCCTTGCCGCGTCGGCGAGATCGTGCTTGGCCGCGGCCGTAATGACCAGCAGCTTCCGGGTCAGCGCCATCCGTACGCCCTCCGGGACTTGCAGTGCGCGCACTCGGGAGTGCGCTTCCTTCAGTCGGTCCGCGACTGCCGTGTAGAGCTCGAGTTGGCCGTCGTGTTCCATGCACAGATTGTGCCATCTGGGGCGAGTTGTCGCCTGCGGGGGTAGCAACTGATGCCTCAAACGGCCTTCCCGGCAAAGCCGGACGTGGTGTCCACAGAGCACGGCTACCCACACAACGGCCGTCGTAACGTGGGAAGTTGAGAGAAAAAGCAAGAGGGTTCCAAGCCGTTCGGGCCCAGAAACAGATGTACCCCCGATCGGGCCGATCGGGGGTACATCGGGGTGTTCCGGTGGCCGAAACCCGTCAGGTTCCGGCGCCGCGGACCGGCCTGGATCAGACCTTGAGCGTCCGCGGCTTGTACGACGGGCGCTTGGCCTCGTACGTGGCGATGTCCGCCTCGTTCTGGAGGGTGATGGAGATGTCGTCCAGCCCGTTCAGCAGCCGCCAGCGGGAGTTCTCGTCGAGCTCGAAGGGGGCGGTGATGCCCTCGGCGCGCACCTCGCGGGCCTCGAGGTCGACGGTGATCTCGGCCTGCGGGTCCTGCTCCGTGAGTTCCTGCAGCGCCTCCACGATCTTCTGCTCCAGAACGACCGTGAGCAGGCCGTTCTTCAGCGAGTTGCCGCGGAAGATGTCGGCGAAGCGGGACGAGATCACGGTCTTGAAGCCGTAGTTCTGCAGCGCCCACACCGCGTGCTCGCGGGAGGAGCCGGTGCCGAAGTCGGGGCCGGCGACCAGGACCGTGGCGCCCTGCCGCTCGGGGCGGTTGAGGATGAAGTTCCCGTCCTTGCGCCAGGCCTCGAACAACCCGTCCTCGAAACCGTCCCGGGTCACCTTCTTGAGCCAGTGAGCAGGGATGATCTGGTCGGTGTCGACGTTGGAGCGGCGCAGCGGGACGGCCCGGCCGGTGTGCGTGGTGAATGCTTCCATGACTCTCAGACTCCAGCGGGCGCGGGGGCGTCGGACAGGTCGGCGGGCGAGGCCAGGTGCCCCAGGACCGCGGTCGCGGCGGCGACCTGCGGCGAGACCAGGTGCGTACGACCGCCCTTGCCCTGCCGGCCCTCGAAGTTGCGGTTGGAGGTGGACGCGGAGCGCTCACCCGGGGCCAGCTGGTCCGGGTTCATGCCCAGGCACATCGAGCAGCCCGCGTGCCGCCATTCGGCGCCGGCCTCCTTGAAGACGACGTCCAGACCCTCGGAGACGGCCTGCAGGCCCACCCGCGCGGAGCCCGGGACGACCAGCATCCGTACACCGTCGGCGACTTTGCGGCCCTCGACGATCGCCGCCGCGGCACGCAGATCCTCGATACGGCCGTTGGTGCAGGAACCTACGAAGACGGTGTCCACGTCGATGGAGCGCAGCGGCTGCCCGGCCTCCAACCCCATGTATTCCAGGGCCTTTTCGGCGGCGAGGCGCTCCGAAGCGTCTTCGTACGAAGCCGGATCGGGGACGGACGCCGAAAGCGGCGCGCCCTGGCCGGGGTTGGTGCCCCAGGTGACGAACGGCGACAGCGCCGCGGCGTCGATGACGACCTCGGCGTCGAACTCGGCGTCCTCGTCCGTCTTCAGCGTCTTCCAGTACGCGACCGCGGCGTCCCAGTCCTCGCCCTCGGGAGCGTGGGCGCGGCCCTTGATGTACTCGAAGGTGGTCTCGTCCGGGGCGATCATGCCCGCGCGGGCACCGGCCTCGATCGACATGTTGCAGATGGTCATCCGGGCCTCCATCGAGAGCTTCTCGATGGCGGAGCCGCGGTATTCCAGGATGTAGCCCTGGCCGCCGCCCGTGCCGATCCGGGCGATGATCGCCAGGATCAGGTCCTTGGCGGTGACGCCCTCGGGCAGCTCGCCCTCGACCGTGATGGCCATGGTCCTGGGGCGGGCCAGCGGCAGCGTCTGGGTGGCCAGCACATGCTCCACCTGGGAGGTGCCGATGCCGAACGCCAGCGCGCCGAAGGCGCCGTGCGTGGAGGTGTGCGAGTCGCCGCAAACCACCGTCGTACCGGGCTGGGTCAGACCCAGCTGCGGGCCGACGACGTGCACCACGCCCTGCTCGACGTCGCCCAGCGGGTGCAGCCGTACACCGAAGTCGGCGCAGTTCTTGCGCAGCGTCTCCAGCTGGACCCGGGAGACCGGGTCTGCGATGGGCTTGTCGATGTCGAGGGTCGGGGTGTTGTGGTCCTCGGTCGCGATGGTGAGGTCGAGGCGGCGCACCTTGCGACCGTTGTGCCGCAGACCGTCGAAGGCCTGCGGGCTGGTCACCTCGTGCAGCAGGTGCAGATCGATGAAGAGGAGGTCGGGCTCGCCCTCGGCGCGCCGGACGACATGGTCGTCCCAGACCTTCTCCGCGAGTGTCCTACCCATCGCTTTCCCTTCGGCCGGCACGACGTCCACCGGCCTTGCTAGAGATCTTGAGGAGACGACGCCCGGCCCCATTTCACGGGCGCCCGCCACCGGACCCGTTCGGTCTGCGGGCCGCTATGCGTACAAGGGTTGCGCGTCTCACTGAAAAATGAACTTGCGTTTCACAGAGTGAGACGCGAGTATCGTTTCATGGACAACAGTAGCGGCGTCGGCGTTCTGGACAAGGCGGCCCTTGTCCTGAGCGCCCTGGAGTCCGGACCCGCCACCCTCGCAGGGCTGGTTGCGGCGACCGGACTGGCACGACCCACGGCCCACCGTCTGGCCGTGGCTCTGGAGCACCACCGCATGGTGGCGCGCGACATGCAGGGCCGTTTCATCCTCGGACCGCGCCTGGCCGAGCTGGCCGCGGCAGCCGGCGAGGACCGTCTCCTCGCGACGGCGGGCCCGGTGCTCACGCATCTGCGGGACATCACGGGCGAGAGCGCCCAGCTCTACCGCCGCCAGGGCGACATGCGCATCTGCGTCGCCGCGGCGGAGCGGCTGTCCGGACTGCGGGACACCGTCCCGGTCGGCTCGACGCTGACGATGAAGGCCGGTTCCTCCGCGCAGATCCTGATGGCCTGGGAGGAGCCGGAGCGGCTGCACCGGGGCCTGCAGGGCGCCCGGTTCACGGCCACCGCGCTCTCGGGCGTACGGCGCCGCGGCTGGGCCCAGTCCATCGGCGAGCGGGAGCCGGGCGTCGCGTCCGTCTCCGCTCCCGTGCGGGGCCCGTCCAACCGCGTGGTGGCCGCCGTCTCGGTCTCCGGCCCCATCGAGCGCCTGACGCGCCACCCGGGCCGTATGCACGCCCAGGCGGTCATCGACGCCGCCGGACGCCTCTCCGAGGCACTGCGCCGCACCGGCTGAGCGCCGGCAACCCCCATCGGACGTCGACGGGGAGGGCCCGCCTCAACGCCGCGGCAGACCCTCCCCGTCCCCCGAACCCCCCTGGCTCTCCGCTCAGCCCGCCTGCTTCTCTGCCGCGCCGGCCTCCGACCGGTGGGCGAAGCGGTCCTTGGCGTACCGTCCCCGCCGCTCGACGGGCACCTGCCCGTGCGCCTTCGCGAGCCCGAAGGCCGGCATGTCGAAGTAGATCGACTCGTACGACCCCTCGGGCACCACGTACGCCTCGTGCCACAGCCCCACGTGCCCGCGCACCTTCCCCGCCCGCTCCTTGCGGTTGACGATCCCCCACACCCGGTGATGGAACATCTCCGGCGAGCCCGCGTACGCGTAGAGCTTCTCCTTGGACTCCCAGTACTGGACGACGTAGTAGGTCCGCGGGGAGGCGGTCAGCAGTACATGCTCCAGCAGCCCGCGGCCGGGGTCCCGCTCGAGCTCCCGCAGCATGCGGATCATCGACACCATGACCGGCAGCCACTGGTGCACCGCCCGGAATCTGTTGACCCGCATGCCGATCAGCAGGACCACCACATCACCCTCGCCGTCCGCGGTCGTACGGCCCGGCACCGGCTTCGCGAACATGGTCGCCCTCCTTGCTCCGCCCGGTCGGATAGCGGCACTATCCTTCTGAATCGATGCTTGGATAGTCGCACTGACCAAGGAAGGGCGCAAGACATGCGGCTGAGGGAGCTCAGCGAGCGCAGTGGCGTGTCCACCGCGACGATCAAGTACTACCTGCGCGAAGGGCTGTTGGCGCCGGGCCGCCAGATCAACACGACGACGGCCGAGTACGACGAGGAGCATCTGCGCCGGTTGCGGCTGGTACGCGCGATGATCCAGGTCGGCGGTGTGCCGGTGGCGAAGGTGCGCGAGGTGCTCGGGCACGTGGACGACGACTCCCTCGGCCGTACGATCCGGATGGGCGCGGCGCTGTGGGCCCTGCCGCAGGTGCCCGAACCGGACGCGGAGGACGAGTACGTCCGCGACGCCGGCGAGGAGGCGGAACAGCTCCTCCAGGCGCTCGGCTGGACCAACGCCCAAGCCCTGATCACGATCTCGCCCGCCTACCGCAGGCTGGTGGTGTCGATCGCCGCGTTCCGCCGGCTCGGCTACGACTGGGAGACCGAACTCCTCATGTCCTACGCCCGGTTGATGCATCAGGCAGCGGTCCTGGACCTGGACTTCGTGGAGACGCACGGGTCGGAGGCCGAGAAGGTCGAGACGGCCGTCCTGGGCGTGATCCTCGCCCAGCCGATCCTCCAGGCGCTGCACCGGCTCGCACAGGAGGAGGAGTCGGCACGGCGCTACGGCTTCGGCTAGGGACCCGACAAGCCGGAGCCCGGACACGGCGAAGGCCCTCCGCTGCGAGCGAAGGGCCTTCGGTGTGTACCCCCGACCGGATTCGAACCGGCGCTACCGCCTTGAGAGGGCGGCGTGCTAGGCCGCTACACAACGGGGGCGAGGATCTTACGTTTCCGCAGATCCGAGCTGGTCTACCTGGACTCGAACCAAGACTAACTGAACCAGAATCAGCCGTGCTGCCAATTACACCATAGACCAATGTGGTTTAGACCAGTTTGTACCCCCGACCGGATTCGAACCGGCGCTACCGCCTTGAGAGGGCGGCGTGCTAGGCCGCTACACAACGGGGGCCCTAGCGATCCCGAGTCGATCAGGATCCGTACCCCCGACCGGATTCGAACCGGCGCTACCGCCTTGAGAGGGCGGCGTGCTAGGCCGCTACACAACGGGGGCGTTGCAGATGAGCTCTGCGAGCTGGCCTACCTGGACTCGAACCAAGACTAACTGAACCAGAATCAGTCGTGCTGCCAATTACACCATAGGCCACTGGAACGCAAGCCCCTGAGGGGATCTTGTTCTAGTTTGCTCCTCCGGTTCCGGCCCTTTCGGCCCGCTGCCCGGCGGCGCAGGAAGAACATTACCTGAAGGTGGACGGGGCTCCAAAACGGGTATCGGCGCCGAGCAGCGCGGGGAGTTCGGCGAGGGAGGCGATCCGGCGGGGGCCCGTACCGGCGCCGTCGCCGGTGTGCGCGCCGGAGCGGTCGATCCAGACCGACACCAGCCCGGCCTCGGCGGCACCGCGCCCGTCGATCTCCGGGTGGTCGCCGACGTACGCGACCTGGTGCGGGGCGAGTTCAAGGGCCTCGCAGGCGGCCAGGAAGGCGCCGGCCTCGGGCTTGGAGACGCCCAGTTCGGCGGCGCACAGGACGGCCTCGAAGCGGTCGTGCACACCGAGCATGCGCAGCTTGCGGTCCTGGACCGTGAGGCTGGAGTTGGACAGCACGGCGTGCCGGTGGCTGGTGGCGAGCGCGTCGAGGGCGGGCAGCACGTCCGGGAAGAGGGACCAGGTCGTCTCGTAGTGCGCGACGTAGCGCCGGAACCACGCGTCGGCCTCGGCGTCGGTCAGCTCCTCGCCCAGGAAGACCCGTACGCGGTCCCGGCGCTGGCCCTCGAAGGACACCTCGCCGGCGGAGAAGCGCGCCCACTGCTGATCGGTGACCGCCCGCCAGTGCGCGAGGGCCTGCTCCACGGTGCCGTACCCGTGGAGCAGGCCCTCGGCCGCCAGGTGTGCGCTCATTCCGGCGCGGTCCGCCGACGTGTAGTCGAACAGGGTGTCGTCCACGTCCCAGACGATGGCGTGGACCTGGGTGCCGCCGGCGCGCAGGGTCATGGACCGACCGTAACCCGGCGGGCGGACGGCGTGTCCGTCAGTTCACCGTGGTCGTGCCGGTCAGGGTCAGGCCGGGGGCCGGCTGCATCACCTGCGGGGCCCGTGCAACTGCCGCTCCACGAGCGGGAGTTGCACGACGACGAAGGGGCGGCACCGGTGATCCGGTGCCGCCCCTTCACGTGCCTGTGCGCTACGCGGCCAGCCTGGCCAGCGCCGCGTCGATGCGGGCCAGGGTCTTCTCCTTGCCCAGGACCTCCAGGGACTCGAAGAGGGGCAGGCCGACCGTACGGCCGGTGACCGCGACGCGGACCGGGGCCTGGGCCTTGCCGAGCTTGAGGCCGTGGGCCTCACCGGCGGCCAGGACGGCCTCCTTCAGGGCCTCCGCGGAGTTCCAGTCGGCCGACTCGAGCTTCTCGCGGGCCGTGACCAGCAGCGCGTCCGAGCCCTCCTTCATCGCCTTCGCCCAGCTCGCCTCGTCCAGGACCGGCTCGGCGAGGAACAGGAAGTCGACGTTGTCGGTGATCTCCGAGAGGACCCTCAGACGGGTCTGGGCGTGCGGGGCGATCGCCTGCCACCGGGACTCGTCGAAGTCCTCGGGCGCCCAGGGGGCGAACGGGGCCTGCAGCCACGGGCGGCAGCGCTCCGTGAAGTCCTTCACGTCCAGCAGCCGGATGTGGTCGCCGTTGATCGCCTCGCACTTCTTGAGGTCGAAGCGGGCCGGGTTGGGGTTCACGTCGCCGATGTCGAACGCCGCCACCATCTCCGCGATGCTGAAGATGTCCTGGTCCGCCGAGAGCGACCAGCCCAGCAGCGAGAGGTAGTTGAGCAGCCCCTCCGGCAGGAAGCCGCGCTCGCGGTAGAGGTTGAGCGAGGACTCCGGGTCACGCTTGGAGAGCTTCTTGTTGCCCTCGCCCATCACGTACGGCAGGTGGCCGAAGGCCGGGATCCGCCGCGCGACGCCCAGCTCGATCAGCGCCTTGTACAGGGCGATCTGGCGCGGGGTGGAGGAGAGCAGGTCCTCGCCGCGCAGGACGTGGGTGATCTCCATCAGGGCGTCGTCGACGGGGTTGACCAGCGTGTACAGCGGCGCGCCGTTCGCTCGTACGATCCCGTAGTCCGGCACGTTCTCCGGCGTGAACGTCAGCTCGCCGCGGACCAGGTCCGTGAAGGTGATCGTCTCGTCGGGCATGCGGAAGCGGACGATCGGGGTACGGCCCATGGCCTGGTACTCCTCGACCTGCTCCGCGCTCAGGTCGCGGCAGTGGCCGTCGTAGCCGGACGGCCTGCCGGCGGCGCGGGCGGCCTCGCGGCGGGTGTCCAGCTCCTCCTGGGAGCAGTAGCAGCGGTATGCGTGGCCGGCGTCCAGGAGCTTGCTCGCGACGTCGGCGTAGATGTCCATACGCTGCGACTGGCGGTACGGCGCGTGCGGGCCGCCGACCTCCGGGCCCTCGTCCCAGTCGAAGCCCAGCCAGCGCATCGAGTCGAGCAGCTGGCCGTAGGACTCCTCGGAGTCGCGGGCGGCGTCGGTGTCCTCGATGCGGAAGACCAGCGTGCCCTGGTGGTGCCGCGCGAACGCCCAGTTGAACAGGGCTGTGCGGACCAGGCCCACGTGCGGGTTTCCGGTCGGGGACGGACAGAATCGGACGCGAACGGGAGAGCCGGGTGCGCTAGCCACGCTTGACAACCTTGTTGGTGAGAGAGCCGATGCCTTCGATGGTGACGGCGACCTCGTCGCCGACGGTGAGCGGCCCGACGCCTGCCGGGGTGCCCGTGAGGATCACGTCGCCGGGGAGCAGCGTCATGGCCTCGGTGATGTTGACGATCAGATCCTCGATCGGGTGGATCATCTCGCTGGTGCGGCCGAGCTGGCGTTGCTCGCCGTTGACCGTGAGCTGGATGGTCAGGTCGCCCGCGGCGGCGAGATCGAGGCCGGTCTCCACCCACGGACCGAGCGGGCAGGAGCTGTCGAAGCCCTTGGCCCGCGCCCACTGCTTCTCGCGCTTCTGCACGTCACGCGCGGTGATGTCGTTGGCGCAGGTGTAGCCGAAGATCACGTCCTTGACGCGCTCGCGCGGGACCTCGCGGCACATGCGGCCGATGACCACGGCCAGTTCGGCCTCGTGGTGGAGGTCCTCGGTGAAGGACGGGTAGCGGATCTCGTCGCCGGGGCCGATCACCGAGGTCGACGGCTTGAAGAAGGCGAACGGGGCGTCGGGCACCTCGTTGCCCAGCTCGCGCGCGTGCTCCGCGTAGTTGCGGCCGAAGGCCACGACCTTGTTGGGGAGCACCGGCGGCAGCAGCCGGACCTTGCTCAGCGGGACCTTCGTGCCGGAGAGCTCGAAGTCCGCGAACGGAATGCCCTTGATGATGTCGAGGACGAGCTCGTCGGGCTTGTCACCCTCGACCGCGCCGAAGGCGACGTTCCCGTCGATGGAGAATCTGGCGATGCGCACGGGATACTTGCGCCCCTCACTGAGCCTGCTGGAGTCGGACGCTCCAGGCTAACGCGGCAGGGGGCCGCCCACGTGCGCATCACCGCGTGGGGGCGCCCTGAGTGATCGGCGCCCCGTACGCGTACTACTCGGCGACGGCGGCCGCGACCGGGACCTCTTCGAGGACGGTGCGCCTGGGGTTGGCGGTGTGCGTGGGAAGATCGACGGAGTGCTGCGGCTGCTGCGGGATCTGCAGTTCCTCGGTGCCCTCGAGGTGGGCGAGGGTCGTGCGCCGCGGGTTGGCTATGTTGTGGAACATCATCGTCGTCTTCACGGTTGTTCTGGGCCCTGTTCTCGGTCGGCGTTCTCGGTCGGCGGTCGGCATTTTCCTGCGTCTTGTAAAGCGCCAGGCTAGACGCGCCATTCCCCGGGGAAGTCCGATGAACCCCATGATGAGCATGTGAGTTTGCTCACTGAGTCGGGGACAAACCGGTCAATCCGGACCGGCAACCCACCCTGACCAAACGGACATTGGCCCCCTGAAGCCACCATTCCGCTCCTGATCATGGCGACTGGGACACCGCCCGCACCCGTACAACTCGCGGTCATACGCCCGTTTTGCGGGAGATCCCTCTCTACGGCTGGTGACTCCGCACTCACGTGGTGTCACCTACGTCACGGCATCACACGCGAACCTTGTTGGAGATCCTGCACTGTGCTGGAATGCCACGGACCGCCGCAGGATCGAGCCGGCGCACAGGGGGCGCAACGAGCGCCGAGTGACGGCGAGAAGGGGGAACCGGCGCCGGTCACTCACGACCACAGGGGGCGCATTCAGGGCGCCTTCCAGAACGCCGACACCGTGTTCTTCCGCTCGCGCGGAGGGGCGCCTGGTCCAGAGGTTGCGACGCTAGTGCAGGGACGTTTCAAGAGGGATGGCAGTGCTTCGGCGGAGCCGGAGCCGCACGGCGGGACTGGCCCCAATGTCGGCAGTTCCTCGCCCCAGCACGCCCAGAACCCGGGACCGGCGCCGTCCGGTGACGGCGGAGACCGCTCTGGGCGCCCCGGCCCGACGGCAGCGAACGGGACACCCGGCAACGCTGCCCCGGTGATCAAACCGCCCAAGGGCCCGAGCGGCCCCGGCTCGCGCGTGGCACTGCGCAACTGGCGCATCTCCACGCGTCTGGTGTCGCTGCTCGCGCTCCCGGTGGTGGCGGCCACCTCGCTGGGCGCGCTGCGCATCAGCAGCAACATGGACGACATCCAGCAGCTCGACAACATGAAGCTGCTGACGGACATGACCAAGCAGGCCACCGAGCTGGCCGCCGCGCTCCAGGAGGAGCGCGACCAGTCCGCCGGCCCGCTGGCGCACGGCTCCAAGGCGAGCGACTACACGGTCAAGGGCTACCGCGACAAGACGGACCGGGCCGAGCAGAACTTCAAGGACGCCGCCGAGCAGATCGACGTCTCCGGTAAGGACAACAACCTCCAGGGCGTCCGCGAGAGCCTCGTCAGTGTCGTCAGCGACCTGGGCACGCTGGAGAAGGTCCGCGCCGGCGCCTACGAGACCAAGCTCAACTCCTCGCAGACGGTCGAGTCGTACCACCGCCTCATCACGCACCTGCTGGACCTCTCGCAGGACATGGCGGAGGCCACCAGCAACCCCGAGATGATCCAGCGCACGCGCTCCCTGGCGGCCTTCTCGTCCGCCAAGGAGTACGCGTCCATCCAGCGCGCGGTCCTCGCGGCGGCCCTGCCCGCCAACAACACCTCCGTCGGCAAGCTCTCGGAGAACGACCGGCTCTACGCCCAGTCGGCGCTGCAGAGCCAGGGCTCGGAGCTGCGCAGCTTCAAGAGCATCTACGGCACGGACAGCGCGGCCGCCCTCCTCAAGCCCATCGAGGAGAACAACGCGACCATCAAGGCCACCGACACCTACGCCAGCCGCGCGCTGGCCGGTCAGGACGGCCTGCAGGACCTGCAGAAGCGCTCGTACCAGGACTGGGTCGACGACAGCTCGACCAAGATCGAGCAGATGCAGAAGATCGAGCACACACTGCTTGAGGACATGGAGCAGAAGGCCCGCGAGCTGCGTGCCGCCTCCGAGCGCGAGGCGATCATCTCCGGTGCGCTGATCCTGCTCGTGCTCGGTGTCTCGCTAGTCGGCGCCTTCGTCATCGCCCGGTCCATGATCCGCTCGCTGCGCCGGCTCCAGGAGACCGCCAACAAGGTCGCCCAGGACCGCCTGCCCGAGCTGGTCAAGCAGCTGTCGGAGTCGGACCCGCAGGACGTCGACACCTCCGTCGAGTCGGTCGGTGTGCACTCCCGGGACGAGATCGGCCAGGTGGCCGCGGCCTTCGACGACGTCCACCGCGAGGCGGTCCGCCTCGCCGCCGAGCAGGCCCTGCTGCGGGGCAACGTCAACGCGATGTTCACCAACCTCTCGCGCCGCTCCCAGGGCCTCATCCAGCGTCAGCTCTCGCTCATCTCCGAACTGGAGTCCCGCGAGGCCGACCCGGACCAGCTGTCCTCGCTGTTCAAGCTCGACCACCTCGCGACGCGTATGCGCCGTAACGGTGAGAACCTCCTCGTCCTCGCCGGTGAGGAGCCCGGCCGCCGCTGGACCCGCCCGGTCCCGCTGGTCGACGTGCTCCGCGCCGCCGCGTCCGAGGTGGAGCAGTACGAGCGCATCGAGCTGGCCGCCGTGCCGACCACCGAGGTGGCCGGCCGCGTGGTCAACGACCTCGTGCACCTCCTCGCCGAGCTGCTCGAGAACGCGACCTCCTTCTCCTCGCCGCAGACCAAGGTCAAGGTCACCGGTCACGCGCTGCCCGACGGCCGCGTGCTGATCGAGATCCACGACACCGGCATCGGCCTCTCCCCCGAGGACCTCGCGGCGATCAACGAGCGGCTCGCCTCGCCGCCCACCGTGGACGTGTCGGTCTCCCGACGCATGGGTCTGTTCGTGGTCGGCCGTCTGTCGCAGCGCCACGGCATCCGCATCCAGCTGCGCCCGTCCGACTCCGGTGGCACGACCGCGCTGGTCATGCTGCCCGTGGACGTCGCCCAGGGCGGCAAGAAGCCGCAGGGCAAGCCCGGTCAGGGCGCCGGCAACGCCGGAGGCCCCGCCGCCGCGCAGGCCGCGGCCGGTGTGGCCGCGGCCCGGCGCCAGGCGAACGGCGCCGGTGCTCCGGGCGGTGGCGCCCTCGGCGCCGGTGCGTCGTCCGGCGGTGGCCGGCTCGGGGCCGGTCAGGGGCCGCGGGCCGCGCTGCCGGGCGCCGGTGGTCCGGGCGGTGGCCGTCCGGGTGCTCCGGGCGGAGCGCGTGGACCGCAGTCCCCCGCCGCGCCGCCGCAGGGCCGGCCGGCTCCCGCGGGCGCCGCGTTCGGCCAGGCGCCGGGCGCACCGCAGGGCCTGCAGGCCGGTTCGGACCAGGACAGCTTCGGCGGCGCTCGTGGCGCCTCCCCCAGCCTCGATCAGACTCGGCCCGGGGGACCCCCGTCGCCGCAGTCCCAGGCTCCCGCGGGCGAGCAGCCGGGTACCGGCCGTCGTGGCCGTCGCCCGCAGCTGCCGGGCCGTGGCGGTCCGCGTGCCGAACTGCCGGGCAGCAACCAGCAGCCGCGTCCGAGCTGGAGCGACGAGAACGCGCAGCCGCCGGTGCCGCGTGCCTCGCTCGACACCCCTCGCGGTCACGACGAGACCTCCCGGATGCCGCGCTTCGACGACCGTCAGGGCCCCGGCTCGACGTCGGAGATGCCGGCCGTCCCGCGGGGCGAGGACCGGCAGAACTCGACCTCGGAGTTCCCCCGTCCCGACTTCGGCGCCCCGGCGCCGGCCGCCCCGCAGCAGCCGGGCCCGTACGGGCAGCAGGACTTCGGTGCGCCGCAGGCCCCGAACGGTTCGCAGGACCAGGGCCAGTTCGTCCGGCCTGACGTCTTCGGCTCTCCGGCCGGCCAGAACAACCACGGCAACGCGAACAACCCGAACAGCCCTGCCAACACGGGCCAGTTCGCGATCCCGCAGGCTTACGACGCGGGTTCCACAGGCCAGTTCGCCACGCCGGGCTACGACAACGGCTCCACCGGGCAGCACAACCTGCCGGGCCGTCAGAACCCCGCCGACAGCGGGCAGTTCGAGCGTCCGCAGGTGAACGGCAACCACGGCGACTTCGGTGCCCCGCGGCAGCCGGTCCCGCCGCGGCCGCAGCAGCGGCCCGCCCGCCAGGAGCCCGAGGCGCTGCCGCCGGCATCCGGCCCGGGCGACGGCCGTACGCCGCTGTACGACACGCTGGAGACCAACTGGTTCCGCGGCCAGGCGGGCGGTCAGCAGAGCAACGGCTCCGCCCCGCAGCAGCAGCCGCAGGCACCGGCCTCTCCCGCGGCGCCGCAGCGCTCCACCGGTGCGCAGCAGCCCGCCACCTCTTCCTGGCGCGCCTCGCCGAACGACGACCTCGTCCGGCAGGCGGAGCGCGTAAGGCAGCCGGCCGCGGGCGGTGTCACCACCTCCGGCCTGCCGCGCCGGGTGCCCCGGGCGAACCTCGTCCCGGGCACGGCTCAGCAGCAACAGCACCAGTCCGGTCCGCAGGTCTCGCGTTCGCCTGATGACGTTCGCGGCCGGCTGACCAATCTCCGTCGGGGTATCGCGCAGGGTCGCCAGGCCGGCACAGGCCAGACGGGCAGTTTCCCGAGCCCCACTCACCAGCAGGAGCGTTAGTTGAGCCAGATGAGCCAGGCGGCACAGAATCTCAACTGGTTGATCACCAACTTCGTGGACAACACCCCGGGTGTGTCCCACACCGTCGTCGTGTCCGCCGACGGTCTTCTTCTGGCGATGTCGGAAGGCTTCCCCCGTGACCGCGCCGATCAGCTGGCGGCCGTCGCGTCCGGTCTCACCTCGCTGACGGCCGGGGCCTCCCGGATCTTCGAGGGCGGCAACGTGGCGCAGACGGTCGTCGAGATGGAGCGGGGCTTCCTCTTCCTCATGTCCGTCTCGGACGGCTCGTCCCTCGCCGTGCTCGCTCACCCCGAGTGCGACATCGGCCTGGTCGGCTACGAGATGGCGCTGCTGGTCGACCGCGCGGGCGCTGTGCTCACGCCCGACCTGCGCGCCGAACTGCAAGGCAGTCTGCTCCACTGAACCCCACCGGCACCACCCGTCTCACCAAATCACCGTCCGGCCGCCACAATCCCCCCATCGGCCCCAACGACGGCACGCTGACCGACTTGCTGTCCCGCCCGGAGGATTCATGACCCCGCCCACCGCCTCTCATGATCCGTACGCGGAGCCGTACGAGGATGAGGGCGACCAGCCGCTGGTACGTCCGTACGCGATGACCGGTGGCCGGACGCGGCCGCGCTACCAGCTCGCCATCGAGGCGCTGATCAGCACGACTGCCGACCCGGCAGCGCTCATGGGGCTGCTCCCGGAGCATCAGCGCATCTGCCACCTGTGCCGTGAGGTCAAGTCGGTGGCCGAGGTGTCGGCGCTTCTGGCCATGCCGCTGGGTGTGGCCCGCATTCTCGTCGCGGACCTGGCCGAGGCCGGGCTTGTCGCCATCCACCAGCCGGGTGGCGACGAGGCAACCGGTGCACCGGACGTGACCCTGCTCGAAAGGGTGCTCAGTGGACTTCGCAAGCTCTGACGGAGGGCGGGCGACCACCTCCGCGAAGATCGTGGTGGCGGGTGGCTTCGGCGTCGGCAAGACCACGTTCGTGGGCGCCGTCTCCGAGATCAACCCGCTGCGCACGGAGGCCGTCATGACGTCCGCCAGCGCGGGCATCGACGACCTCACCCACACCGGGGACAAGACGACCACCACGGTCGCCATGGACTTCGGCCGCATCACCCTGGACCAGGACCTGATCCTGTACCTCTTCGGTACGCCCGGTCAGGACCGCTTCTGGTTCATGTGGGACGACCTGGTCCGCGGCGCGATCGGCGCGGTGGTGCTCGTGGACACCCGGCGCCTGGCCGACTGCTTCCCCGCGGTCGACTACTTCGAGAACAGCGGACTGCCGTTCGTCGTGGCCCTGAACGGCTTCGACGGGCACCAGCCCTACGCTCCCGAGGAGGTGCGCGAGGCCCTGCAGATCGGGCCCGACACCCCCATCATCACGACCGACGCACGCCACCGGGCCGACGCCAAGAGCGCACTCATCACGCTGGTGGAGCACGCACTGATGGCACGGCTTCGGTAGATCAATTCCAAATCAGTGATGATGTACGGCAGTTGTCGTAGACAAGCCGGAGCCGACTGTGTCCTTTGACACGGTCGGCCCCGGTGTTCATAACGTTTCGGCAGTGGAATCGAGTGGTACGGCCACGCGTCGTTGCCAACCGGTGTCGCTGCGCACACACAGGCCCCGTCTTTTGACGGGGCTCGCTCTTTATGACCGATTTATCTGGGGCTTACATCACACGGAATCCGCGCTTTCCGCTGTTTGGAAGAGCGCTGGTCGTCGTGCTGGAATGCCTGAACTGCCCAATAGTCAAAGACGTACTCAGTAGTACTGCGTACTCAGTGGCGTACTGGGCTCTGAGACACTG
The DNA here is from genome assembly GCF_043200415.1 of Streptomyces sp. NPDC048419. Classification (NCBI taxonomy): domain Bacteria; kingdom Bacillati; phylum Actinomycetota; class Actinomycetes; order Kitasatosporales; family Streptomycetaceae; genus Streptomyces; species Streptomyces sp. NPDC048419. The sequence continues at coordinate 140,528 of NZ_JBICXT010000007.1, read as the reverse complement.
CGGCACAACGTTGGTGCCCGCCGCCGAGAGGTTGTTGGTCGAGTGAGGCGAAGCAAGAACGGTCCCGAGCCGTCGGCCCGGGGCAACTTCACCCCGCCGCCGCGCGGAGCGGCGCCCGCCCCTGTGCCCGGTTCGGAACCGACGGCCGCCCCCGCTCCGAGCGGCGGCCGTTTCTCCCCCCGTAACTGGCGGGTGCCGACCCGGCTGAACGCGATCCTGCTCATACCCGTGACCGTCGGCCTGGTCATGGGTGGCTTCCAGGTCAAGGGTTCGATCGACACCTGGCAGGAGGCCCAGAACGCGGAGAAGACCGCGCGCCTGGTGCGGGCCTCGCTGACCTACGCCAACGCGGTCAACAACGAGCGCGACATCACCGCGGCACCGCTCCTCAAGGGCAAGCTCGAGACCGCCGAGGACAAGAAGACGGTCGCGGCGGCCCGCAAGGCCACGGACCAGGCCGCCGACGGCTTCGACGAGGCGGCGCAGAACATGCCGCAGAAGGCCGGCCTGCTGCGCCGCCTGAAGCTGTTCCGCCAGGCCGAGCCCCAGCTGGCCACGCTGCGCGCGAAGGCCTACAAGGGCTCCGGCGTGAAGACCGAAGAAGGTTACGTAGCCATCGCCCACCCCCTGATGGAGTTCGCCAACGAACTCGGTCTGGGCACCGGCAACATCACCAGCTACGGCCGTACCGTCTACGCGATCTCGCTGACCCAGGCCGCCCTGTCGCTCGAGCGGTCGATCGGCATGCATCTGCTGGTCAGCCCCGGTCCCAAGGACAGCGACCTCGCCAAGCAGCGGGTGGCCCTGTCCTCCTACGCCTACCTCGAGGGCATCGCCATCGAGGAGTACAAGGCCGGTGGCACCGAGGCCGACGCGCAGAAGCTCGTCGACCTCGAGGCCAAGGCCACGGAGAAGGGCAAGGCGCAGGCCAAGGAGGCCGCCGCGCAGGCCGCCGCCAACAACAAGACCTTCGTGCCGCCGCCGTCCGAGCCGACCACCATGGTCAACGCCCTGGCGACGCTGAAGAGCACCGACACCACCGAGCGCGCCCTGCTCGCCCAGCAGGGCATCACCGCCGAGAACTGGTGGGCGGTCAACACCCTCCGCTACGACGTCTACCGCAAGATCCAGGCGGACATGGCCGACACGGCCGTGAACGAGGCCTCGGACATCGCCGACAACGCCAAGCGTGACGCCCTCATCACGGGTGCCGTGGTCGTCGTCGCCCTGCTGCTCGCGTTCATCCTGGCCGGCGCCGTCGCCCGCCAGATGTCCCGCTCGATGCGCCAGCTGCGCAACGCCGCCTTCGGCATCGCCGAGCAGCGCCTGCCGATGCTGGTCGACCAGCTCTCCCGTACCGACCCCGGACGGGTCGACACCCGGGTCGCGCCCATCCCGATCAACACCCGCGACGAGATCGGCGAGGTCGCCCGGGCCTTCGACCAGGTCCACCGCGAGGCGGTCCGCCTCGCCGCCGAGCAGGCCCTGCTGCGGGGCAACATCAACGCGATCTTCACCAACCTCTCGCGCCGCAACCAGTCGCTGATCGAGGGCCAGCTGACCCTGATCACCGACCTGGAGAACAACGAGGCCGACCCGGACCAGCTGGAGAACCTCTTCCGTCTGGACCACCTCGCGACCCGTATGCGCCGCAACGGCGAGAACCTCCTGGTCCTCGCCGGCGAGGAGCCCGGCCGCCGCTGGGACCAGCCGGTCCCGCTCATCGACGTCGTGCGCGCCGCCTCCTCCGAGGTGGAGCAGTACGAGCGCATCGAGCTCTCCGGCGTCCCGGAGGCCGAGATCCACGGCCGCGCGGTCACCGACCTCGTGCACCTGCTCGCGGAGCTGCTGGAGAACGCCACGACGTTCTCCTCCCCGCAGACCAAGGTGCGCGTCACCGCGACCCGTCTGCCCGACGGCCGCATCATGATCGAGATCCACGACAAGGGCATCGGCCTCACCGCCGAGGACTTCGCGGACATCAACCACAAGCTGGCCAACCCGCCGACCGTGGACGCCGCGATCTCCCAGCGCATGGGCCTGTTCGTGGTCGGCCGGCTGTCCGACCGGCACGGCATCCGCGTCCAGCTGCGCCCCTCCGGCGAGCAGGCCGGCACCACCTCGCTGGTCATGCTCCCCGACGCGATCACCCACGGTGGTGGCGGCGAGCAGCAGGCCAACCGCGACGAGTTCACGGTCTCGCAGATCATCCCGGAGCAGAACTTCCAGGGTGAGGACTTCAGCCAGCCGATGCGTACGGCCGCGGAGCTCGGCTTCGACGACAGCCGCTACTCCGACATCCCGGACGACATCCGGGAGCTCGACCCGGTCGGCCGCTCGCTGATGCGCGAGGAGCGCCGGGCGGCCCTGGAGGGCCGGCGGCCGAACGACCCGAACGACCCTGACGCCCCGTACGGCGACCCGTTCGAGGCGCAGCCCTCCTACGACAACGGCACCGCTGCCTACCCGGAGCAGCAGTCCGCCGGCTACGACCCGCAGCCCGCGTACGACGAGCGTCGGCAGACCCCGTACGAGGAGCCGCAGCGCCCGGCGTACGACGAGCCTGCTCAGCGCCCGTCGTACGAGGAGCCGTACTACGCGCCGAACGACCCCCTGCCGCAGAACGACACCTTCTCGCCGAACGGCGGCTACTCCGAACCCGGATACGCGGAGCCGGTCCGTGAGGAGCCCGCCGCCACGGGTGCCCCGGCCCCCGAGGCCTTCTCGGCCTTCGAGGAGCGGCGCTACCAGGACGACTGGCCGCAGCAGGACGGTTTCCAGAACGGTTACACGCCCGATTACGCTCCGGATACGGAACGGCCACAGGGCCCTGACGCGGGAGAGCACGACCGCGTAGGCTTCGACCGGCCGGGACCGACCCCCTCCGCGGGCCACGCGCTCACCGATGCCGGACTGCCCCGCCGCGGATCCGTCGGCGGAACGAACGGCTCGAACGGCGCGCGGCCGGCGAACCAGGAAGCGCCGACCCCGGCGCCGACTCCGGCTCCGGCTCCCTCGAGCAACGGCAACGGCGACTGGCGCTCGGCCAACGACGAGCGCTGGCAGCAGGCCTCCGCACTGAGGAAGCCCAAGGCCGGCGGGGTCACCGCCTCCGGTCTGCCGCGGCGGGTGCCCAGGGCCAACCTGGTCGAGGGAACCGCCGAGTCCACCCCTCAGGGGGGCCCACAGGTCTCCCGCGCCCCGGAGGACGTCCGGGGCAGGCTGAGCAACCTGCGACGGGGCGTCCAGCGAGGACGCAACGCCGGCGCAGGCAGTGAAACGAACGGCCAGGGCTTCGGTCCTGACAGCACCTACAACCAGGAGCGTTAGTGTGAGCCCGATGAGCCAGGCGGCACAGAACCTGAACTGGTTGATCACCAACTTCGTGGACAACACCCCGGGGGTGTCCCACACCGTGGTGGTCTCCGCCGACGGACTCCTTCTGGCGATGTCCGAAGGGTTTCCGCGCGACCGCGCCGATCAGCTCGCGGCCGTCGCCTCCGGTCTGACCTCGCTGACCGCCGGTGCCTCGCGCATCTTCGAGGGCGGCAGTGTGAACCAGACGGTTGTGGAGATGGAGCGGGGATTCTTGTTCCTCATGTCCATCTCCGACGGTTCCTCACTCGCGGTTCTTGCACATCCCGAGGCGGACATCGGTCTCATCGGGTACGAGATGGCACTTCTGGTGGACCGTGCCGGTACCGTCCTGACGCCGGATCTCCGTGCGGAGCTCCAGGGCAGCCTGCTCAACTGACAGACAGACGGTGCGTTTTGGCGTCCCGTGGCCTTAAGGTTTCGGGACGCGGCTCCACAGGATCGGGTGCCCGGCGCAGTCGGAGGAGGAGAAAGTGGCAACACCCCCAGGCGGTTCGTCTTCGGGCAACTGGTCGTACGGCCCTGCCCAGGGCCGCGGCGACGGTTCGCAGGACCCGAACCGTTACAACTTTCCCTCCGCTCCCAGCCACCGGCGTCAGCAGCCGTACGCACCGCAGGGCCCCGGCCCTTCGCCGTACGACCAGCCGCCGGCGCCGCGCATCCAGCCCGTGCAACCGCAGCGACGCGCCCCTGAGCCGGCGCCCGCGGGGGCGTCGAACAACCCCCTGGTGCGCCCGTACGCCATGACGGGCGGCCGTACCAGGCCCCGCTACCAGCTCGCCATCGAGGCGCTGGTGCACACCACCGCGCAGCCGCACCAGATGCAGGGCCAGCTGCCCGAGCATCAGCGGATCTGCAACCTCTGCCGCGAGATCAAGTCGGTAGCCGAAGTCTCCGCGCTCCTGACGATCCCTCTCGGCGTGGCCAGAATTCTCGTCGCCGACTTGGCGGAGGCGGGACTGGTCGCGATCCATCAGCCCGGCGGCGACGAGAACGCCGGCGGCCAGCCAGACGTGACACTGCTCGAAAGGGTGCTCAGTGGACTTCGCAAGCTCTAGCGGCGGTCCTTCCCGCTCCACCACCTCGGCGAAGATCGTGGTGGCGGGTGGCTTCGGCGTGGGCAAGACCACGTTCGTCGGGGCCGTCTCGGAGATCAACCCGCTGCGTACCGAGGCCGTCATGACGTCCGCCAGCGCGGGCATCGACGACCTCACCCACACCGGGGACAAGACGACCACCACGGTCGCCATGGACTTCGGCCGCATCACCCTGGACCAGGACCTGATCCTGTACCTCTTCGGTACGCCGGGCCAGGACCGCTTCTGGTTCATGTGGGACGACCTGGTCCGCGGCGCGATCGGCGCGATCGTGCTCGTGGACACCCGGCGTCTCGCCGACTGCTTCCCCGCGGTCGACTACTTCGAGAACTCGGGGCTTCCCTTCGTGATCGCCCTCAACGGGTTCGACGGCAACCAGCCGTACAACCCGGACGAGGTCCGGGAGGCGCTGCAGATCGGCCCGGACACCCCGATCATCACCACTGACGCCCGTCATCGCGCCGACGCGAAGTCCGCTTTGATCACGCTGGTCGAGCACGCGCTGATGGCACGGCTGCGGTAGTGGACGTGCGGCCACCGGGCTGCCTCTGACGGTTGTCGGCCGTCTGCGGCTGCCTGGTGGCTGGTCGCGCAGTTCCCCGCGCCCCTTGAAGGCATACGGAAGGGCCCCTCTCTCGGAGAGGGGCCCTTCGGCGTGTGTGAAGCCTGCTGAGGCGGCGCACCTGCTGAGGCGGCGCAGCCTAGCCGTGCCAGCTGTGCGGGGCCCGGAAGCCGCCCTCGCGCTCCAGACGGCGCCAGCCGGCCTTGGGACGGCCGGGGTGGGGCTGCACGTCAGATGGGGCGGCCGCGGCGCGAGCCAGCAGGACGGCCGTGATGGCGGCCACTTCCTCGGGCTCGGCGTGGCCCTTCTCGACGCGAATGTCAGGGGTGCTCATAGGTCTCAGTCTCCGTGGATGAGGTTTCCGCGAGGGTGTCGCAGAGGGTCCGCCGGGTTACTGCGGGGGGTTGCCGTGCTTACGCGAGGGCAGGTCGGCGTGCTTGGTCTGCAGCATCGCCAGGGAGCGGATGAGGATCTCGCGGGTCTCGCTCGGGTCGATGACGTCGTCGACCAGGCCGCGCTCGGCCGCGTAGTAGGGGTGCATGAGCTCGGACTTGTACTCCTTGACCATGCGGGCCCGCATGGCCTCGGGGTCCTCGGCATCGGCGATCTGCCGGCGGAAGATGACGTTGGCGGCACCTTCCGCGCCCATCACCGCGATCTCGTTCGTCGGCCAGGCATACGTGAGGTCGGCGCCGATGGACTGGCTGTCCATGACGATGTAGGCACCTCCGTACGCCTTGCGCAGGATCAGCGAGATCCGCGGCACGGTCGCGTTGCAGTAGGCGTAGAGGAGCTTCGCGCCGTGGCGGATGATGCCGCCGTGCTCCTGGTCGACACCGGGGAGGAACCCGGGGACGTCCAGGAAGGTGACGATCGGGATGTTGAAAGCGTCACACATCTGGACGAAGCGCGCAGCTTTTTCGCTGGCCTCGATGTCCAGGACGCCCGCGAGGGACTGCGGCTGGTTGGCCACGATGCCGACGACCTGGCCGTCCAGGCGGCCCAGCGCGCAGATGATGTTGCGGGCCCAGCGCTCGTGGACCTCGAGGTACTCGCCGTCGTCGACGATCTCCTCGATCACCTTGGCCATGTCGTAGGGCCGGTTGCCGTCCGACGGGACCAGGTCGAGCAGCACGTCGCTGCGCCGGTCCACCGCGTCCGTGGACTCCACCCGCGGCGGGTTCTCCCGGTTGTTCTGCGGGAGGAGCGAGAGGAGGTAGCGGACCTCCGCGATGCAGGTCTCCTCGTCGTCGTAGGCGAAGTGACAGACACCGGAGGTCTCGGCGTGGACGTCCGCGCCGCCGAGGCCGTTCTGCGTGATCTCCTCGCCGGTCACCGCCTTGACCACGTCCGGGCCGGTGATGAACATCTGCGAGGTGTCGCGGACCATGAACACGAAGTCGGTCAGCGCGGGGCTGTAGGCCGCACCGCCGGCGCACGGGCCGAGCATCACGCTGATCTGCGGGATGACGCCGGACGCCTTGGTGTTGCGCTGGAAGATGCCGCCGTAGCCGGCCAAGGCGGAGACGCCCTCCTGGATACGGGCGCCCGCGCCGTCGTTGAGGGAGACCAGCGGGGCACCGGCCGCGATGGCCATGTCCATGATCTTGTGGATCTTCGTGGCGTGGGCCTCGCCCAGCGCGCCGCCGAAGATGCGGAAGTCATGAGCGTAGACGAAGACCGTGCGGCCCTCCACCGTGCCCCAGCCGGTGATCACACCGTCCGTGTACGGCTTCTTGGCGTCCAGGCCGAAGCCGGTGGCACGGTGCCGGCGCAGCTGCTCGACCTCCTGGAAGGAGTCCGCGTCCAGCAGCAGCTCGATACGCTCCCGCGCGGTCAGCTTGCCCTTGGCGTGCTGCGCCTCGGTCGCCTTCTCGCTCGGCCCGGCCAGCGCCCGGGCACGGATCTCGTGCAGCTCGGCGACTCGCCCGCGCGCGTCCGCCGGCTCACCCGTCGACTCACTCGGCGCCTCATCCAAAACGGTCATGTAGTGACCTTACGAAGCCCACCGAGGAATGCGAGCCGTCGACTCCGTACAGTCTCCGGCCCGTTTTCCTGGTACCCCTGAACAGAACCTCGACGGCATGCAGGCATTCCGACTGCTCAGGGGGCGTCCGGCTTGTAGAGGTCACACAAAGCCGTCAGCCGAGAGTCAGCTCACATCGGTGGGTGGCACATGACACGCCTGGGGTAATCCGGAGCCGCAGCCGGCGCCCGGTGGACAGGACTTCCACCGTCTCGTCGGCCCGCACCACGGCCCGGACCGGATGGTCCCAGGTGATCTCCAGCGGTTCGCCCGTTCGGGGTGGCTCGCTCACGCAGAGGGTAGCGGTACGGCCCCGGTGGCCGAGCAGCACGCTCGCCGCCGCGGAGGCGGTCAGCGGGCCCGCCGTGCCGCCCTGCCAGAAGTTGGCGGCCGTGAGGCCGAGGGAGGGGATGTGGACGGCCTGGCGGGCGGCGTCGTTGGCGAGCAGCGACAGCCAGTGGCGGTCGGCGGCGCGGACGGCGACGGCCCGCCGGGAAGCGCCGGGCATGAGGACGTAGACGTAGGTGGCGTCCACCGGGTCCGTGCCGTGGTCGAGCCAGAGGGTCTGCCAGCGGCGGGTGGCCCGCTCCGGCGTACTGGTGGTGTTGATGTCGGACCACGCGCCCGTGCGGTCCTCGCGCAGGGTGTGCAGGCCGCCGCCGGGGACCAGCCAGCCGCCGTGCCCCTCCAGGTGGGCCCAGCCGGGACCGCGTACGAACTCCTGGGTCCCGCCCTCCCCCAGGTTGCGGTTGTCGACCACGGTCTCGACCGGGACGCCGTCGGTGGCGGTGATACCCGCGCCCAGGCAGACCACCGCGTCCGCGACGCAGAACCACGACTTGCGGGCCTGGAGCGTCGAGCCGAGGCCCTTCAGATGCTGCCCCACGGCCGCGTACGCGCCGTCCGTCGTGCCGCCGACCCAGCGCACGTCCGGCTTGGGCGCACCCCACTCGCCGCCGGCGTTGTCGGCCAGGCGCCTGGTGGAGACGGTGGTGCCGGGCAGCCGGTACCAGTCGACGGTGGGCCAGAACCAGTCCGTGTACTCGTCGCTGCGGCCGGCCGGCCACCAGGAGAGCATCCCGGCGCCGGTGTGCCAGCCGCGCGGGTTCTCGCCGTTGCCGCACTCGTAGTACGTGATGCGGTCGCTGCACATCGCGATGCTCGCGGTGAAGTCCGGCCCGCGGTGCACGGCGCGGTCCATCGCCGGGAAGAGGCGGTGGCCGAGGGGTTCGGGGGCGGCCGGGACCGGCGCGGCGGCGGCCGCGTGCAGCCGGGCCAGGTCGGCGACGCCGAACTGAGGGGCCGTGAGGATCGGTGTCACCGTGTCCCGTTCGATCCAGCCCTTGACGTGCGACTGCCAGCGCTCGCGTTCGGCGTCGGTGGCCCCGCCGGCCAGGAGCGCGATCGCGGCGATGATGCCCTGGCCGTGGAAGTGGTCGCTGCGCATGACGTGCAGGTCGTCGCTCTTGAGGTAACCCCGGCTTATGGCACGGCCGTTGACGCAGTCCATCACCAACCCGTCGTGGATCAGCGGCGCGTAGGCGTGCTCGACGCTGTCGAGGACGATCTGCCGGTTCGGGTCGGTCACCTCCCAGGCCGAGCCCGCGAGGAGCGTGAAGAGGCGCCCGAGGCCGTCGAGCATGACCTGCCCGTAGGTCCCCGAGTACGCGACCCACGTGTGCTGCACGAACGAGCCGTCCGCGTAGAGCCCGTCCCCCTGGGTGACGTACGGGAAGACCGGCGACAGGGCGTCCCGGGCGAGGGCGATCTTGGCGTCCGCCCGCCCCAGGATGCCGCGCAGGGCGACCGAGCGGCACAGGTCGACGCGGTTGGCGCCGGTGGAGGTGCCGGAGTAGTCGGTGAGCATGGAGTCGGGGACGAAGTGGTCCACGGCGGCGCAGGCCGCGTCCACCTGCGTGTCCGTGAGGTGCTCGCGGAGGGCGGCGACGATGTCCATCAGCAGGCGGGGGCTGCCGATCTGCCACTCCCACCAGTTGCCGTAGCGGGAGGTTGAGGGGTTGTAGACCGTGGCGGAGAGATGGTCGAGGCCGCGCAGGACGTCCGCGAGGAGTGCCGGGTCGCCGGTCGAGCCGGTGCCCTGCTGGACGTAGGCCTGGGTCATCGTCCACAGGCGGCTGTAGCTCTGGGTGATGCCGGCGGGCGGGTCGTATGGGTAGCCGGGCCAGAGGGAGTCTGGGGTGGGGGCCATGGTCGCCCGGACGGCGCGGGCGAGTTCGCCGGTCTGCGCGAGGCGGGAGGCATAGGGCTCCGCCGTGGCGTCGTATCCGCTGCCGAGAGCGATGTCGAGCCAGCGACGGCGGAGAATGTCGTAGCGATCCGGGGTGGCGGCGCGTGCGGCGGGAGCGGCCGCGGCGACGAGGGCGGCCGCGAGTAACACGGCTCTGCGGGTGGGCGTCATGGAGCCTCTGCGATGGGGGTTCATGCACTGGGCATCTACCACCACGGGAGCCTTTCGCCAACACTCTGCGAACTCCCCCGGACACTCTGCGGATGATGTTGAAACTTGAAGGGAATAGGTCTACGGTCGTTCTCGTTGATTAGTTCAACGTTCAACATCAACCGAAGGAGTACGTCATGGCGACCCCCGAGCTGACCGCGCTGACCGGCGACTACACGATCGACGCCGCCCACTCGACGATCGGCTTCACCGTCCGCCACGCCATGGTCACCAACGTCAAGGGCAAGTTCCTCGACTTCAGCGGCTCGCTGCACCTGGACGGCAGCACCCCGTCGGCGTCCACGGCCTCCATCGACGTCAAGATGGAGAGCATCGACACCGGGTCCGCCGACCGCGACGGGCATCTGAAGAGCGCCGACTTCTTCAAGACCGACGAGTTCCCGACCATGACCTTCCGCTCCACCAAGGCGGAGTCCCTCGGCGGCGACGACTACCGGATCACCGGCGACCTGGAGATCCTCGGCACCACCAGGCCGGTCACCATCGACCTCGAGTTCAACGGCGCCGCGAAGGACCCCTTCGGCAACGAGCGCGTCGGCTTCGAGGGCAAGGCGGAGATCCTGCGCTCCGAGTGGGGCCTGACCTGGAACGCCGCGCTGGAGACGGGCGGCGTGCTGGTCTCCGACAAGATCAAGCTGAACTTCGACATCTCGGCGATCAAGAACGCCTGATGCGGCAGGGCTGAGCCTTCACAGCTCCTGCGTCCGCGAGCGCCCGCTCCCCTCTTCCAGGGGGCGGGCGCTCGGACGTTCCGGGATCACCGGGTCCGGCCGAGCCGGGCGAGGGCGGCCACCAGACGGGCCGCGCGGCCCTGCGCGGTGCGGGCCGTGAGGAGGCCGAAGATCACCTGGTAGCGGTCGGTGCGGCCCAGCGCGCCGAAAACGGCCGCCGCCCGCGGGTTCTGCTCCAGGGCCGCCGCCAGGTCCGCGGGGACACCGGCCTCCCTCTGCGAGGCGTACGCCGCCGCCCAGCGCCCGTCCGCCCGGGCGGCGGCCACCACCGCGAGGCCCGCGGGACGCATACGGCCGGCGGTGGTCAGCTCGGCCACGCGGCGCACGTTGACCATCGACCAGAGGCTGCCCGGCCGGCGCGGAGTGATCTTCTGGAGGTAGTGCGTGGCGTCAAGTGCCTTACGCTGACCGGTGATCCAGCCGTGGCACAGGGCGACGTCGTTGACCTCGGCCCAGTCGACGGAGGCCAGGCCCGAGCCCTTCTTGGCCACCTTCACCCAGAGGCCGGGGTGCGGTGCGGGGTGGGCGGCGAGCCAGGAGTCCAGGTCCGCGGCCGAGGCGAAGGGCCGGGCCGCCGCGGTGTCGGGGAGGGACATGGGGAGACCGTAGGCGGGAGATGGGCCCATTCCTATCCTACTTCCCCGGCCGGCTGCCGCAGGTTCCGTTCCTGGTTCCGGGCCCGCTGCCGAAGGCTCCGTCACGCGTCGCGCAGCCTGAACGCCACTCCCCCGGCCGTCAGCAGCCCCGCCGCGTAGGCCGCGAGTACTCCCAGTCCCGGCCAGGGGGCGATCGGCAGGCGGTCGAGGTCGATGGTCGCCTGGACGGAGAGGGCCGCGGGCATGGGGGTCCAGCGCTGGAGGCGGTGCTGCCAGCCGGGGGAGGCGAGGATGTCGGCCATGAGCGGGACGACGTAGAGCAGGGCCAGGCCGGAGGTGATGCCGGCCGCGGTGTCCCTGAAGAGGGTCGCCAGGGCCAGGCCCAGCAGGGCCACGAGGGTGAGGATGAGGATCGAGCCGGCCGTCGCGCGGAGGGTGGGGCCGTGCAGCGGGAGGATCAGGCTCGCCGTCCACAGTGAGAGCGGGATCGCCACCGCCGCCGTCGCGGCCGTGACCAGGGAGAGTGCCGCCGCCTTCGCGGTCAGCACCCGCCAGCGCACCGGCATCGCCGTGAGCGTCGTGCGGACGGTGCCCGTGCCGTACTCCGCGCCCATCGACAGGGCGCCGAGAACCAGGCAGGTCGCCTGGCCCAGCCACACCCCCGACAGGCTCAGCTTCACCGTGTCCTCGTGGCAGGCCTCGGGGGTCGGGCAGACCTCGGTCGTCAGGGAGGAGGCCGCAGCCGCGCCCACCGCCACGGTCAGGACCACAGTCGTCGCCAGCAGCCACCAGGTGCTCGGCAGGGTACGGAGCTTGGTCCACTCCGCGTGCAGCCACCTCATGCGTCCCTCCGGCGCAAGCGCCAGGCCGCGAGCAGCAGGGCGGCAGCGGCGTAGGCCGCGAGAACGGCGAGTCCCGGCCACGGGGACAGGGGGTAACAGCCGCTCTCCGGCAGGCAGTTGTGCTCGACCTGGGGGTAGTACGTCACCCCCTGCTGGACCGCGAACGCCGCCGCCGGTGTCACGCGCAGCAGCCACTGCGCGGCGGGGAGCGGGAAGGCGAAGGACAGGATCTGCGGGAGGATGACCAGCACCACGACGGTCGCGATGGCACCCGCGGTGCTGCGGAGCGCCGCTCCCACGCCCAGGGCCAGGACCGCCACCAGGGACAGCAGGATCGCGCTGCCCACCACCGCCCGCAGGGCCGGGTCGTCCAGGACGGAGAGGTCCGGGAACTCGGGTGGCCGGAAGCCGTTCGAGCGCAGCGCCTTCTGGGCCAGGGTGAAGCCCACGGCGGTGGCCAGGAGACCCGTGGTGAAGGTGACGCCGACGATCACCGTCACCTTCGCGGCCAGCACCTTCAGCCGGGCCGGTGTCGCCGTGAACGTCGTGCGGATCATGCCGCGCTTGTATTCGGCCGTCACGAAGAGCGCGCCCAGGGCGACCATGAACAGGATGCCCACGAAGACCCCCTGGAAGCTCATCTGGACCATGTCGGGACGGTTCTCGTCGGGGGCGATGTCCCCGTGCCCGGTGAGGGTGTAGGTGCCGGCCGCGGTGACGCCGGTGGTGCCGGGCCGGTCGTTCGCTGGTGCCGGGCCGTTCGGCCTCGGGCCGCCCACGTCCGTGCTCGCCCAGCGGCCGGCGGCCGAGGTGCCGTCGAGGGTGAGGTGGTCGTACGTCGCGGTGACCTCGCCGCCGCCGTACGTCTCGCTCGTGCCGCCGAAGGCGCGGTGCACGACCTGGTGGGCGGGGGTGCTCGCGAACGCGCCCGCCTGGACGGTCCGGGGCAGGCCCGGCAGCCGTACGTCCCCGATCTTCGACCAGGTGCGGCCGTCGGCCGAGTCGTAGCCGGTGAGGTGGTCGCCCTTCCGCGTCAGGCGGAGCCAGCGCGAGGCGCTGCCCGAACCCGCCCTGTCGTGCGTGAAGTCCCACTGCATACGGACGCCGTGGGCGGGAGTGGTCAGCACCGCCGCGTACGAAGCGCCTTCCTTCAGGCTCGACTTGACGATCACGCCGGCCTTCGCCCAGGGCTCGATCGCCTTGCCGTCGGCGCTTCTGAGCGCCGCGACGCGGACGGTGACGCTGCCGTCGCCGGTCAGCGGGCGGTGGGCGAAGCGGAAGCTGTCCTCGACCACCGTGCCGTCCGGTCCGAAGATCGCCTCGTGGTCGCCGCCGGTGCTGGAGCCGCTCGCGGCGAGCTGGGAGAACACGACGATGACGACGGACGCCACGGCCAGCACGATCAGCCAGACACGCACCGTGCGGAACTTGGTCCACTCCGCCTGCAGCAGCCGCCCGAAGCCCGCCTTCGCCGGGTGGAGACGGGAGCGGTACGGGGTGAGGGTCGTCGTCATGAGGTCACCTCGTCGGTACCGGTGGAGGCCGTGAACTCGGCCGCGTCCCGGGTGAGTTCCATGTACGCCTCCTCCAGGGTCGCCCGGTGGGCGCCCACTTCGGCGAAGGGGACGTCGGCCCCGTTCAGCAGCTCCACGATCCGGCGGGCGGGCAGGCCGGTGACGGTGAGGGTGTCGCGGTCGGTGACGGCGACGGTGGCGCCCGAGCGGGCGAGGAGCTCCATCGCCTCGGTACGGGCGTCGGTGCGCAGGCGGACCCGGTCGCCGGAGGCGGCGGCCAGCAGGTCGGAGACGGCCGTGTCGGCGATGAGGCGGCCCCGGCCGATGACCACCAAGTGGTCGGCGGTGTCCTCCAGTTCGCTCATCAGATGGCTGGAGACGAGGATGGCGCGGCCCTCGGCGGCCAGGCCGCGCAGCAGGCCCCGCACCCACTGGATGCCCTCGGGGTCGAGGCCGTTGACGGGCTCGTCGAGGAGCAGCACGGGCGGGTCGCCGAGGAGGGCGGCCGCGATGCCGAGGCGCTGGCGCATGCCGAGGGAGTAGCCGCCGGCCCTGCGACGGGCCGCCGTCTCCATGCCGACCTGCTCCAGCACCTCGTCCACGCGGGCGAGGGGCAGTCCGTGGGAGTGCGCCAGCCAGCGCAGGTGGTCCCGGCCGCGGCGGGCCGGGTGCAGGGCGGCGGCGTCGAGCAGGGCGCCGACCTCCAGGAGTGGGGTGCGCAGGGCGTGGTAGGGGCGGCCGCCGATGAGGGCGGCGCCCTCGTCGGGGGCGTCCAGGCCGAGCAGGGCCCGCATGGTGGTGGACTTGCCGGCGCCGTTGGGTCCCACGAAGCCCGTGACCGTGCCGGGTTCGACCCTGAAGGAGAGGCCGTCGACCGCGAGGGTCCGGCCGAACCGCTTGCGCAGGCCCAGGACTTCGATCGTTGCGTCACTCATGAGGAGCGAGGCTAGGGGCGGCCGTGCGGGGTGTCGTCACGCCGGGGAGGTCCCTCCCGCGGGGGACGCCGGGCGGGGAGGGGGTGGGCACAATGACGGGGTGGGTGAGCAGAGATCGGTCCCGGCCGCCGCGCGGAGGTGGCTCAGGGCCGGGCAGAGCGTCCCGGCGGTGACCGTCGGCTGCGCACTCACCGTGCTGGCCGCCGGGGAGATGCTGGTGCGGGGCGTGGGCCCGCACGGCGACCTCGCCGCCGTGCTGCTGCTCACCCTCGCCACGACGCTTCCGCTCGTCTTCGTGCTGCGCAGCGACGGGATCGGCCGGGCCGGCACCGCCCTCGCGCTCAGTGCCGCGTGCGTGCTCGCGCTCGTCCCGTTCCGCGCCCTCACGTCCGGAGGTGTCGTCGCCCAGCTGACCTGCGTCTACGTGCTCACCCGTGGGGGCCGGCCGCTGCTCGGCGGGCTGCTCGTGGTGCCGTACGTGATCGTCGCGCTGTTCGCCACCGAGGACGGCACCCGGGTCGTCGCCGTGCTGCTGGCCACGCTCGCGTCCGCCGCCGCGGCGACCGGGGTCGCGCACCATGCGCGCAGCACCGCGCTGGCGCACAGCGCGACGGAGCAGGCGTTCGCGGACACCCTGCTGGAGCATGCGGCCAGGGGCGAACGGGCGCGTATCGCACGGGAGTTGCACGACGTGGTGGCGCACCACATCTCGATGATCGCCGTGCAGGCGGAGACCGCGCGGCTGACCACGTCCGGCCTGCCGCCCGAGGGCGCCGCGCGCTTCCTGGCCATCGGGGACACCGCGCGCACCGCCCTGACGGAGATGCGCCGGCTGCTGGGCGTGCTGCGGGAGGACGCGCAGGGCACGGACGGCACGGGCACCCGGCGCAGGCCCCAGCCGGGGCTCGGCCAGCTGATGGAGCTGCTCGACGAGGCGAGGGACGCGGCAGGTTCGACGACGCGGCTGATCGTCAGCGGGCCGGTCGCGACGCTCGACCCGGGGATCGAGGTCACCGCGTACCGGATCGTGCAGGAGGCGCTGACGAACGCGCGGCGGCATGCGCCGGGGGCGGCCGTGGACGTGGAACTGCGCTACGGCGACGCCGACCTGGCCGTCCGCGTCCGCGACAACGGGCCCGGTCCCGCGGCCGCCGGCTCCCCCGGTCACGGTCTCCTCGGCATGCGTGAGCGGGTGGCGACCGTGGGCGGCACGCTGCGCACCGGGCCCGCGCCCGGCGGCGGGTTCCTGGTCGAGGCGCGGCTGCCGGTGCGTGCGGAGGCCCTGGCATGAGCATCCGCATCGTGGTGGCCGACGACCACGAGGTGGTCCGCGCCGGATACGCGGGGCTCCTCGCCACCCAGGCCGACTTCACCGTCGTCGGCACGGCCCGCGACGGCGCCGAGGCGGTGCGCGTCTGCCGGGAGCAGGCGCCCGACGTCGTCCTCATGGACGTGCGCATGCCGGTCATGGACGGCATCCAGGCGACCGCGCGGCTGCACGGGGGCCCGGACGCGCCGCGCGTCCTGGTGCTCACCACCTTCGACCTCGACGAGCACGTCTACGACGCCCTGACCGCCGGGGCCAGCGGGTTCCTGCTCAAGGACGTGACCGCGGAACGGCTCTTCGACGCGGTCCGGGTGGTCGCCGCCGGCGAGGCCCTGCTCGCACCCGGCATCACCCGCCGCCTGATCGCCGAGTTCGCCCGGCTGCGCCCGAAGGCCCCCGCCCGGTCCACGCTCGACGTCCTCACCCCCCGCGAGACGGACGTCCTGCGCCTGCTCGCCGAGGGCCTCTCCAACCCGGAACTCGCCGCCCGCCTGCACCTGGGCGAGCAGACCGTCAAGACCCACGTCAGCCGCATCCTCTCCAAGCTGGGCCTGCGCGACCGCACGCAGGCGGTCGTGATGGCGTACGAGACGGGATTGGTGATACCCCGAACCGGCTGACGCGCGTCAGGCGCACACCTCCCGCACGGCGCGGCTGATGCTGTCGGACTGGGTGGCCGTCGGGACTATCGGGGTCACGCCCTTGCCTTTGGCGTTGCTGACGATCGCGAAGAGGAGCGGCATGTCGGGGTGGGGGTCCGGGCTCTCGTACAGGAGGGGGGTGTCCCGGCGGATGTGCGGGGCCGCGCAGTAGACGTCGACCCGGGCGTGGAGGATGCGCGCGTGGCCGGGGCGGAGCACGGTGGGGCCGGGGCGTTCGTGGACGAAGACGTTGCCGTAGCCCTCGGTCAGGCCCACGTAGGTGACGCGGGACGTGGCGGCGATGCGGAAGGTGATGTCGAAGTCCGGGCTGGTGCGGTGCGGCATCTCCACGTCCGTGATCCGGGCGGTGGTGGCGTCGCCCGGGTCGGGCGGCGGAGGCGGGTGGCGGTTTCCGGCGACGTAAGAGAGGACCCCGAAGAGCACGAGCACGCACATCGTGGCGGCGATGGAGACGCGCGCACGGCGTGACAGCGCCTGCCAGCGCTCTCGGATCAGGGGCCGTGCGTCTCCGAGGACCTCCACGGTGCTCCGGCCGTCCCCCTCAGGTGGACTCGCCATGTCGGGAGCGTAGGAGCCGGGGCAAGTCGAGTGATATGGGTCGATCGACCCTTTTCACGCCATCAGTTGGCCGTACGTCTGTACGGCACCGGCGGCAGCGTCCCGGCGGGCGGTCCGTTCAGAAGCCGCCGCCGAAGTCCCCGCCGCCCCCGAGATCCCCTCCCCCGCCGTCGCCGAAGCCGCCGCCGAAGTCGCCGGGGTCGAAGTCCCCGCCGGAGACGTCGCCGCCGTCGTAGCCGCCGCCGAAGTCGCCGTATCCGGCGCCGTAGTCGGCCGCGTAGGAGGGCGTGGCCATCATGCCTCCCAGGACGGTGCCGACCAGGAGGCCGGGGAGCAGGCCGCCGCCGAAGTAGCCGCCCGCCCAGGGGCCGTAGGCCGGGCCCGCGTCCCAGTAGGGGCGGCGGCCGTCCTCGGTGTCCACCTCGCGGACGGCGGGGTCGCGGCCGTCGGCCAGGCGCGTGGCGTCGGCCGCGCAGACGGGGACCTCGCGCGGGGCGCCGCCCGCGGGCGTCCAGGTGGCGTCGGCGACGGACGGCCCGTGACGCGGGTCGAAGAAGCAGGGCGGCCGGCGCTCGGGCAGCGGGCGTCCCTCGCGGCGGGCGGCGAGCTGGGCGAGCGAGAAGCGGCCGTCCTCCAGGGCCTGGGTCACGGCACGCACGTCCTCGGGTCTGCGCGCGTCCGCCATGGCCGACTTCGCCTGCTCGTAGGCGTCCAGGGCGCGTTCGTAGTCCGCGCGCACGGCGTCGTCGGCGCCCGCCTCGGCGGGGTGGAAGTCGAGGCGGTCCAGCTCCTCGCCGAAGGCGGTGATGTCCTCGTCGACGACGACGCGGAGCCGCTCCAGGGCCGCCCGCTGCTCCTTTTCGTGCCTGCGCCGGTTGCGTCGTACGAGGGTGTACGCGCCGGCGCCGCCGACCGCCAGGACCGCGCCCACGGCGATCAGCGAGGTGGACGACACCCCGCCGCCGGGCGAGGACGAGCCCCAGGTCGCGGGGGCCGAGCCGCCCATGTTCGCGAGGGCCCGGTCCGTGAAGTCGGTGAGCTGGGTCTTCGCGTCCTGCTCGCCGCGCACGCTGGTGACCAGGTTCCGCACGGCCGTGCGCGGCAGGACGGAGGAGTCGGCCTTGGCGTCGAAACGGTCGCCGAGGCGGATCGCGTACAGGCCCGTGACACCGGTCGCGGTACGCAGGTTCGGGAAGAGGTTCGCTGTCGGGTAACCGGCCGGCAGGACCACGACGAACAGGGGTTTGCCGTGGTCCTCGATCTTCTTGGCCAGGGCGTCCGCGTCGCCGCTGGAGAGCTGGGCGGAAGCGGCCGGATCGACGTAGACGGGACTCTTGCGCAGGGCCTCGGCGATCGTCGAGACACCGGTGTCGGCCTGCGCCCGCGGTGCGCTCAGGGCGACGGTCAGGAAGACCAGCGCCAGCACCGGCAGCAGGGCCAGGAGGCTTCGGATCCGCAGAACGGCCTTCATGTGTCGAAGCTACCCGAAGCCTCCCAAACCCTGTTGCTCATGCAGCTCAGCCGGCCCGGTAGGCATCCTCCAGACGCAGTACGGCGGCCCCGTACCTTCCGGTGAGCGAGAGGTGGTCCGCGTCGGCGAAGGGCTTCGCGACCGCCGCCGTCATGCCCTCGCCCACCTTCTCCTGGACGATCAGCCGCGCCCTGGTGACGAGCGCGCGGCCGGCCTCGTCGGCCCCGGCCCGCTCGGCGACCGCGGCGGCCACGGCGAGCGCCTTCAGCGTGATCGCGCCGCCGCCCGGCACCTTGGTCAGGGTCGTCAGGCCCCAGCCGTACGGGAACTGCGGGTCGTACGCCGAGTCGCCGACGTTGATCGGCAGCTGGGCCTCCGACTTCGGCCAGGTGACCGGGAGTTGGCCGGTGAAGGGCCGCTTGCCGTACAGGACGTCGGCCACGCCGTCGCCCTCGGTGCCCGGCAGCCAGGAGGCCACCAGCGCGTCGATGCCGCCGAGCCGGTCACCGATGAGCTGCGGCCGCCCGGAGACGATCAGCACCGCGCACTTCATGGCCGCGCACACCTTGTCGACGGCCGCCTTGTCCGCGGCGGACAGCTGGAGGTCGTGGCCGTTGCCGACGTCGCCGACGCCCTCGGCGTACGGGGTCTCGCCGACGACGACCACGCCCACGTCGTAGCCGCCGGTCGGCGCCGACGCGTCCTTGGACCAGGTGACGTCGCCGCCCGCGTTCCTCATCCCCTGCAGGATCGTCGTGCCGGGGACGATGTTCCCGGACGAGCCCTGCCAGGTGACGGTCCAGCCGCCGCTCTGATTGCCGATGTCGTCCGCGTCGGACCCGGCGACGTAGACCTTCTGGCTCTTCTTCAGGGGCAGCACGCCGCCCGCGTTCTTCAGCAGCACCTGCGACTCGGCGGCCGCCCGGCGGGCGACGGCCCGGTGCGCCGCGGAGCCGATCTGCCGCGCGTTGCCCGTGTCGGCGTACGGCTTCTCGAAGAGCCCGAGCCGGAACTTCTGCGTGAGGATGCGGGACACGGCGTCGTCGATCCGCTTCTCGCCGACGCGGCCGGCCTCGACCTCGTCGACCAGCGTCGCGCTGAAGTCCTTGTAGCCGTACGGCACCATCATCATGTCGACGCCCGCGTCGACGGCCGTGCGCACATGGGCCGGGTAGTCGCCCGGCAGCTGGTCGATCGCGTTCCAGTCGCTGATGACGAACCCGCCGAAGCCCATCCGGCCCTTCAGCACGCCGTTGATCATGTCGGCGCGGGCGTGCATCTTCACCGGGCCCTGGCCGTCGCCGAGGATGTCGAGCGAGGAGTACGACGGCATGACCGTGCCGACGCCCCGGTCCACGGCCGTCTGGTAGGGCGCCAGGTGGACGGCCTCCAGCTGCTGCCGGGTGACCTTGGTGACGCCCTGGTCGATGGTGTACGTGCCGGTCGTGGAGGAGCCGTACTCGGTGCCGCCGTCGCCCACGAAGTGCTTGGCGGTGGCGAGGACCTTGTCGTTCCGCTTCAAGTCCTTGCCGTTCGCGGCCCCTTGGAGGCCCTGGATGACCGTCTCCATGGACTTCACCAGCGCCGGGTCCTCACCGAAGGACTCGTAGGAGCGGCCCCAGCGTTCGTCGCGGGAGACGCAGAGGCACGGGGCGAAGTCCCAGGGGACGCCGGTGGCGCGGACCTCGGAGGCGGTCACCGCGCCCGCCCGCTCGGCGAGCCCGGGGTCGCGCGTGGCGCCGATGCCGATGTTGTGCGGCATGATCGTGGCGCCGACCAGGTTGTTGTGGCCGTGCACCGCGTCCACGCCGTAGATCAGCGGGATCTGGAACCGGGTCGCCTGCGCCCGCAGCTGGAAACCGTCGATCATCTTCGCCCAGGCGGCGGGGGTGTTGGGCGTGGGTGTCGAGCCGCCGCCGGAGAGCAGCGAGCCGAGGGCGTACGTGGCGACGTCGCCGCCCTCGCCGACGGCACCGCGCTCGGCCTGCGTCATCTGGCCGGCCTTCTCCTGAAGGGACATTCGGGACAGGAGGTCGGCGACGCGCTTCTTCACCGGCAACTTCGGGTCCAGGTACGGCAGTCCGTGCGCGTCGACGACGACCTGCGGGGTCTCGGCGGGCGGCTTGGCGCCGGTGACCGTGAGCTTCAGCGGGATCGTCTCGGCGGGCTCGGCCGCCTTGTCCCTGAGGGTGCGGACCTCGACGGTCCGCGTCGTGCCGGAGGCGGTGCCCGCCGGGAAGGTGAGCGTGCCGGAGACGGGGACGTAGTCCCTGCCCGCCTCGGCGGTGCCGCCCCCGGTCTCGTACGCGACGGTCACGGGCTCGTCGATCGGGGCGGAGCCGGTGGTGGCGAGAGTGACCTTGACTGCTGCGGTGGCGCCCTGCTTCACCGGGTGCACCGCGGCGTCGGTGGTGACGGAGGCGCGCAGGGACTGGTCCGCCTTGCCGTACAACTCGACGTCGTCCATGGCGAATTGGCCCTTGACGCCGACGGGGAGGGTGACGGCGTACCCCCACATCGAGGTCAGCCCGAGGACGTGGTCGATGCCGCCGACGGGCTGGTAGTCGGTGCGGTAGGCGAAGTCGGTGAAGGGGATCTCGATCTGCTTCCAGCCGGTGAAGTCGTCGGTGAACGAGGTCGTCCACAGCTCGGACGCCTCGCCGTTGGCGCCGCCGTCCTTGATCTCGAAGGCGATCTTCCTGCCGTTGTCCCGGCCGTCCCACCAGAAGCGGATGCCCCGGTGGGCGGACCAGTCGTGACCGGGCTGGTTCGCGGCGAAGTCGTGGGTGTATCCGCCGTAGCCGCTGATGTCGTAGGTGCCGGCGAGGACCTTGTCGCCGTCGGGGGCGTCCGGGCGGGCGGTGAGCTCCAGGCCGGGTGGGTCGTCGGAGTCGCCGCCCCAGGTGAAGATGCCCTCGGCGGGCTGGGACGCGAAGGGGACCTCGCCCTCGAAGCGGTCCAGGGGGACCGGGGCGGGATCGTCGGCCGCCTGCGACGCGGTCGGCGAGAGCAGTGCGGCGACCACGGCCGCGGAGACGAGCAGGGCGGTTCTTGGCATGGACCTTCCCTCGACTCTCTGGTTCACTCTGGCTCGAGCAGTTCACTCATGACTTAGATCACGCCGTGAGTTAACTAAGGCCCCGCAGACCCGTCAAGACGTCTCGTCAGGAAGGGATGCACCCCCCATGAGAAGAACCCCCCACGCACTCCGGCTGCTGCTGGCCGGAGTGCTCTCGGCGGCCGGCTTCACCGCGGCCGTTCCCCCCGCACACGCGGCCGGCGAGCAGGTCACCGCGTGGCTCACCACCACCGACGACTCCGCAGGACGCCATGTCACGCGCGGGCTCCAGGCGCAGACGCCGTTCGCCTTCCAGTCGGGCACGGGTGGCGGCGGCGAGAACATCACCGTCGACGAGGGCACCCGGTACCAGACCTTCACCGGCGGCGGCGCGTCCTTCACGGACACCGCGGCCTGGCTGATGAACTCCAGCGGCGCGCTCTCGCAGGCCACGCGCGACGCCACGATGAAGAAGCTGTTCTCGCCGACGGACGGGATCGGGCTGTCGTTCCTGCGCAATCCGATGGGGGCCTCGGACCTCGCGCGCTACGGCTACACCTACGACGACGTGCCGGCCGGGCAGAGCGACCCGAACCTGAACGGCTTCTCCATCGCGCACGACCTCGCGGACGTCGTCCCGCTGACCAAGCAGGCGCTCCAGCTGAACCCCTCTCTGACTGTCATGGCCTCGCCATGGACGGCTCCGGCCTGGATGAAGGACAGCGGCTCGCTCAACGGCGGCTGGCTGAAGGCGGAGGACTACGGCGCCTACGCCGACTACTTCGTCAAGTACCTCCAGGCGTACAGGAACCAGGGCGTCGACGTCTCCTACGTCACCCCGCAGAACGAGCCGACCTGCTGTGGCGGTTACCCGTCGATGAGCTGGAACGCCTCGGGCATCCAGTACTTCCTGAAGAGCGAGCTGCTGCCGAAGCTCCAGTCCGCGGGCCTGTCCACCAAGGTGCTGGCGCACGACTGGAACTGGGACGTCTACGACTCCTACGCGGCCGCGTCCGTGGACGACGCCGCGATCCGCAACCACCCCAACTTCGGCGGCATCGCCTGGCACGGCTACGGCGGTGACGTCGGCAAGCAGACCTCGGTCCACAACCAGTACCCGAACCTGGACGCGTTCGGCACCGAGCACTCCGGCGGCACCTGGATCGCCAACCAGCAGCGCGAGGACATGAACAACATCATCGACTACACCCGCAACTGGG
Organism: Streptomyces sp. NPDC048419; assembly: GCF_043200415.1. NCBI lineage: Bacteria > Bacillati > Actinomycetota > Actinomycetes > Kitasatosporales > Streptomycetaceae > Streptomyces > Streptomyces sp. NPDC048419. The sequence goes on along the minus strand of NZ_JBICXT010000007.1, from coordinate 118,075 downwards.
CGAAGTCGGTGACCAAGTGGTCCCTCGCGGTGGATCAGAACATGGGACCGCACAACGGCGGTTGCGGCACCTGCACCGGGCTGATCACCGTGCACGACGGGGACGGGGCGAGCGGGACCGTCGACTACACCGTCGAGTACTACACGATGGGCCAGCTGACGAAGTTCGTGCGGCCCGGCGCCCAGCGGATCGCCTCGACGGCGTCCTCGGCGGTGCCGAACGTGGCCTGGCACAACCCCGACGGCTCCAAGGCGCTGATCGCCTACAACGACGCCTCGAGCGCCAAGACCGTGACCATCAACTGGGGCTCGCAGCACGCCACTTACTCGCTGCCGGGCAAGACCTCGGCCACCTTCACCTGGAACGGCACGCAGTCCGGCAGCGGCAGCCCGTCCGGCTCCTTCGTGGGCCTCGCCGGCAAGTGCCTCGACGTGGCGGGCGCGTCGAGCGCGAACGGCACGGCCGTCCAGCTCTACGACTGCAACGGCTCCTCCGCCCAGCAGTGGACCGTGCAGGGTGACGGGTCGGTCCGGGCCCTGGGCAAGTGCCTCGACGTGACCTCGGCCTCGGTCGCCGACGGCGCGAAGGTCCAGTTGTACGACTGCAACGGCAGCGGGGCCCAGCAATGGGCGTACAACTCCTCCACCGGTGACGTCGTGAACACGGCGGCGAACAAGTGCCTGGACGTGACGGACAACTCCTCGGCGAACGGCGCCCGCGCGCAGATCTGGAGCTGCACGGGCGCCGCCAACCAGAAGTGGCACCTGCAGTAGGGGCACCACCGGGGTGGCGCCCGCCGGAGGTGGCTACTGCGCCGGCTCCACCCCGGCCCGCAGCAGGCCGTAGGTGTACGCGTCCTCCAGCGCCTGCCACGAGGCCGCGATGACGTTCTCCGCGACACCCACCGTGGACCACTCGCCCGTGCCGTCCGAGGTGGAGATCAGCACGCGGGTGGTGGACTGGGTGCCGTGGACGCCTTCGAGGATGCGGACCTTGTAGTCGACGAGCTCGAGCTTGGCGAGCTGCGGGTAGATCTTCTCCAGCGCGACGCGCAGGGAGCGGTCGAGGGCGTTGACCGGGCCGTTGCCCTCCGCGGTGGCGACGATGCGCTCGCCCTTGGCGTAGAGCTTGACCGTGGCCTCGTTGGCGTGGGTGCCGTCGGGGCGGTCCTCGACGATGGCCCGCCAGGACTCGACCTCGAAGTAGCGCAGCGGCCCGCCCTGCACCTCGGCGCGGAGCAGGAGTTCGAAGCTCGCGTCCGCCGCCTCGTAGGTGTAGCCCTTGAGCTCGCGCTCCTTGACCCGCTCGACCACCCGGCCGACCAGCTCGCGGTCGCCGCCCAGGTCGACGCCGAGCTCCTTGCCCTTGAGCTCGATGGAGGCGCGGCCCGCCATGTCGGACACGAGCATCCGCATGGTGTTGCCGACCAGCTCCGGGTCGATGTGCTGGTACAGGTCCGGGTCGACCTTGATGGCCGAGGCGTGCAGGCCGGCCTTGTGCGCGAAGGCCGAGACGCCCACGTAGGGCTGGTGGGTGGAGGGCGTGAGGTTCACGACCTCGGCGATGGCGTGCGAGATCCGGGTCATCTCGCGCAGCGCGCCCTCGGGCAGGACCTGCTTGCCGTACTTGAGCTCCAGGGCCGCGACGACCGGGAAGAGGTTGGCGTTGCCGACCCGCTCGCCGTAGCCGTTCGCGGTGCACTGCACGTGGGTGGCGCCCGCGTCGACGGCGGCGAGGGTGTTGGCGACCGCGCAGCCGGTGTCGTCCTGGGTGTGGATGCCGAGCCGGGCGCCGGTGTCGGCGAGGACGGTCGAGACGACGGCCTGGATCTGCGCCGGCAGCATGCCGCCGTTGGTGTCGCAGAGGATCACCACGGAGGCGCCGGCCTCGGAGGCGGTCCGTACGACGGCCTTCGCGTACTCCGGGTTGGCGCGGTAGCCGTCGAAGAAGTGCTCGCAGTCGACGAACACCCGGCGGCCCTGCGCCACCAGGTGGGAGACGGTGTCGCGGACCATCTCCAGGTTCTCGTCCAGGGTGGTGCGCAGCGCCAGTTCGACATGCCGGTCGTGCGACTTGGCGACCAGGGTGATGACGTCGGCCCCCGCGTCCAGAAGCGCCTTGACCTGCGGGTCCTCGGACGCCTTGGCGCCGGCGCGGCGGGTCGCGCCGAAGGCGACGAGCCGGGCGTGCTTGAAGTCGATCTCCTGGCGGGCGCGGGCGAAGAACTCGGTGTCCCGCGGATTGGCGCCGGGCCAGCCGCCCTCGATGAAGCCCACGCCGAAGTCGTCCAGGTGCCGTGCGATGGCCAGCTTGTCCGCCACGGTGAGGTTGATGCCCTCGCGCTGCGCGCCGTCGCGCAGCGTCGTGTCGAAGACGTGGAACGAATCGTCGAGCTCGCTGGTTGCGGTCATGGTGTCAAGGCTCCTGCTGTTGGATCCCGCTGGATCTCGGTCAGTACCGGAATGACCGGCTCCACCGTCCCCAATGATCCCTCGCGCTTTGCTCCCGGCTGAAGGTGGGCCAGAAAAGCGAAAAACCCCTCGCGGGTGCGAGAGGTCTGCGCGCGGGTCGAGGACGACGGTGTCCGCCCGTACCTGGTCGTACGTGGCGGTCACTGCGGACCGGCGCGCCTGCTGCCAATAATCATGGCGAACGAGAGCACGGGGGAAGTCTGGCACAGGTCGCCCCCGCGCTCACCGTCCGTCTCAGGATGCGAACAGCGCGCTGATCACCGCACTGATCACTGCGCCGTCCGCAGGAACACGTCCGACACCCCGTTGGTGTCCCCCCGCACCAGATCGGACGAGGCCGACTCGATCGCGACCACCGTGCCGTCGGCGTTCACGGACGGGTGCCCGGCCGGAAGGTCGTTGCGGCCGCCCCACCGGTCGACGCTGATCAACTGCCGCTTACCGGTGGCGAGTTCGAGCGATCCTATTGCGTACAACCCGGGTGGAACGTCACGCGTCCGCGAGAAGCGTCTCGTCCAGGAACTCCCGTACGTGGTCGAGAACTTGCGGCCGGTCGGTGCCGCGCAGCCCGATCGCCACATGGATGGAGAGACCGTCCAGGAGCGCCCGCAGCCGGGCCGCGAAACGGTCGGGGTCGACCCGCCGGAACTCCCCTCGCGACACGCCTTCCGCGATCAGCGCCACCAGGTCGCGGTGCCAGGCGCCCTCGATCGCGGCCTGCCGGTCGCGGGCGTCCGCCTCGGCGTTCTGCGAGCGGTTCCAGACCTCCAGCCACAGGGTCCAGTGCGGATCCCTGTGACCGTCGGGGACGTACAGGTCGACATAGGCGTCGAGCCGCTCGCGGGCCGTGCCGCTGCGGCCCAGCAGCCGGCCGCGCTCCGCGCCCAGCCGGCCCTCGCTCCACTCCAGGGTCTGCAGCAGCAGCTCGTCCTTGGAGCGGAAGTAGTAGAGCAGATGGCCGCTGCTCATCCCGACCTCACGGCCGAGCGCCGCCATCGTGAGCTTCTCCAGACCGCGCTCGGCGATCATCTCCATGGCGGCGGCGAGCACGTCCTCGCGCGGCGGGGCGTTCCTGCGCGCACCGGCCATGTCTCGGCTCCTAGATCCTCGGCTGCTGTTGCGTGACGCAGTGGATACCGCCACCGCCCGCGAAGATCGTACGGGCGTCCACCAGCGTCACGGTCCGCTCCGGGAAAAGGCGCCGGAAGATCCCGGCCGCGATCTCGTCGCGCGGGTCGTCGAAGCCGCACAGCACGACGCCGCCGTTGCAGAGGTAGTGGTTGATGTACGAGTAGTCGGCCCAGTGGCCGTCGGCCTCCAGCACGGTCGGCGCCGGCACCTCGACGACCTCCAGGCTGCGGCCGCGCGCGTCCTTCTGCGCCTTCAGCAGCCCGATGACCTCCTTCGTCACCTCGTGGTCGGGGTGCGCCGGGTCCGGCTGGGAGTGCGCGACCACGACGCCCGGGCGGGCGAAGGCGGCGACGATGTCGACATGGCCGAGGGTGCCGAAGCCGTGGGGAGGGTAGTCGCCGGTGAGGCCGCGCGGCAGCCAGATCGCCTTGCCGGTGCCGAGGTGCGCGTGGATCTCCGCCTCGACCTCCTCGCGCGTCCACTGCGGGTTGCGCTCGGCGCCGAGCTGGACGGTCTCGGTCAGCAGCACGGTCCCCTCACCGTCGACATGGATCGCGCCGCCCTCGTTGACGAACTTCGAGGCGTACGTCCGCGTGGAACCGGCGAGGTCCGAGACGTACGCGGCGATCTTCGCGTCGTGCTCCCAGCGGGCCCAGTCCTGGGCGCCCCAGCCGTTGAACGTCCAGTCCACGGCGGCCAGTTCACGGCCGTCGGTGAGGAAGGTGGGGCCGATGTCGCGCATCCACGCGTCGTCCAGCTCCCGCTCCACGGTGTCGATGCCAGGGCCGAGCAGCGCCTGCGCCCGCGCCGACTGCCCGGGGCCGCACACCACGGTCACCGGCTCGAAGCGCCGCACCGCGCGGGCGACCGAAGCCCAGGCGGTTCGGGAGGCCGCGAGGTCCTCCGGGTCCTCGAAGGTGGGGTTCGGGCCGGGCCACGCCATCCAGGTGCGCTCGTGCGGGGTCCATTCGGCGGGCATGCGGAAGCCGTCGGCGGCAGGAGTGTTCACGCGCGGGCCAGGGGTGCTCATGCGGAGTCCTTCACAGGAAGTAGAGGCGGTTGAGGGAGACCGAGTCGGCGGGCTCCGAGCGGATCGGTTCGCCGTCGAGGGTGACCAGACCCGTGCGCCGGTCCACGTCGACCGCTCCGGTACGGGAGTTGCGGCGCAGGTCGGCGGGGCCGATGCCGCGGGTGCCGCGGACGGCGACCCTTCTTCTGCGCGTCGGCATCGAGTCGCCCCCCTGGTCGAGGGCGGCCTGCGCGACGAAGGCCACCGAGAGGTCGGCGGGGGTCGCGCCGTGGGCGCCGAACTGCGGTCCCAGGACGAGGGGTTCGCAGGTGTCGGTGGCCGCGTTCGGGTCGCCGGTCACGCCGTAGGCGGGGAAGCCGGACTTGAGGACGAGCTGCGGCTTGGCGCCGAAGTACTCCGGGCTCCACAGCACGATGTCCGCCAGCTTGCCGACCTCGATCGAGCCCACCTCGTGCGAAAGGCCGTGGGCGATGGCCGGATTGATGGTCAGCTTGGCCATGTAGCGCAGGACGCGCTCGTTGTCGTGCTCGTCCGGGGCGCCGAACTCGGCCTTCATCTTCCCGGCCATGGCGAAGGTGCGGCGGACCGTCTCGCCCGCCCGTCCCATGCCCTGCGCGTCGGACGAGGTGATGCCGATCGCGCCCAGGTCGTGCAGCACGTCCTCGGCGCCCATGGTCCCGGCGCGGATGCGGTCGCGGGCCATGGCGGCGTCGCCGGGCAGGTCGGTCTTCAGGTCGTGGACGGAGACGATCATGCCGTAGTGCTCGGCGACCGCGTCCCGGCCGAAGGGCAGGGTGGGGTTGGTGGAGGAGCCGATGACGTTCGCGACGCCCGCCATCTTCAGCACGTTGGGGACGTGCCCGCCGCCGCAGCCCTCGATGTGGAAGGCGTGGATGGTGCGGCCCTCCAGCACCCGGAGGGTGTCCTCGACCGACAGGCACTCGTTCAGGCCGTCGCTGTGCAGGGCGACCTGGACGTCGTACTCCTCGGCGACGCGCAGCGCCGTGTCCAGGGCGCGGGTGTGGGCGCCCATGTCCTCGTGCACCTTGAAGCCGCTCGCCCCGCCCTCGGCGAGTGCCTCGATCAGCGGGGCGTCGTGCGAGGACGAACCCCGGCCCAGGAAGCCGATGTTGACCGGCCAGGCGTCGAAGGCGCCGAACGCGTGCTTCAGCGCCCACGGCGAGTTGACGCCGACGCCCCACACCGGCCCGAACTCCTGGCCGACGATCGTCGTCACGCCGGAGGCCAGCGAGGCCTCCATGATGCGCGGCGACAGCAGATGGACGTGGGTGTCGACGGCGCCCGCGGTGGCGATGAGCCCTTCGCCGGAGACGATCGAGGTGCCCGTGCCGACCACGACGTCGACCCCGTCGAGGGTGTCCGGGTTCCCGGCCCGCCCGATCGAGCAGATCCGGCCCTCCCGGATGCCGATGGACACCTTGCGGATGCCCTGCACGGCGTCGATCACGACGACGTTGCTGATGACGACGTCACAGGTCTCGCGCACCGCTGCCGCCTTGAGGTGCAGCCCGTCGCGCGCGGTCTTCCCGAAGCCGGCGAGGAACTCGTCGCCGTAGCGCTGCGCGTCGGATTCGACCCGGACCGTCAGCCCGGAGTCGCCGAGGCGGATGCGGTCGCCGGCGCGGGGGCCGTGGGTCGCGGCGTACTCGTACGGGGTGAGCCGGCGCGCCTGCGCCGGGTGCCCTCCGGGACGGCTCATCGCCCGGCCTCCTGATCAGTGGTCCGCGGTACGCCGAGGTAGCCGCAGGCGGCGGCCCGGCGCAGGGCCTCCTCGCGGGCGCCGGGCGCGTCCAGCGGCCCGTCGACGAGACCGGCGAAGCCGATGGCGATCCGGGCGCCGCCGATCGGCAGCAGGCCGACCTGCAGCGACTCCCCCGGCCCGAAGCGCACCGACGCGCCCGCGGGCACCGCGAGCCGCATGCCGTACGCGTCGCTCCGGGCGAAGTCGAGGCGCGGGTTGGCCTCGAAGAAGTGGAAGTGGGAGGTGACGGAGACCGGCACGGTGGCGGTGTTGGTGACCGTCAGCCGCAGGACCGGCTCGGGGTCGCTGTGCTCGGGCCCCGGCAACAGCGCGCCCGGCGCGTCGTCCCCCAGCCCGCCGCCGATCGGGTCGCTGACCACGGCAAGGCGCGAGCCGTCGTCGAAGACGGCCTCGACGTGCACCTCGGTGACGACGTCCGCGACGCCGGGCAGCACGTCGGACGGGCCGAGCACGGAGCGGGCGCGCTCGATGGCCTCGGCCAGCCGGGCACCGTCGCGGGCGGCCTCGCAGACGGTGTCCGCGATCAGCGCGGTCGCCTCGGGGACGTTGAGCCGCAGCCCGCGCGCACGGCGGGCACGGGCCAGCTCGGCTGCTCCGAAGAGCAACAGCCGGTCACGTTCCGTGGGGGTCAGTCTCACGCCACGACACCTCCTTGCCTTCCTGGATTTAGAACAACACTCTAAATGCTAAGTCCGCAAGCCCATGGCATTGACCGAAGCACGGGCGACACGTCACATTGAACGTCGCTCAAACTTCACGAGGCGGCCGATCGAAGGAGACCAGCCATGCCGATAGAACAGCGCGGAGTCGACACCATCCCCGACGAGGAACGCACCAGCGGTCCACGCGACCTCGTCTCGATCCTGCTCGGCTCCAACCTCTGTCTGGGCGTGATCATCTTCGGCTGGCTGCCGCCGTCGTTCGGCCTCGACTGGTGGGGCTCGCTGAGCTCGATCGTCGTGGGCACGCTGGTCGGCACGGCGCTGACGGCCCCGCTGGCGCTGATCTCGCTGCGCACCGCGACCAACCTCTCCACCTCCTCCGGCGCCCAGTTCGGCGTGCGCGGCCGGCTGGTCGGCTCGGTCGTCGGCCTGCTGCTGGCCCTCGGCTACACCGCGCTGACCGTCTGGATCGGCGGTGACGTGATGGTGAGCGTGCTGGGCCGCCTGATCGGCCTGCCCGGGAACGGCGTCTCCTACGCCGTGGTCTACGCACTGCTGGCAGCGGCGACCGTGGCCGGCGCGGTGTACGGCTACCGCGTCCTGCTCACCATGTCCCGCGTCCTGGCCATCGGCATGACGGCCCTGCTGCTCCTGGGGGTCGTGGCGTACGGCCCGCACTTCACGACCTCGGCGCTCCCCGCGGCCGGCGGCTACCTGCTGGGCGGTTTCTGGCCGACCTGGTTCCTGGCCACCGTGGCGGCGGGCCTGTCCGGCCCGATCGCCTTCATCACCCTGCTCGGCGACTACACCCGCTACATCTCCCCGGTCCGCCACGCCTCGCGCCGGGTCCTGCACGGGACCTGGCTCGGCCTGATCCTCGGCCTGCTGGTCCCCCAGCTCTTCGGCACCTTCACGGCGTTCGCGGCCCGCGCGGCGACGGACTACGCGGGTCCGCTGGTCGCGGCCTCCCCCACCTGGTACCTGATCCCCCTCCTGCTGTCGGCCTCCGCCGGCTCCGTCGGCAACGCGGGCCTGATGCTCTACTCCATGGGCCTCGACCTCGACGCCATCCTCCCGCGTGCCTCCCGCGCCCGCGCCACCTACACGGTCGCCGTCGTGGCGACGGCCTGCGTCTTCGTCGGCCACTACTACTCCAGCGCCCAGGACGCGATGACGTCCTTCGTCCTCCTCCTGACGGCCATCGGCACCCCTTGGGCGGTCATCACCCTCATCGGCTTCGCCCGCTGCCGGGGCGTGTACGACGCGGACGCCCTCCAGGTGTTCAACCGGCGCTCGCAGGGCGGCATCTACTGGTACCGGGCCGGCTGGAACGTGCGCGCCACACTCTCCTGGGCGCTGGGCGCGACGGTCGGGCTGCTGGCCGTGTCCCTCCCGTCCTACGAGGGCCCGCTGCTGTCCCTGACGGGCGGGGTGGACTGCAGCTTCCTGCTGTCGGGACTGGTCGGCGGCGTGGTGTACCTGCTGCTGACGGCGAACGTGCCGCAGACGGCCGGGGCCGCCCCGGACGGTGCGTCCGAGGCGGCCCCCAGGGTGCCGAGCGACTTCTAGCCCAGCTTGTGCATCCAGCCGTGCGTGTCGTCCGCCGTGCCGCGCTGGATGTTCAGCAGGGCCTCGCGGAGCCGGACCGTGACCTCGCCGGGCTCGCCCGCGGACTGCTGCCACTCGATGCCGTCGCGCTTGACCGTGCCGACCGGCGTGATGACGGCGGCGGTGCCGCAGGCGAAGACCTCGGTGAGGGTGCCGTTCTCGGCGTCGCGCTGCCACTGGTCGATGGAGACGCGGCCCTCCTCGGACTCGTAGCCCAGGTCGCGGGCGACGGCGAGGAGGCTGTCGCGGGTGACGCCCTCGAGGATGGAGCCGGTGAGGGTCGGCGTGATGATCTTGTCCCCGTAGACGAAGTACAGGTTCATCCCGCCGAGTTCCTCGACCCACTTGTGCTCGACCGCGTCGAGGTAGCAGACCTGGTCGCAGCCCTTGGCGGCGGCCTCGGCCTGGGCGAGCAGGGAGGCGGCGTAGTTGCCGCCGGTCTTGGCGTCGCCCATGCCGCCGGGCACGGCGCGGACGCGGTCCTCGGAGAGCCAGATGGAGACCGGCTTGACGCCGCCCGGGAAGTAGGCGCCGGCCGGGGAGGCGATCACCAGGAAGAGGTACTCGTTGGCGGGCTTCACGCCCAGGCCGACCTCCGTGGCGATCATGAACGGGCGGAGGTAGAGGGACTCCTCGCCGCCGTGCGCGGGCACCCAGGTCTTGTCCTGCTGGACCAGGGCGTCGCACGCCTCGATGAACATCTCGGCCGGCAGCTCGGGCATGCCGAGGCGGTGCGCCGAGCGCTGGAAGCGGCGAGCGTTCATCTCGGGGCGGAAGGTGGCGACGGAACCGTCGGGCTGGCGGTAGGCCTTCAGGCCCTCGAAGATCTCCTGCGCGTAGTGCAGGACCATCGTGGCGGGGTCGATCGAGAGCGGGGCGTACGGGACGAGCTGGCCGTCGTGCCAGCCGCGGCCCTCGGTCCACTTGATCGTCACCATGTGATCGGTGAAGTGGCGGCCGAACCCGGGGTTCGCCAGGATCGCCGCGCGCTCGGCGTCGGAGAGCGGGCTGGCGGAGGGCTTGAGCTCGATCGTGGGCGTCGTCATGAGTGGTTGTCCTTCACCGGTTGTGTGTGTCGGGCCGCGTTGCTCGGTACTGGACCACGAGATGGCCAGTGCTAGGACGTCCGAGCATTGCCTCGTTCAGCGGCTCCGCGTTCGATTATCGCAAGCGGGGAACCGTGGACGAAAACGGCGTGAAAGCGGCCCAGGGATGATGGTGGCACCCGGCGGGGACAGAGCGAAAGCCGCCGGGTGCGGATGCGACCCGGCGGCTTCGAATGAATTCGAGGAGCGGGCGGGTCAGCCGGCTACTCGTACGGCCAGCGCGTCGCCGATCTCCGACGTGCTGCGGGCGGGCTTGCCGGTGCGCTCGGCCAGGTCGGCGGAGACCGCCTCGTCGATACGGGCGGCCTCGGCCTCGTGGCCGAGGTGGCGCAGGAGCAGGGCGACGGAGAGCACCGTGGCGGTGGGGTCGGCCTTGCCCTGGCCGGCGATGTCCGGGGCCGAGCCGTGGACCGGCTCGAACATGGACGGGAACTCGCCGGAGGGGTTGATGTTCCCGCTCGCGGCGACGCCGATGCCGCCGGAGACGGCCGCGGCGAGGTCGGTGACGATGTCGCCGAAGAGGTTGTCGGTGACGATGACGTCGAACCGCTCGGGCTGCGTGACCAGGTAGATGGTCGCCGCGTCCACGTGCATGTACTCGGTGGTGACCTCGGGGAACTCCGCGGCCACCTTGTTGAAGACGTTCGTCCACAGGTGACCCGCGAAGCTCAGCACGTTGTTCTTGTGGATCAGCGCGAGCTTCTTGCGCGGGCGGTCCTGGGCACGCGCGAAGGCGTCCCGGACGACCCGCTCGACACCGAAGGCCGTGTTCACCGAGACCTCGGTGGCGACCTCGTGCGCGGTGCCCTTGCGGATGGTGCCGCCGTTGCCCGTGTACGGGCCCTCGGTGCCCTCACGGACCACGACGAAGTCGATGTTCGGCTCACCGGCGAGCGGCGTGGCCACACCCGGCAGGAGCTTCGACGGACGCAGGTTGACGTGGTGGTCGAAGGCGAACCGGAGCTTGAGCAGGAAGCCGCGCTCCAGGACGCCGGACGGCACCGACGGGTCGCCGATCGCGCCGAGCAGAATGGCGTCGTGCCGCTTCAGCGCGTCGAGGTCGGCGTCACTCAGGGTCTCACCGGTCGCGTGGTAACGCCGGGCGCCGAAGTCGTACTCCTTGGTCTCCAGCTTCACGTCCTGCGGAAGGACGGCGGAGAGGACCTTCAGGCCTTCGGCCACGACCTCCTGGCCGATGCCGTCACCGGGGATCACTGCGAGATTGAGGCTGCGAGACATGTCGGCACCCTACTCCTCGTCCCATGGGATGACATGCCGTGTCCGCGATACGGACATGTACGGCGACGCCGGCCCCGACTCGTCGCCGCACGTTCACCCGCATACCTGGCGGGTGTTGGGATGTGATGGGAAGTTCCCTCTCATGGACCTCCCCGACTTCGGCATCCCGCCGCAGCTCGCGAGCCGTATGAGCATGGCCGAGCAGCACGAGTACCTGCGCACGAAGCTGATGCGGCGCCGCACCCTGGTGACGGCGGGCGCGGTGGCGGCGGGCGGGCTGCTGACCGGCTGCGGCGACGGCTCGGGAGCGCGGGGCTCGGCGACCCCGTCGCCCGCCACCTCGAAGGTGCACGGCTCGGTCGTCTCCCCCTTCGGCCGCCATCTCGCCTTCGGCGCCGACCCGAAGACGCAGATGCGGGTCTCCTGGCAGGTGCCGCTCGCGGTGCGGCGGCCGTACGTGCGCATCGGCCCGAAGCCGGACGGGTTGAGCCGGAAGATCGAGGCCGAGGTCCGCGCTCTGCACACGCCGGGCGTGACGGGCGTGCGCCCGGCGCTGGAGCAGTACTACCTGCACGCCGCCCTGGACGGTCTGCACCCCGGCACGACGTACTACTACGGCGTCGGCCACGACGGCTTCGACCCGGCCTCCGCCGCACACCGCTCGACCGTCGGCTCGTTCCGTACGGCCCCGGCGACCCCTCGGTCCTTCGTCTTCACGGCCTTCGGCGACCAGGGCGTGAGCCGGGCGGCGACCGCCACCAACCATGTGGTGCTGCGTCAGAAGCCCGCCTTCCATCTGCACGCCGGCGACATCTGCTACGCCGACACCAACGGCCAGGGCAGGAAGACGGACGGCTACGACCCCGCGTACTGGGACCTGTTCCTCAGGCAGAACGAGCCGGTGGCGAGGTCCGTGCCGTGGATGGTGACGACCGGCAACCACGACATGGAGGCGTGGTACTCGCCGGACGGCTACGGCGGTCAACTCGCCCGCTGGTCCCTGCCGGAGAGCGGTTTCGACGCGCGCACGGCGCCCGGCGTGTACTCCTTCACGTACGGCAACGTCGCCTTCGTGGCACTGGACGCGAACGACGTCTCGTACGAGATCCCCGCCAACCTCGGCCACAGCGGCGGCAGGCAGACGAAGTGGCTGGATCAGGAGCTGGCCCGGCTGCGGGCGTCCTCGCAGGTGGACTTCGTCGTCGTCTTCTTCCACCACTGCGCCTACTCGACGTCCACGCACGCCTCCGACGGCGGCGTGCGCGCCGAGTGGCTACCGCTGTTCGCCAGGCACCAGGTGGACCTGGTGATCAACGGCCACAACCACGTCTACGAACGGACGGACGCCGTCAAGAACGGCGGGGTCGGCAGGCCCGTGCCGATCGGCGCCACCACCGACCCGACGCGGGACGGCATCGTGTACGTGACGGCGGGCGGCGGCGGCCGGGACCTGTACGGGTTCCCGCCGGGCGTCAAGGAGAGCTACGAAGGGCACGTCACGCACCACGACTCCGTCGACACCTTCCAGTGGACGCGGTCGAAGGCCGCCGAGAAGGAGACCGCGGAGTGGTCGCGCGTGCGCTACCGGGGCTTCTCGCTCCTCTCCGTCGAGGCGGAGAGCGGCGCGAGGCCCGCGCTGAAGGTGTCGGCGCTCACCGACGCGGGTGAGCGCATCGATCACTTCGAGGTGCGGCGCGGCGCGTGAGCCCGCGCCCCACCTCGTGGATCGGCGCTGCTCAGTGGCCCGTCGAGCCGCCGTTGTCCCTGCGGTCGAGGGCGCGCTGGAGGGCGGCGGCGGCGTTCTTGCGGTCGGACTCGCTCGTACGGGAGAGGTGACGGCGGCGGCGGGCGGTCGTCTCGGCCATGGGGAATCGACTCCTTCGACATCCGGGAGTGCTGAACAAGGGGTTACGAGACTCCCCCACTGCCTAATGGGCGTGGGAGGTGCCCCCAGCGGCGGGGAGCGGTGCCGCAGGGGTTGCCTGCACTGGGCCCGGCTCACGACCGCCATTCGCTTGGTCGAGCGAGACGTTCGGCTTCTACAAAAGTAGGGGACCGTTCCCGGTCTGTCTCCACAGTTAGTCGGACTTCCTACTATCTGAGACGGTGGATTGGGTCACACCGCGCTGACCTGGGATTTTGCGGGTGGCGCTCGGAGGGGGTGCCCAACCCCGCCCGCCGGAGCAACGATGGAGACAGGCGGCCGCGTCCCGCCGCCCGGTCCGGATCCGGGAGGGAGACCTGATGACCACGGAACATCCCCGCACACGAGCGATGACCCAGCACCGGTTCGGCGGCCCCGAGGTCCTGGAGCTGGAGGAACGCCCACGCCCCGCGCCCGCCCCGGGCGAGATCCTGCTCCGCGTGCGCGCGGCCGCCGTCAACCCCGTGGACCTCCTGATCCGTTCGGGGACCGCGCCCCTCTACGGAGACCCGCCCTTCACCCTCGGCCGCGACGTCTCCGGCACGGTGGAAGCCGTCGGGGCCGAGGTCACCGGCCTCCGCCCGGACGACGAGGTCTTCGGCAGGATCGACTCCGGCGGGTACGCCACCCATGTCGCCGCCCCGGCCGCCCATTTCGCCCCGAAGCCCGCCACTCTCGACCACATCCACGCGGCCGCGGCACCGACCGCCCTGCTCACGTCCTGGCAGGCCCTGATCGACATCGCGCAGGCCGGCCCGGGCACCCGCGTCCTGATCCACGCGGCGGCCGGCGGCGTCGGCCATGTGGCGGTGCAGCTCGCCAAGGCGGAGGGCGCGTACGTCGTGGCGACCGCCCGCGCCGACCGGCACGAGTTCCTGCGCGACCTCGGCGCGGACGAGCTGATCGACTACACCGTCACCGACTTCACCGATGCCGTGCACGGCATCGACGCCGCCCTGGACCTGATCGGCGGCGACTACGGCCCGCGCACGCTCGGCACCCTCCGCCCGGGCGGCCTGCTGATCTCGGCGATCCCCGGCGACCTGGGTCTCGCGCCGGAGGACGTGGAGGCCCGCGGCATGCGCTTCGTCGCCGTACGGGCGGAACCGTCCGGGGAGCGGCTCGCCAAGGCCGCCGCCCTCCTGGCGAACAACCGCATCCGTGTCCACGTCGAGGCGGCGCTCCCCTTCGAGGAGGCGGCCAAGGCCCACGAGCTGGGCGAGGCGGGCCGTGCGAAGGGGAAGCTCGTCCTGGTCCTGCCGGAATGACAACCCGGAACGACGACAAGGAAGGGTGAGGTCATGAACGACGAGACGAAGGCACTGCTCGAGGGCGGCCCCCGGGACCTGCCCGAACGGATCATCTCGCTCGCGACACCGGAAGTGGACCTGAAGATCGAACTGCGGGGCGGCTACGAGCACTTCCGGCAGACCGCCCGCCGCGCGGACACGGCGGAGGGGCCGCTGCCGGTGTACGAGTGGTGGGAGCGGACGGAGATGCCCGGCTGAACACGCGAACGGGCCGGGTCGTGCGACCCGGCCCGTTCGTGCGTCCGTGGGCGTCAGCCCATGTGCGGGTACCCGTAGTCGGTCGGCGGGACCAGCGTCTCCTTGATGGCGCGGGTCAGCGTCCAGCGCAGCAGGTTCTGCGGGGCGCCGGCCTTGTCGTTGGTGCCGGAGGCACGGCCGCCGCCGAAGGGCTGCTGGCCGACGACGGCGCCGGTCGACTTGTCGTTGATGTAGAAGTTGCCGGCCGCGTAGCGCAGCTTCTCCATCGTGTACGCCGCCGCCGCGCGGTCGCCCGCGACGACCGAGCCGGTCAGGGCGTAGTCGGAGACCGACTCCATCTGCGTGAGCATCGCGTCGTACTGGTCGTCCTCGTAGACGTGCACGGCGAGGAACGGGCCGAAGTACTCGGTGCGGAAGACCTCGTTCTCCGGGTCGGTGCACTCGACGACGGTCGGGCGGACGAAGTAGCCGACCGAGTCGTCGTAGGAGCCGCCCGCGACGATCGTGCAGTCCGGGTCGGACTTGGCGCGGTCGATCGCGGCCTTGTTCTTGGCGAAGGAGCGCTCGTCGATCACGGCGCCGATGAAGTTCGACAGGTCCGTGACGTCACCCATGGTCAGGTAGTCGACCTCGGCCGCGAACTCCTCCTTGAAGCCGGAGTTCCAGATCGACGCCGGGATGTACGCCCGGGAGGTCGCCGAGCACTTCTGGCCCTGGTACTCGAAGGCACCGCGGGTCAGGGCGGTCTTGAGGACCGCGCGGTCGGCGCTCGGGTGCGCGACCAGGAAGTCCTTGCCGCCGGTCTCGCCGACCAGGCGCGGGTAGGTGCGGTACTTCTCGATGTTGTTGCCGACCGTCTTCCACAGGTACTGGAAGGTCTTGGTCGAGCCGGTGAAGTGGATGCCCGCGAGGTCGCGGTGTTCCAGCGCCACCTTGGAGACCTCGATGCCGTCTCCGGTGACGAGGTTGATGACGCCCTTCGGCAGGCCCGCCTCCTCCAGCAGCTGCATCAGCAGCACGGCGGCGTGGGTCTGCGTCGGGGACGGCTTCCAGACCACGACGTTGCCCATGAGGGCGGGTGCCGTCGGGAGGTTGGCAGCGATGGCGCTGAAGTTGAACGGCGTGATCGCGTAGACGAAGCCCTCCAGCGGGCGGTGGTCCATGCGGTTCCAGACGCCCGGGGAGTTGGCCGGCGGCTGCTCGGCCAGGATGTTGCGGGCGTAGTGGACGTTGAAGCGCCAGAAGTCGATCAGCTCGCAGGGAGAGTCGATCTCGGCCTGCTGGGCCGTCTTGGACTGGCCGAGCATGGTGGAGGCGGCGATGGTCTCGCGCCACGGGCCGGACAGCAGCTCGGCGGCGCGCAGGATGATCGCGGCGCGGTCGTCGAAGGACATCGCGCGCCAGGCGGGCGCGGCGGCGAGGGCCGCGTCGATCGCGTCCTGGGCGTCCTGCTGGGTGGCGTGGTGCCCGGTGCCGAGGACGGCCTTGTGGTTGTGCGGCTGCACGACCTGGAAGGGCTCGCCGCCGCCGAGGCGCTTCTCGCCGCCGATGGTCATCGGCAGCTCGACCGGGTTCTCGGCCAGCTCCTTGAGCTTGGCCTCCAGCCGGGCGCGCTCGGGCGAGCCGGGGGCGTAGCCGTGCACCGGCTCGTTGACGGGGGTGGGGACCTGGGTCACGGCGTCCATGGGGTACCTCTTCCGAGTGATTCCCGGGCTTCGGCATCGAGGAGCCGAAGCGGTTGCGAATGGTGAGCAGCGGTCAGGGCTTGACCGTCACGGACTCGCTGCGGCGAGCCCGTGAGAAGCCCCCTCGGGGGCGGAGTCACGAGATCCGTAACTCCTTTCCACGGATCTGGGGCCGGCTCAGCCGGCCGCAGGGCGGCGGCTGTCGGCCTCCGAGATTCCTCGGCGACCGACAGCCGCGGCTCATCCAGCACATCACCCCTTGCTGATCATCGAGCGGGCGAAGAAGCGCAGGTTCGCCGGCTTCTCCGCCAGCCTGCGCATGAAGTAGCCGTACCAGTCGGTGCCGTAGGCCGTGTAGACGCGCATGCGGTGGCCCTCGGCGGCCAACCGCAGGTGCTCGTCGCCGCGGATGCCGTAGAGCATCTGGAACTCGTACTCGTCGGGCTTGCGGCCGGCGCGGTGGGCGAGTTCCTGGGCGATGGAGATCAGACGCGGGTCGTGGGAGCCGATCATCGGGTACCCCTCGCCGTCCATGAGGGTCTTCAGGACCCGGACGTACGCCATGTCGATCTCGTGCTTGTTCTGGTACGCGACCTCGGCGGGCTCCTTGTACGCGCCCTTCACCAGCCGCACCCGGCTGCCGGCCGCGGCCAGCCGGCGGGCGTCGGCCTCGGTGCGGAACAGATAGGCCTGGATGACGCAGCCGGTCTGCGGGAAGTCCTTCCGCAGCTCCTCGTGGATGGCGAACATCGAGTCGAGGGTGGTGTGGTCCTCGGCGTCGAGGGTGACCGTCGTACCGATGGCGGCGGCCGCCACGACGACCTGGCGGACGTTCGCGAGGGCCAGCTCGTGACCGCCCTCCAGCGCCTGCCCGAACATCGACAGCTTCACGGACATCTCGACCCGCTCGCCCAGGTCCAGCTCCGCCAGCCGGTCGATGAGCGCCAGATAGGCGTCGCGGGCGGCGTGGGACTGCTCGGGGGTGGTGATGTCCTCGCCGACGACGTCCATCGTCAGCTCGAGGCCCCGGCCGGTGAGGTCCTTGATGATCGGCACGACGTCGTCGACGGACTCACCGGGGATGAAGCGGTCGACGACCTGCTTGGTCACCGGGGCCGCCGAGATGAGGCGTCGCATCCGGTCGCTGCGCGACGCGGCAAGAATCACGGGACCCAGCACGGGGCACCTCCACAAACCAGCAGATAGAACCACCGTGAAACCTAAGGATTCCCCCGATCGTCGACCATCGACAGTTGTCACGCATCCGTGCCGCAGATCTCAGACATATGTATGAGGCGCCTGGGGAAATGCGGGAGAATGCCTGAGTGACGGCGGACCACAAAGGTGACTACCAGGAGCTGGTCGACGAGATCTCGGAGCTTCTCGGCGCTCCCGCGACCCTGGAGAGCCGGGACTTCGAGCTGATCGCCTTCGGTGCCTACGACAGTGAGGGCGACCTCGACGCCTCGGCCCTGGACCCGGTCCGCACCCGCTCGATCCTGACGCGCCGCTCCACGTCCGCCGTCCGCTCGTGGTTCGAGGGCTTCGGCATCACCCGGGCGACGGGCCCGGTCCGTATCCCGCCGACGCCCGAGGCGGGTGTGTACCGGGGGCGCATCTGCCTTCCGGTACGCCATCGGGGTGTCGTCCTCGGTTACGTGTGGCTGCTGGACTCCGACCCGGGCCCGACCGGGCGGCAACTGGACGCGGCCATGGATGTGACGGTCCGCATCGGCGCCCTGCTCGCGGACGAGGCCCAGCACGGGGCGGATCTGAGCAGGGAGCTGCACGCCGTGCTGGTCGCCGAGCGCGGCTGGCAGCAGGACATGGCGGTGGCGGAGCTGCGCACGGCGCTCGGCTCGCGCGCGGACGCCCCGCACACGGTGGTCTGTGTGACCCCGTGGCCGTCCGCCGACCCGGACGACGCGCCCTCGGTCCGTACGGTGCCGGGAGCGACCGCGCTGTGCACGGTGCCGTGGGGAACCGCGTCCCAGTCCCTCGCCCTGCTCGTACGGCTGCGCTCGGCGGACGTGCTGACACCGGCGGCCTCGGCGGCCGGGCGGATGCTGGAGCGGACCCGGCAGCTGGACCGCGGCACCACCGCGGCCGCCGGCATCGCCCCCGCGCGCACGGGCCTCGCGGAGCTGGCGGCGGCCTGGCGAGAGGCCTCCGCGGCGGCGCGGGCCGCACTCGCGGAACCCCGGCTCGGCCCGGTCGCGGAGTGGTCGCACATCGGTCCCTTCCGCCTGCTGACCTCGCTGCCGCCGGAGGTGGCCCACGACCCGGCGGTCGGCGCCCTCCTCTCCCCCGCCCACCGCGAGCTGGCCCGTACCGCCGAGATCTACCTCGACTGCGCGGGCCAGGCCGGCCGCACCGCCGCCGAACTGGGCATCCACCGCCAGACCCTGTACTACCGCCTGTCCCGCGTGGAGCAGCTCACGGGCCTCGACCTGGACGACGGCGAGGACCGGCTGCTGCTGCACATGGCGCTGAAGGGGGCGCGGCTGTAACTAGGGCCTGCCGTCGAGGAGTTCCGCCACTTTCCCGATCCCCTCGGAGATCGCACGCTCCGTCACGTTGCCGAAGCCCAGGATCAGTTGGGGCGGGGTCGCCGCTTTCGACGTACGGCAGTCGCTCATGCCGTACAGCCCCACCCCGCGCTCGCGCGCCTTCCCCACGACCACCGGCTCGTCGACGCCCGACGGCAGGTGCGCCACCGCGTGGAAGCCCGCAGCGAGCCCCGACAGCCGTACGTCCGGGGCGTGTTGGGCGAGGGCCGTGACGAGTGCGATGCGGCGGGCCGCGTAGGTCGTGCGCATACGGCGCAGATGGCGGTCGTAGCGGCCGGACTCGACGAGGCGGGCGAGGGCGAGCTGGTCGAGGGCGGGTGAGCCGCGGTCGGCGATGCGTTTGAGGTCGGTGAGCGGACCGGCGAGTGCGGGCGGGCACAGCAGCCAGCCCAGCCGCAGGGCGGGCGCGAGGGACTTGCTGACCGTGCCGACGGACAGCACGCGGTCGGCGGCCAGCCCCTGCAGGGAGCCCACGGGTTCGCGGTCGTAGCGGAACTCGGCGTCGTAGTCGTCCTCGATGACGTACGCGTCCCGGCGCTGCGCCCACTCGATCAGCGCGTGCCGGCGGTCGGGTGCCAGCACGACGCCCGTCGGCCACTGGTGGGCGGGCGTGACGATCACCGCGCGGGCACCGGTGGCGTCCAGCGCCCGTACGTCGACGCCCGCTTCGTCGACCGGCACCGGTACGGCCGCGAGGCCGGACGCCTCCGCCGCGGCGTGCGCGGTGCCCGGACCGCCCGGGTCCTCGTAGGCCACGACCCGCACCCCCGTGCCCACGAGGGCGCGCAGGGCGAGGCTCAGGCCCTGCGCGTAGCCGGAGCAGACGACGGTGCGGGAGGGGTCGGCGGCGGCCCCGCGCACCCGGCGCAGATACCCCGCCACCACCTCGCGCAGGGCCGAACTGCCGCGCGGATCCCCGTAGTCGAGGTCGGCGGTCGGCATGGTGCGAGCCGCTTCCCTGGTCGCCCACAGCCAGTCGGCGACCGGGAAGGAGGCCAGGTCCGGGACGCCGTGCCGGAAGTCGGCGACCAGCCGGGGCCGGGCCTCGGGCCGGGGTGCCGCGGGGACCGGCTCCACCTGTGCGCAGGCCGCCACCCGGGTGGCCGAGCCGACGCGGGTGACGAGATAGCCCTCGGCCTGGAGCTGGGCGTAGCAGTCCTGGACGAGACCGCGGGACAGGCCCAGGATGCGGGCGAGCTCGCGGGAGGACGGGAGGCGCTCGCCGGCCTGGAGGCGGCCGGAGCGGATCGCGTCGCGCAGCTGCCCCTCCAGCTGGGCGCACAGGCGGTCCCCGCTGTCCCGGTCGACGGTCAGGAGCAGCTCGGGTGACAAACCGGCCCACTGCACTGGCATGGAATTGGAGCTTAGCGGGGAGTCGGTCGATCCCTAACGTCTTCGGTATGACGACTTCGGCCCCGTGCCCTCCCCAGGTGATCGTTCCGGCTCCCCGGCTGCTGACCCGGCCCCTGCTGCTCCGCTTCGTGAGCATGATCGGCGCGAGCGTCAGCTTCTTCCTGCTGCTGTCGGTGGTGCCCGCCTACGCGGCCGAGTCCGGCGGCAACGGCGGCGCGGGCCTCGCGACCGGCTCACTGATGCTGACCACCGTCCTCGGCGAGCTGATCACTCCCCGGCTCGTCGCCCGCTTCGGCTACCGGGCGACGCTGATGGCGGGCCTGTTCCTGCTCGGCGCCCCGGCCGTGGTGCTGACCCTCTCCGGGGACGTGGCCTGGATCGTGGCGATGTGCCTGGTGCGCGGGCTGGGCTTCGCGCTGACGATCGTCGCGGGCGGTGCCCTGACCGCGTCCCTGATCCCGGCGGAGCGCAGGGGCGAGGGCCTGGCGGTCGTGGGCGTCGTCTCCGGAGTGCCGTCGCTGATCGCCCTGCCGCTGGGGCTGTTGCTGGCCGGGCACGTCGGCTACGGGCCGGTGGCCGTGACCGGGGGCGCGGCGGCGCTGGCCGCGATCGCCTCGGTGCTCGGGCTGCCGGACCGCGAGGCGCATGCGAAGGAGTCGGTGGGCGTCGTCCGCGGACTGCGCACGGGCGCCCTCCTGCGCCCCGTGATCGTGTTCGCCGCCACCGCGACGGCCGCCGGAATCCTGGTCACGTTCCTGCCGCTGGCCGTTCCGCACGCGTCCGCCGGCGTCGTCACCGTGGCGCTGTTCGTGCAGCCCGCCGCCTCGACCGTCTTCCGCTGGCTCGCGGGCCGCCACGGCGACCGGCACGGCAGCGCCCGCCTCGTCCTGCCCGGCCTGCTCCTGTCGGCGGCCGGCGTGCTGGTCATCGCCGCGACGGGCAGCGCGATCGCCGTCGTCGCGGGCACCGCCCTCTTCGGCGCCGGCTTCGGTATCGCCCAGAACGCCACGCTGACCCTGATGTACGCCCGGGTCTCCGCCTCCTCCTACGGCACGGTCAGCGCCCTGTGGAACCTCGCCTACGACGGCGGGATGGGCGCGGGCGCGGCGGGCTTCGGCGTCCTCGCCGGCCTGACCGGCTACCCGTGGGCCTTCGCGGTGACCGCGGTCCTGATGCTGGGCGCGCTGGCACCGGTGCTGGGCGACCGGCGGGCCGCCCGCCCCTGACCGTCAGCCGTTCCCGGCGCCCTCGATCACGCGGCGCAGCCCCTCCGTGAGCTGCGCCGCGTCGGTCGCCGTGTCGGGGTCGAAGAGCCACTGGACCATGAGCCCGTTGAGCAGGGTCTGGTAGAAGCGGCCCTCCGTGTCGACGGTCTCCTTGTCCAGCTGCTCCTCGGGGACGCCGTTGAACATCGGCACGATGCCCGAGCGGCCCTCCTCCTGCGCCGCGGCCAGCAGCTTGCGCACCTCGGGCAACCGGTCGCCCTGCGCGATGAGTTCGAAGCTCAGCAGCCAGATGCCCCGGGACGCCGGGACCGAGCGGATGATGTTCGCCCACACCTCCTGGAAGCGCTCCAGCGATCCGGGTGGCGCCGTGGCCCCGCTCTTCGCACCACCCCAGCCCGGGTCGAAGCTGTCGCCGAGCCCCTCGATCAGCGAGACGTAGGCCTGCACCAGCAGTGCGTCCTTCGACCCGTAGTGGTAGCCGATGGACGCCAGGTTCGTCCCCGACTCCTTGACGACGTCCCGCGCGGTCGTACGCAGGAACCCCTTCTGAAGCAGGCAGCGCTTGGCGCCTTCGAGCAGATCCTCACGGTGTCCCATGCGGGCCACCCTACCCCCGATTCATACAACCGTCCCATACAGATGACTTACACAAACGTTCTAGACAAGCGTGTAAGACGCTCGTACAGTCTCTGCCATGACGAACTCGACGAGCACCACCACAACCCCGGCCAGGCTCGCCGGCCGCCGCGAATGGACCGCACTGGGCGTGCTGATGCTCCCGCTGCTGCTGGTCTCGATGGACGTCTCGGTCCTGTACTTCGCCATCCCGGCGATCAGCGCGGACCTCGAGCCCAGCGGCACCCAGCAGCTGTGGATCTTCGACATCTACGCCTTCGTCCTGGCCGGGCTGCTGATGACCATGGGCTCGCTCGGCGACCGCATCGGCCGCCGCAGGCTGCTCCTCGTCGGCGCGGTCGCATTCGGCGCCGCCTCCCTGGTCGCGGCCTACGCGAACAGCGCCGAGACCCTGATAGCGTCCCGCGCCGTGCTCGGCATCGGTGGCGCGACCCTGATGCCGTCGACGATGGCGCTGGTCCGCACGATGTTCACCGACCCCGGCCAGCGCGCGAAGGCGATCGGCCTGTGGTCCGGCGTGATGACGGCCGGCATCGCGCTCGGCTCGGTGATGAGCGGCGTCCTGGTCCAGTACTTCTGGTGGGGCTCGGTCTTCCTGGTCAACCTGCCCGCGATGGCGCTGCTGCTGATCCTGGGCCCGTTCCTGCTCCCCGAGTCCAAGGACCCGAACCCGGGCCGCTTCGACTGGCCGAGCGTCCCGCTGTCGATGGCCGCCGTACTGCCCGTCATCTACGGCCTGAAGGAGATCCCGTCCGAGGGCTGGCACGCCCAGTACGTCGTCTCGATCACCGTCGGCCTGCTCTTCGCGGCCCTCTTCGTCCACCGCCAGCGCACCACGGCCTCACCGATGATCGACCCGGCGCTGTTCCGCGGCCGCGGCTTCGCGCCCTCGGTGGCCCTCAACCTCGTCGCCTCGTTCGGCATGATGGGCTCCGCCTTCTTCACCACGCAGTACCTGCAGTCGGTGCTCGGCAAGAGCGCGATGGAGGCGGCCCTGTGGGCGCTGCTCCCCTCGGTGCCGATCGGCATGGCCGCCCCGATGGCGACCGCGCTGGTCCAGAAGGGCGTGGGCCGCGCCTACGTCGTCACGGCGGGCTTCGCGATCGCCGCCGCCGGCTACGCGATGCTGGCCTTCGCGGACACCGGCTCCCTCTGGCTGGTACTGGCCGCATGCGGCGTCCTCGCCTCCGGCATCGTCATGGTCATCTCCCAGATCACCGACCTCGCCCTGAGCAGCGCTCCCGTCGAGCGGGCCGGGTCGGCGGCCTCCCTGATGGAGACCGGCGCGGAGTTCGGCGGCGCCCTGGGCATGGCCGTCCTCGGCTCCATCGGCACCGCGATCTACCGCCACGACATGCCGGCCGCGGCGCCGGACGCGGCCCGCGAGACACTGGGCGGCGCGCTGGCCGTCGCGGGCCGGCTCCCGGGGCGCACGGGAGACGCCCTGGCGACGGCCGCCCGCGAGGCCTTCACCAGCGGCATGCAGGGCGCGGCGATCGCCGGCGCCATCCTCCTCGCGGGAGCGGCGCTGCTGGCGGCGCGGGCGCTACGGGGAATCCACGTCGCCGGCAAGTAGCAGGACATGCAAGCGCCGGACGAGCTGTCTCAGCCCGTCCGGCGCTTGTTTCGCCATGTCAGACCAGGTTCACAGACCGAGCGAACGTCGCCCCGATCTCCTCGGCAACCTCGGCCAACACGCCGGCGGCAACCGTGTCGTCCACCGTCAGCACCGCCAGCGCCTCCCCGCCCGCCGCCGCGCGGGCGACCTGCATACCGGCGATGTTGATGCCCGCCTCGCCGAAGACACGGCCCACCGTGCCGACGACACCGGGACGGTCCTCGTACCGCAGCACCACCATGTGGTCGGCGAGCGCGAGGTCGACGTCGTACTCACCGACGGCCACGATCTTCTGGAGGTGCTTCGGGCCGGCCAGGGTGCCGGAGACCGACACCTCCTCGCCGTCCGTGAGCGTGCCGCGCACGGTGACGACGTTGCGGTGGTCGGTGGCCTCCGAGCTGGTGGTCAGCCGCACCTCGACGCCGCGCTCCTGCGCGAACAGCGGGGCGTTGACGTACGACACCGTCTCGTCGACGACGTCCTCGAAGACGCCCTTGAGGGCGGACAGCTCCAGCACCTTCACGTCGTGCTGGGTGATCTCGCCGTACACCTCGACGTCGAGACGGACCGCGACCTCGCCCGCGAGCGCGGTGAAGATGCGGCCGAGGCGCTCGGCGAGCGGCAGGCCCGGCTTGACGTCCTCGGCGATGACGCCGCCCTGGACGTTCACCGCGTCCGGCACGAGCTCACCGGCGAGGGCGAGGCGCACCGAGCGGGCGACGGCGATACCGGCCTTCTCCTGCGCCTCGTCCGTGGAGGCGCCGAGGTGCGGGGTGGAGACGACCTGGTCGAACTCGAACAGCGGCGAGTCCGTGCACGGCTCCTTGGCGTACACGTCCAGGCCGGCGCCCGCGACGCGGCCCTCCTTCAGCGCCGAGTACAGCGCCTCCTCGTCGACGATGCCGCCGCGCGCGGCGTTGACGATGCGCACGCTCGGCTTGACCTTGCGCAGCGCCTCGTCGCCGATCAGGCCGAGGGTCTCGGGGGTCTTGGGCAGGTGGACGGTGATGAAGTCGGAGACCTCGAGCAGCTCGTCCAGCGACAGCACCTTCACGCCCATCTGGGCGGCGCGGGCGGGCTGGATGTAGGGGTCGTAGGCGACGACCTTCATGCCGAAGGCGGACATGCGCTGGGCGACGAGTGCGCCGATGCGGCCCAGACCCACCACACCGAGCGTCTTCTCGGCGAGCTCCACGCCCGTGTACTTGCTCCGCTTCCACTCGCCGTTCTTCAGCGCGGCGTTGGCCTGCGGGATGTGGCGGGCGGTGGCGATGAGGAGACCGCAGGCGAGCTCGGCGGCGGTCACGATGTTGGAGGTCGGCGCGTTGACGACCATCACGCCGGCCTTGGTGGAGGCGGAGACGTCGACGTTGTCCAGGCCGACGCCGGCTCGCGCTACGACCTTGAGCTTCTTCGCGGCGGCGATCGCCTCGGCGTCGACCTTGGTGGCCGAACGGATCAGGATGGCGTCGACGTCGGCGATGGCGGGGAGCAGTTCGGCTCGGTCCGCTCCGTTGCAGTGCCGGATCTCGAAGTCGGGGCCGAGCGCGTCCACGGTGGCGGGCGACAGCTCTTCGGCGATGAGTACGACGGGTTTCGAGCTCACGTGAGTCCTCACAAGTCCATTGCGGACGGCCGTCCCGACGGCCGCAGGCGGTGGAGGGGTGTCGCGGCCCGTAGGGCCGCTTGAGCCGCGTGGAAGACGCACGACGCTGTGGGCCTGACGCGTATGTAGTACGGCAGTGTAGTGGCGCGGCGGTGGTCGTCCTGCGCCTCCGCGGAAGGATCACCCGTCCGAGATTCGACGCGCTGGACAAAGGGGCCGGAGCAGAACGCTCCGGCCCCGTCCGTCGGAGGCTTACGCCTCCTCGTTCACCCAGCTCATCAGCTTGCGCAGCTGCTTGCCGGTGGTCTCCAGCAGGTGCTCGGAGTCCGCGGTCTTGTACTCGTTGTACTTCTTCAGACCGCCGTGGTACTCGGCCATCCACTCACGGGCGAACGTGCCGTCCTGAATCTCGGCGAGGACCTTCTTCATCTCGGCCTTGGTGGCGTCGGTGATGATCCGCGGGCCGGTGACGTAGTCGCCCCACTCGGCGGTCTCGGAGATCGACCAGCGCATCTTCTCCAGGCCGCCCTCGTACATGAGGTCCACGATCAGCTTCAGCTCGTGCAGGCACTCGAAGTACGCGATCTCCGGCTGGTAGCCCGCCTCGGTCAGCGTCTCGAAGCCCGCCTTCACCAGCGCGGCCGTACCGCCGCACAGCACGGCCTGCTCGCCGAAGAGGTCGGTCTCGGTCTCCTCGGTGAAGGTCGTCTTGATGACGCCGGCGCGGGTGCCGCCGATGCCCTTGGCGTACGACAGCGCCAGCGCGAAGCCACTGCCGGTCGCGTCCTGCTCGACGGCCACGATGCACGGAACGCCGCGGCCCTCCTCGTACTGGCGGCGCACCAGGTGGCCCGGGCCCTTCGGGGCGACCATGCAGACGTCCACGCCCGCCGGGGGCTTGATGAAGTCGAAGCGGATGTTCAGGCCGTGACCGAAGAACAGCGCGTCGCCGTCCTTCAGGTTCGGGGCGATGTGCTCCTCGTAGACCTGGGCCTGGATCGGGTCCGGGACGAGGATCATGATGACGTCGGCCTCGGCGGCGGCCTCCGCCGGGGTCACCACGCGCAGGCCCTGCTCCTCGGCCTTGGCCTTGGACTTGGAGCCCTCGTGCAGACCGACACGCACGTCGACACCCGAGTCACGGAGCGACAGCGCGTGGGCGTGGCCCTGGCTGCCGTAACCGATGACCGCGACCTTGCGGCCCTGGATGATGGACAGGTCGGCGTCGGCGTCGTAGAACAGCTCGGCCACTTTGGGTTCTCTCCTTGTGTGCAGGTGTTGCGTCCCACCGTATGACGGTGGGCGGAAGGGAAGTTCCGGGGTCTCGCCATACGGGCGGCCGGAGTCACCCGGCCGCCCGAAGGATCGTCACGCGGAACGGTCGAGTGCGCGCAGTGAGCGGTCCGTGATCGAACGGGCGCCGCGGCCGATCGCGATGGTGCCGGACTGGACGAGCTCCTTGATGCCGTACGGCTCCAGCATCTTGAGCATCGCGGACAGCTTCTCGCTGCTGCCGGTCGCCTCGATCGTCACGGCCTCCGGGGAGACGTCGACGGTCTTGGCGCGGAACAGCTGGACGATCTCGACGATCTGGGAGCGCGTCTCGTTGTCGGCGCGCACCTTCACCAGGACGAGTTCGCGCTGAACGGCCTGCCCGGGTTCCAGCTCGACGATCTTCAGCACGTTGACCAGCTTGTTGAGCTGCTTCGTCACCTGCTCGAGCGGCAGGTCCTCGACGCCCACGACGATGGTGATGCGGGAGATGTCTGGGTGCTCGGTGACGCCGACCGCGAGCGAGTCGATGTTGAAGCCGCGGCGGGAGAACAGGGCGGCGATCCGGGCCAGGATGCCCGGGGTGTTCTCCACCAGGACGGAGAGCGTGTGCTTGGACATGATCTTTTTACGTCTCTCTCGCTCAGTCGTCTTCGTTGTCGCCGAAGTCGGGGCGGACGTCCCGGGCGGCCAGGATCGTGTCGTTCGAGGTGCCGGCGGCGACCATCGGCCAGACCATCGCGTCCTCGTGCACGATGAAGTCGACGACGACCGGGCGGTCGTTGATGGAGTTCGCCTCCTCGATGACCTTGTCCAGGTCGTCGGGGGACTCGCAGCGGATCGCGTGGCAGCCCATCGCCTCCGACAGCTTCACGAAGTCCGGCACGCGCGTGCCGGCGCTCGGCTGCTTGCCGTCCGCCCCCGGGCCGGAGTGCAGGACGGTGTTGGAGTAGCGCTGGTTGTAGAAGAGGGTCTGCCACTGGCGGACCATCCCGAGGGCGCCGTTGTTGATGATGGCGACCTTGATCGGGATGTTGTTCAGGGCGCAGGTGGTGAGCTCCTGATTGGTCATCTGGAAGCAGCCGTCGCCGTCGATCGCCCAGACCGCCTGGTCCGGCGCGCCGGCCTTGGCGCCCATCGCTGCCGGGACCGCGTAGCCCATCGTCCCGGCGCCGCCGGAGTTCAGCCAGGTCGCCGGCTTCTCGTACTGGACGAAGTGCGCGGCCCACATCTGGTGCTGACCGACGCCCGCCGCGAAGATCGTGCCCTCCGGAGCGAGCTGCCCGATCCGCTCGATGACCTGCTGCGGGGAGAGCGAGCCGTCCTCGGGCTGGTCGTAGCCGAGCGGGTAGGTGTCACGCCACCGGGACAGGTCCTTCCACCAGGCGCTGTAGTCCCCCTTGCCGCCTTCGCTGTGCTCCTTCTGGACGGCCTGGATCAGGTCGGCCAGCACCTCGCGGGCGTCCCCGACGATCGGCACGTCGGCGGCGCGGTTCTTGCCGATCTCGGCCGGGTCGATGTCGGCGTGGACGATCTTCGCGTAGGGGGCGAAGCTGTCCAGCTTGCCGGTGACGCGGTCGTCGAAGCGGGCTCCGAGGGCGACGATCAGGTCGGCCTTCTGCAGCGCGGTGACGGCGGTGACCGCACCGTGCATGCCCGGCATTCCCACGTGCAGCGGGTGGCTGTCGGGGAATGCGCCGAGCGCCATCAGTGTGGTGGTGACGGGCGCTCCGGTGAGCTCGGCGAGAACCTTGAGCTCCGCGGTGGCGTGTGCCTTGATGACACCGCCGCCGACGTAGAGGACGGGCCGCTTGGCGGTGGTGATCAGCTTCGCGGCCTCGCGGATCTGCTTGGCGTGCGGCTTGGTCACCGGGCGGTAGCCGGGCAGGTCCATCACGGGCGGCCAGGAGAAGGTCGTCTGCGCCTGCAGCGCGTCCTTCGCGATGTCGACCAGGACCGGGCCCGGGCGGCCGGTGGAGGCGATGTGGAAGGCCTGCGCGATGACGCGCGGGATGTCCTCCGCCTTGGTGACAAGGAAGTTGTGCTTGGTGATCGGCATCGTGATGCCGACGATGTCCGCCTCCTGGAAGGCGTCCGTGCCGATCGCCTTGGACGCGACCTGGCCGGTGATCGCCACGAGCGGCACCGAGTCCATGTGCGCGTCCGCGATCGGCGTCACCAGGTTGGTGGCACCGGGGCCGGAAGTCGCCATGCAGACACCGACCTTGCCGGTGGCCTGCGCGTAACCCGTGGCCGCGTGGCCGGCGCCCTGCTCGTGCCGGACCAGGACATGACGCACCCGGGTGGAGTCCATCATCGGGTCGTACGCGGGAAGGATCGCACCGCCGGGAATGCCGAATACGGTGTCGGCCCCGACCTCCTCGAGAGAGCGGATGAGGGACTTCGCACCCGTGACGTGCTCGGGTGCGGACTGCTGTCCTCCGGAACGGGGCCGCGGCTGCGGATGGTGGGCCCCGGTGGCCTGCTCGGTCATCGGCATTCTCTTCTCGATGCTGAGGGTTTTTGCGAGGTTTGCGCGGTGTTCGGGCGCTGCACGGGGGTCACCTGTGCAACAAAAAACCCCTCGTGCCGTAAGGCAAGCGAGGGGAGCGCGCCGGGTGTGGTCGCTGGGAGTTCCGGATCCGTCCGGACATCACCAGCTCAGCCGACGCGCTTTCCAAGTACGAGAATTCGGGTGCGCATGGCACTGACCCTCCCCCCGGCACGCACCACGTGTCAAGTGGGTGGGACGGGAGTCTCATTATGTGAGCGGAGGGCACTTCCGCCTCCCAGGACGGCGGCGACACCACCTGTGTACACCCCTGCCCCACCTCCCGCGAACGCCGGCTCGATCGGGCCGTGCGGCACCGGATAGTGGCCGGAAGCGAGCGCCCGGCGCAGCCGGTATTCGTCCAGCGGACCGGAGAACGCCATGCCCTGTCCGTGCGTGCAGCCCATCGCGCGGAGCGCGACCACCTGCTCGGGCAGGTCCACCCCGTCGGCCACCGACTGGAGCCCCAGATCGTTGGCGATCCGCAGCAGGCCGCTGGTGATCTTGTGCAGCCGCGCGGACTCGACGACGCCCTCGACCAGGCTGCGGTCGAGCTTCAGCACGTCGACGGGGAGTCTGCGCAGCGCCGTGATCGCCGCGTGGCCGCTGCCGAAGCCGTCCAGGGCGATCCGGACGCCGAGCCTGCGCAGCGTGCCCAGTCTCCGCTCCAGCTCGTCCAGGGAGATCCGCGGATCGGCGTCGGTCAGCTCGATCACCAGCGATCCGGACGGGAGCCCGTGCCTGGTCAGCAGGGCCTCGATCGAGCCGAGCGGCATCGACCGGTCCAGCAGCCGCCGGGCGCTGACCCGGACCGCCACGGGCACGGCCAGCCCCGTCCCGGTGCGCTCGGCGGCCTGCTCGACGGCCTCCTCCAGCATCCAGCGGCCCAGCTCGGCGGTTCTGTCGCTGTCGTCGGCGACGCGCAGGAACTCGGCCGGGGTGAACAGCACCCCCTGCGAGGAGCGCCAGCGCGCCTGTGCCTCGACCGACGTGATCCGGCCGTCCTCCAGGCCGACGACGGGCTGGTGCAGCAGCGCGAACTCGCCGTCGTGCAGTGCGGCACGCAGGCGCGTGGCCAGCTCCGCCTTGCGTACGACGTCCTGCTGCATCTGCGGGGCGTACAGCTCGACCCGGCCCTTGCCCGCCGCCTTGGCGCGATACATGGCCAGGTCGGCGTTGCGCAGCAACTCGCCCGCGCCGAGGCTCGGTTCGGCGAAGGCGACGCCGATGGAAGCGGCCACCCGGACATCGTTGCCGTCGATGAGGTAGGGCTGCGACAGCGTGTGCCTGAGCCGGTCGGCCAGCTCCAGGATGTGCCGCTCGCGCGCGGAGCGGTCCCGGGTGCCCTCCCCCACGATCAGGGCCGCGAACTCGTCGCCGCCGAGCCGGGAGGCGGTGTCCCCCTTGCGGACCGCGTCCTGGAGTCTGCGGGCGGCCTGGACGAGCAGCTCGTCCCCGGCCTGGTGCCCGATCGTGTCGTTGACGGCCTTGAAGCCGTCGAGGTCGATGAAGAGCACGGCCGTGCCCCGGTCGGTGGAGCGGCGGCCGGACAGGGCCTGCTGGACGCGCTGGGTGAACAGAGCGCGGTTGGGCAGGTCGGTGAGCGGGTCGTGCTCGGCGTTGTGCTGCAACTGCGCCTGGAGGCGCACCCGTTCGGTCACGTCCCGGCTGTTGAAGATGAGGCCGCCGTGGTGGCGGTTGACGGTCGACTCGACGTTGAGCCAGCCTCCCCCGCTCTCGGCCCCGCTCGAGCGGGAGGTGCCCCCGCCGCCGGACCGGAAGCGGCACTCGATGCGCGTAGTGGGTTCCTCGAGCGGGCTGGCGGCGAGGAAGCGGCGCACCTCGTGCACCACGCGGCCCAGGTCCTCCGGGTGGATGAGATTGGCCAGTTCCGTACCCACCAGCTCCTCCGCCGAGCGTCCGTAGACCCCGGCGGCCGCCGGGGAGACGTACCGGAGGATGCCGTTGGGCGCGGCGATCATGATGACGTCGCTGGAGCCCTGCACCAGGGAGCGGAAGTGGTTCTCCTTCTGCGCCAGCTCCTGGGTGAGGGTGATGTTGTCGAGCAGCATGATGCCCTGACGCACCACGAGGGCGAGCACGACCGTGCCGCCGGTCAGGAGCACCACGCGGTCGACGCTGCGGCCGTTGAGGACGTTGTAGAGGATCCCCAACGTGCAGACGGCGGCGGCGAGATAGGGCGTGAGAGCGGCCAGGGAGCCGGCGATGGGCCGGGCGGCCGGATACCGGGTGTGCTCGCCCTGCTGCGGCACCGCGTGGTGCTGGTGGGTGCCGCCGTGCGGGCCCGGCAGGTGCTCGTGCACCACGCGTGTGTGCCCGTCGTCCTCCGCGGGCAGCTGACCGAGCCGGGGCGCGGCCCAGGGCGCGTAGGCGAGGAGCAGCGAGCCGGCGAACCAGCCCGCGTCGAGCGACTGGCCCGAGTGGTAGTTGTTGTGCAGCAGGGGCGAGGTGAACAAGGCGTCGCACATCACCGTGAGCGCCAGCGCGCCGATGGCGGTGTTGACCGCGGTGCGGTTGACCGCCGAACGCCGGAAGTGCAGTGCGAGCACCATGCTGACCAGCGCGATGTCCAGCAGCGGGTACGCCAGCGACAGCGCGGTGTGCGCCACACTCGGCCCGTCGAACTTGGCCGCCTGGGCGAGCGCGAGGCTCCACGACAGAGTGAGCAGCGAGCCGCCGATCAGCCAGGCGTCGAGCGCCAGGCAGACCCAGCCCGCCTTCGTCACCGGGCGCTTGGCGAGCACCAGGAGCCCCACGATCGCGGGCGGCGCGAAGCAGAGGAAGAACAGGTCGGCGTAGCTGGGGGTGGGCACCTGCTCCCCCAGGACGACCTCGTACCATCCCCAGACCGCGTTGCCGAGGGCCGCCATGGCCGAGGAGAGGGCGAACAGCAGCCAGGCGGGTCGAAAGCGGATACGGCGGCTGCGGGCGTACAGGAAGAGCGACACGGCGGCGGTCGCCGCGGCGGCGGCCAGCCCGAAATCACCCATGATCAAAGCGACTTCTTCGGAACCCCAGTCGAGCGCGGAACCGACGGCGTATCCCGCGCAGATCAGGGCCAGGACCAGTTGATGGACCAGGCCGGGCCGGCCGCCGAGGGACGGCGGACGGGGCAGCAGCGGCCCTCGCGAAGGCTGCGCCCGCAGCGCTCCGTCGAAGGCGGTCGCGACGGGCAGTGGCGGGCTCACCGCGCACTCCCGGTCCGCTCCGCTCCCGGGTCCCACGGACCCCGGGACGCTGGGTGTCCGTGCCTGCGGCGGTCGTCCTGCTCGATGTGGTGGCTGTGACGGCAGCCGTGACTGCCGTGGTGACCGCGTCTGCGCGCGGCCGTACGCCAGGGTCGCCATCGGCGGCCCCGTCGCGTCGGATCGCTCGTCCATCGGCCGTGCATCGCCCGTCGCCCCCCTCACAGTCTGCAATGTCCATCCCCGGCGCCGAACGGTGCACGGCGCAGCCCCTGCTCCGGACGATACACCAGTCTCGTCACTCAGGGACATAGTTCCTCTACGCTCCGTGACGACCAGCGGGAATGCGAGCACGGACCGCGTCCAGAGGATTGCGGAGGGTGCCGGAAACGGACTACGCGCCTGCCGCGCCGGTCGCGCGGGTCCCGCGCGGGACGCTCGAAATCCCCGGTGTCATGCGCCGGTTGTACCTGTCGTAAGGATCACGTTGCGCAACGGCTCCTGGTTCACGAACCGGGTCAACTGGTCCACGATGAGCCGCTTGGCGCGCGGCAGGAACGCGGACGTGGGGCCGCCGACGTGGGGGCTGATGAGGACGCCGGGCGCCCGCCACAGAGCGTGTTCGCGGGGCAGGGGCTCGGGGTCGGTGACGTCGAGGGCGGCGGTGATGCGGCCGGTCTCCACCTCGGCGAGCAGGGCCTTGGTGTCGACGACCGGGCCGCGGGAGACGTTCACCAGGAGGGCGCCGTCCTTCATGCGTGCGAGGAACTCCGCGTCCGCCAGGTGCCGGGTGGCGTCGTTCAGGGGCGTGATCAGGACGACGACGTCCGCCTCCGTGAGCAGGGCGGGCAGTTCGGCGAGCGGATGCACCGGCCCGCGCGCCGTCGTGCGCGCAGAGCGCGCGACGCGCGCCACGCGCGCCACCTCGAACGGAACGAGCCGGTCCTCGATGGCGGAACCGATCGAGCCGTAGCCCACGATGAGCACGTTCTTGTCCGCGAGGGCCGGCCGGAACCCGCCGCGCCACTCCCCGCGGTCCTGGGCGCGCACGAAGTCGGGGACGCCGCGCAGCGAGGCGAGGATCAGCGTGAGGGCGAGCTCGGCGGTGCTCGCCTCGTGCACCCCGCGCGCATTGCACACCTGCACGCCGGGACGCAGGTGCTTCAGTCCGGGCTCCAGGCTGTCGATGCCGGCCGACAGGGTCTGCACCACCTGTACGGCGCTCAACTCGGGCAGCGGGCGCACGCCCACGTCACCGGGCTTCATGTAGGGGACGACGTAGTACGCGCAGTCGGCCGGGTCCGCGGGGAACTCGTCGGCACCGTCCCAGTAGCGGTAGTTCGGCCCCTCCGGCAGCCCCTCGATGGTGTCCGGCGGGATGGGAAGCCACACGTCAGCAGTCATGTCAGGAGGCTATGTCAGGCCCTGGGAAGCGCAGAGGTTAGGTTGGGGGCCTGGAGAGGGAGGGTCACGAGCAGGTGGAGCGCAGGACGATCGGCGCGGGGGCGCTCGAGGTGGGGGCCGTCGGCCTCGGGTGCATGCCGATGAGCTGGGCGTACAGCGGATCGCGGCAGCGCGGCGACGCATCGCTCAGGGCGGTGCACCGGGCGCTCGACGCGGGTTCGACGCTCCTGGACACCGCCGACATGTACGGCCCGTTCACCAACGAGCTGCTGGTGGGGCGGGCGTTGAAGGAGCGGCGCGAGGACGCCTTCGTGTCGACGAAGGTGGGGCTGCTGGTCGGCGAGCAGCATGTCGTGGCCAACGGCCGCCCCGGTTATGTGAAGCGCGCCTGCGACGCGTCGCTCAGGCGCCTGCAGACGGACGTCATCGACCTCTACCAGCTGCACCGCGAGGACCCCGAGGTGCCCGTCGAGGAGACCTGGGGCGCGATGGCGGAGCTCGTCCAGGCCGGAAAGGTAAGGGCGTTGGGGCTGTGCGCCGTCGGTGCGCGCGGTGGCCGACGCTCGGGTACGCGGCTGCACGACGCCACGATCAGGCAGCTGAAGCGGGTGCAGCAGGTGTTCCCGGTGAGCGCGGTGGAGGCCGAGCTGTCGGTGTGGTCGCCGGAGGCGCTCGAGTCGCTGCTGCCCTGGTGCGAGGCGCGCGGGGTCGGCCTTCTGGCCGCGATGCCCCTCGGCAACGGCTTCCTGACCGGCACGCTCACCCCGGGCGAGGGCTTCGAACCGGACGACGTCCGCGCCCGCCACCCCCGCTTCACCGCGGAGATGATGGCCGCGAACCAGCCCATCGTGGCGGGCCTGCGCCGTACCGCGGCCCGCCACGGCACCGAGGTCACCCCGGCCCAGGTCGCACTGGCCTGGGTCCTGTCCCAGGGCCGCCACGTCGTCCCGGTCCCGGGCACCAAACAGGAGCACTGGGCGACGGAGAACGCGGCCTCCGCAACGCTGCGGCTGACGCCGGGGGACCTGGCCGAGGTGGCGGGGTTGCCGGGTGCGCGCGGATCCTGGGACTGAGGACTGAGGACTGAGGACTGAGGACTGAGGACTGAGGACTGAGGACTGAGGTCGCCGGACCGGAAGCGGGTGGGTTCCGTGGCGCTGCGGGGACCGGTTCCGTTGATCGGGAACCTGCGGGGCGCGAGCGGTGTAAGAACAGTAGAACCTGCCGAACGTGCCGCTGGACCGCCGCCGAAAGGACCAAGATCGTGCTACGACGAGCTGTGCCGGCCGTGCTGGCCGCGACCGCGCTGCTGCTGACGGCGGGCTGTTCCTCCGGCGGCGGAGGCGACGGATCCGCGGGCGGCGCAGACAACAAGGGAGCGGAGAGCACGACGGCGAACGCGTCCCCGTCGGACCAGTCCGCCGAGCAGGCCCCGCCCGCCAAGGGCTCGGTCAAGGTGCTGCGCACGGTGGCCACGGGCCTGAACACCCCGTGGGGCATCGCCCCGCTGCCCGACGACAGCAGCCTGCTCGTCGCCGACCGGGACGAGGGGACGATCACCAAGGTCGACGCGAAGACCGGGAAGAAGACCGGGCTGGGCAAGGTGTCGGGTGTCTCCCACGCCGGCGAGGGCGGCCTGCTCGGCATCGCCCTCTCCCCGGACTACGCCTCGGACCACATGATCTACGCGTACTTCACCTCGGGCTCGGACAACCGCATCGTCCGCATGCTCTACGACACGAAGAAGCCGGCCGGCGAACAGCTGGGCGCACCGGACACGATCTTCAAGGGCATACCGATGGGCTACATCCACAACGGCGGCCGCATCGCCTTCGGTCCGGACAAGATGCTCTACGCCGGCACGGGCGAGAGCGGTCAGCAGGGCCTGGCCCAGAACAAGAAGTCCCTGGGCGGCAAGATCCTGCGGATGACCCCGGAGGGCGAACCGGCCCCCGGCAACCCGTTCCCGGGCTCCCCCGTCTACACCTACGGCCACCGCAATGTGCAGGGTCTGGCCTGGGACGACAAACAGCGCCTGTTCGCCTCGGAGTTCGGCCAGGACACCTGGGACGAGCTGAACGCGATCAAGCCGGGCGCCGACTACGGCTGGCCGAACGCCGAGGGCAAGTCGTCCGACTCCAAGTACCAGAACCCCATTGCCCAGTGGCACACGGACGACGCCTCCCCCAGCGGCATCGCCTACGCCGAGGGCTCCATATGGATGGCGGGCCTGAAGGGCCAACGCCTGTGGCGCATCCCGCTGAAGGGCACGGAGGCCTCGGCCGAGCCGCAGGCCTTCCTCACCGGCAAGTACGGCCGGCTGCGCACGGTGGTCTCGGCGGGCGGCGACAAGCTGTGGCTGGCGACCAGCAACACGGACGGCCGCGGTGACCCGAAGAGCGGTGACGACCGCATCCTGGAACTGGAGGTGAAGTAGCCGCCGGTCACTCCACGCCGGGCTCAGGCCCCTGCGGCTCGACGGGCTCGCCCGACGCCTCGGACTCCTCCCGCTCCTCGGCGTTCGGCCGCCGTACGACGACCTTGCCGGACGCCAGGTCTATCGGGCCGCGTCCGGGGTCGGCGTCCCCCACGTCCTCCCGGGTCAGCTCCAGGCGGTTCTGCTCGTCGCGGGTGTGCTTGCGGCCCGGGGCGAAGAGTTCCTCGAAGGCGTTGAACACGGTGTCCCCTCTCTCATCCGGCCACCACCCGGTCCCCGTCCCCGGTCGTCGCAAACAGACCGAGTCGGTGGGCCACGGCGGCGGCCTCCCCTCTCCCTGAGACGCCCAGCTTGCCCAGAATGTTCGAGACGTGGACGCTCGCCGTCTTCGGGGAGATGAAGAGCTCCTCGGCTATCTGGCGGTTGGTGCGGCCGGCGGCGACCAGGCGCAGGACGTCGCGTTCGCGGCTGGTGAGGCCGAGGGCCTCGGCGGGATCGGCGGGCCGGCGGTCCGGGGCCCGGCTCAGGGTGAGGCGGGCACGCTGGGCGAGCAGTGCCACGGAGCCGGCGAGCGGGCGGGCGCCGAGGTGCTCGGCGACGGCATGGGCCAGCCGGAGCAGGTCGGCGGCGCGGTCGCGCTCCTCGTCACCGCCGACCGCGAGCAGGGCTTCGGCCAGGCGCTGGCGGACGCGGGCGAGGTCGTAGGGGCGGTCCAGGCATTCGAAGGAGGTGACCACGTCCGACCAGGTGTCGATGGTGTCCTGGCCTGCGGCGCGGGCGAGTTCGGCGCGTACCCACTGCTCGTGGGCGAGCCAGATGGGGGCGTCGGTGGTGGTCTTCCCAGCGGTCTCGCGGATCCGTTCGAGGACGTCGGCGCGGCCCTCGGCAGCGGCCGGCAGGGTGCGTGCGTCGGCCTCGGAAGTGGCGGCGGCGAGCAGCAGGGGCCAGCGGTAGCGCTGGGTGCCGGGCGGGATGTCGGAGGCCAGGACGCGGACGGT
This sequence comes from Streptomyces sp. NPDC048419, assembly GCF_043200415.1. Lineage (NCBI taxonomy): Bacteria > Bacillati > Actinomycetota > Actinomycetes > Kitasatosporales > Streptomycetaceae > Streptomyces > Streptomyces sp. NPDC048419. The sequence goes on along the minus strand of NZ_JBICXT010000007.1, from coordinate 81,051 downwards.
CTCGGCCCGCGCGTCGAGGAAGCGGCCCTGGCCCGCGGCCACGCCGACCTCGATGCGCGACAGGAGGAGGGAGTGCTGGGGCATGGGGTCGTGGGTGCCCAAGTGGGCGCGGGCGGCGGCCAGTTGACGGACGGCCTCGGGCAGGTCGCCGCGGCCGAGCGCGACGTGTGCCAGGCACATCGCGCCGCCGCCCTGGGGCTTGGCGCTGAGGCCCACGCGCAGGGCGCCTCTCGCGGCGTCGGCGGCCTCGTCCCAGCGGCCGAGGGAGTACAGCGCCTCCGAGAGGTTGGCCCACACCCAGGCCTCGGAGTCCAGCAGGCCGAACTTCCTGGTGTAGGTGAGGCCCTCCTGGAGGATGGGCACGGCTTCGCGGGTGCGGCCGACCGCGTCGAGTTCGCTGGGCAGGTTGACGTAGGCGCGGCCGGCGACGATCGAGACGCCTTCCGCCAGGGCCTGGTCCTTGACCTCGTACATCTCCGCGAGGCCCGGTTCGGCGGAGCCCGAGTCGACCATGAGGGCGCCGAGGGTGATGCGGGCGTTGAGTTCGATCTCGCGGGCGCCGACCATGCGCGCGTACTCGACGGCGCGCTCGGCGGCGGAGAGGGCGTCGGGGCCGGGTTCGTGGAGCGAGGACCAGTTGGCGACGTTGGCGAGCACCTCGGCGTGCACCTCGGAGGGCGGCAGGCCGCGCACGAGCTCCTGGGCGGTGCCGAGTTCCTGCCAGCCGTCGCCGCGGGCCAGTGCCTGCACAAGGCGGGAGCGCTGGACCCAGAACCAGGCGGCGCGCAGCGGGTCGCCCTCGTCCTCCAGCAGATGCAGGGCGCGCTTGGTGATCTTCAGGGCGCGTTCGCGCTCCCCGGACAGCCTTCCGGCGACGGCGGCCTCGGCGAGGATGTCGAGGTAGCTCAGGGGGGTGGTGGCGGGGTCGCAGCCGCTGGGGGTCCCCCCACGCCTTTCGGGCAGTGGGGGAGGATAGACCTCGCTGTAGTCGATGGGGCGCAGCTGGTCGCGCACGTCCTCGGGGGCGGTGTCCCACAGCTCCATCGCCCGTTCCAGAAGCCGCAGTTGCTCGCTGTAGGCGTGGCGGCAGCGGGCCTCGACGGCGGCGTCCAGGACGGCGGGCAGGGCCTTGGCGGGGTGGTGGGCGTGGTACCAGTAGCTGGCCAGGCGCATGACGCGCTGGTCGGCGGGGACCAGCGTGGGGTCGGCCTCCAGTGCCTCGGCGTAGCGGCGGTTGAGGCGGGAGCGCTCCCCGGGCAGCAGGTCGTCGCTGACGGCCTCGCGGACCAGGGAGTGCCGGAAGCGGTAGCCGTCGCCGGCGGGTGTGGCGAGCAGGATGTTGGCGTTCACGGCGGCCCGCAGCGCCTCGATGAGGTCGTCCTCGGCGAGCCCGGCGACGGCGGCGAGCAGCCGGTACTCCACGGTGGAGCCGCCCTCGGCGACGACCCGGGCGACCCGCTGGGCGCTCTCGGGCATCCCCTCGACGCGGACCAGGAGCAGGTCGCGCAGCGAGTCGGTGAGGCCGGTGCCGCAGCCCTCGGTGGCGCACACGGCGAGTTCCTCGACGAAGAAGGCGTTGCCGTCGGAGCGTTCGAAGATGTCGTCGACCTGGGCCGGGTCCGGTTCGGCGGCGAGGATGCCGGCGACCTGACGGCCGACCTCCTCGCGGTTGAAGCGGGCCACGTCGATGCGGCGGACGGTGCGCAGCCGGTCGAGTTCGGCGAGCAGGGGGCGCAGCGGGTGGCGGCGGTGGATGTCGTCGGCGCGGTAGGTGGCGAGGACGACGAGGCGGCCGGTGCGCAGGGTGCGGAAGAGGTAGGCCAGCAGATGGCGGGTGGAGGCGTCGGCCCAGTGCAGGTCCTCCAGGGCGACGACGACGACGCGGTCGTCGGCGACGCGCTCCAGCAGGCGGGCGGTGAGCTCGAAGAGGCGGGCCATGCCCTCCTCGTCGTGCCGCCCTCCGCTCGACTCGCCGAGCTCGGGCAGCAGGCGGGTGAGCTCCTCCTCCTGGCCGGCCGCCGCGGCGGCGAGTGCGTCGGGCAGCTCACGGCGCAGCGCGCGCAGGGCGGTGGAGAACGGCGCGAAGGGCAGGCCGTCGGCGCCGATCTCCACGCAGCCGCCGAGCGCGACGACGGCGCCCTCCCGGCAGGCCGCGGTGGCGAACTCCTCGACCAGCCGGGTCTTGCCGACCCCGGCCTCCCCGCCGATCAGCAGCGCCTGCGGCTCGCCCGCGGCGGCGCGGGCGAGCGCATCGTTGAGGGTTTTCAGGTCTTCTGCACGGCCGACGAACACCGGACTGACGGACCTGGTCTCCACGAGCCCGAGCATCGCACGGGGGTCCGACAGTGCGGCACCGGTTTTCGCCGGGACGACTGCCGCCGGACGCACCGCGGCCCCCACCGCGGGGAGGTGCGGTGAGGGCGCGGGCGGGGTCCGTTCGGTGCGGTCGTGGTCCTTCGGAGGGCGGCCGTCCCCCGTGCGGCCGCCCTCCCAAAGCCCCGCGTTCACGCGGCGCGGGCGGACGACCGGAGCCGGCGGAGGCGCGGCCTATGCGTCTCGTGCTCCGCGGCGGCCTCGCGGCGGGCGGCGCGGCGGCCCCGTACGACCTCGCGGGCCTGGCGCTCCTGCTCGGCCTGGCGGATCAGCTCGGCGGAACGGAACTGGGTGATCTCGTACTCGTACATGGTGTGTCCCTTGTGAGAGTCGGTTTCGGCTTCGCTTCCTGCGATGCCTCAACTTTCGTCTCCAAGGGGGGTGCGCCACATCGGGAGACTTCCGCATCTTCGGCGGAGCCCGGGGCCTTAGACGCGCGTGAGGGGCCTCAGGAGCTCCGTAAGGTGCTTACGGATGCCCTAAGACCCCTCAGGACCTGCGGCGACTCAGCCCGCGGAGGGCAGTGCGAGCAGGATGTCGGTGTACTTGAGCACGGCCAGGAGCAGGCCGATGACGCCGAGAGCGACACCGCCCCAGGCGACCGACTTGATCCACACGGCCTGCGGCTTGCCCGGGGCCCCGAAGGCGGGCCTGGCCAGCACCACGACACCGACGATCAGCGCGAGCAGCGCGAAGACGCCGCCCCACATCGCGGTGGCCTGCCACGCGTTGCCGTAGCCCTCGTCGAGCAGCTTGGACACGCTGGAGTTCTGGGAGCTCTGGGCGTGCAACTGACCGATGAGCGACTGGCGCGCGGACGCGACGGTGCCGACCCAGCTGCCGGTCAGCGAGACGACGCCGAGCGCGGCGGAGACGACGGCTCCCGCGCCCTGGCCGACGCCGGACGCCTCGCCGTCGGCACCGGACTCGACAAGGTCGGCCTCCGCGGTCGCCTCCCCGGAGGTGGCGCCGGCGGTCTTCTCGTCCGCCTCGGTCCCGTCGGTCGCGGTGGTGTCCACCGTCTCCTCGTCGGGCTTCACTTCGGTGGCCTCGGTTCCGGCCTCGTCAACAGTCTTGCTGGTTCCCATACCTCGCACCGTACGGACGCTGTCTGAGAAGTCTCTAAAAGATCGCCGAGGCGATCCGTCGAGCCTCTCCCTACTGATCTGTGTGTTCGGCACGCGCGCGTGCTGCACGCCACTCCGGGGCGAGGATCGACCACACCTCGAGGTCGTGCCGCACCCCACCATAGGGGTGCGCCTCGCGTCGTACGCCATCGCGGGTCATTCCGAGGCGGCGGGCGACGTTCAGGCTCGGCACATTCCCGGACGCGGCCACCCATTCGACGCGGTGGATGCCGCGCTCCTCGACCGCCCAGTCGATCAGCACCCGCATCGCCCGGGTGATCAGTCCGCGGCCGGTCGCGGCGGGCTCCAGCCAGCAGCCGACCTCGCAGTTGCCGGTCTGCGCCTCGAAGTTCAGCGTGAGCACGCCACCCACGAGCTTTCCGTCCAGCCAGATGCCGTGGTACGAGGCGGTGTCGGCGGCGCGCATGTCGGCGTAGCGCTGGAGCGTCTCGCGCGCGGAGAGCACGTCGACGGCGTTCGAGCCGAACGGGATGAACTGCCCGATGAACTCCCGTCCGCGCTCCAGATGCGCGAGGAACTCCTCGGCGTGCCACGGCTCCAGCGGCCGCAGCTGCGCTCCGTCGTCACCCAGGGATATCGCGTACATCCTCGTCCCGCCCCTTCGCCAGTACGTCCGCCACCTCTGCGTCCGTCGCCGCGGCCAGCCTTTCATGGGCGGCACGGCACTCGGGCGGCTCGATGCTGATGCGGGGCAGGCGGGCGTCCAGCCAGCGGGGCAGCCACCAGTTGGCGCCGCCGAGCAGGTGCATCAGGGCCGGGACCAGCAGCGTACGGAGCACGAAGGCGTCGAGGGCGACGGCCGAGGCGAGCGCGATGCCGAACATGGCGATCACGCGGTCGCCGCTCAGGACGAAGGCCAGGAAGACCGCGATCATGATGACGGCGGCGGAGTTGATCACCCGGCTGGTCTCGGCGAGGCCGACGCGGACGGCACGCCGGTTGTCACCGGTCTCCAGCCACTCCTCGTACATCCGGCTGACCAGGAACACCTGGTAGTCCATCGAGAGCCCGAAGAGGACGGACACCATGATCACGGGGAGGAAGGGCTCGATGGGGCCCGCGCGGCCGAGGCCCAGCAGCTCGCTCCCCCACCCCCACTGGAAGATCACGACGACGACGCCGAAGGCGGCGGCGACCGCCGCGACGTTCATCGCGGCGGCCTTGACCGGGATGCCGATGGACCGGAAGGCGAGCAGCAGCAGAAGACAGCCGAGGCCGATGACGACACCGACGAACAGGGGCAGCTTTCCGACGATGACGTCGGCGAAGTCGTCGTACCCGGCCGTCACACCGCCGACGTGCACGTCCAGCGAGGTGCCGGTCTCGGCGCGCGGGAGCACCTCGGTGCGCAGCCGGTCCACCAGGTCGCTGGTCTTCTGCGACTGGGGTTCCGAGGTCGGGACGATCGAGAAGTACGCGGTGTCACCACCGGTGTTGTACGTCACAGGGGTCACCGACGCGACGCCCTCGGTGGTGCGGATGGTGGCGTCGAGGTTGTCCAGGGCGAGCCGGTCCTCGGCGCCGTTCACCTTGGTCACGAGGGTGAGCGGGCCGTTGACGCCGGGGCCGAAGCCGTCGGCGAGAAGGTCGTACGCCTGCCTCGTCGTGGACGTCCTGGGGTCGTTGCCGGCGTCCGAGGTGCCCAGGTGGAGGGAGAGGGTGGGCAGCGCGAGGACGGTCATCACGGCCAGCGCGACCACACCCAGCACCTTGGGGTGGCGCTCCACGAACGCCGACCACCGGTGGGCGAGCCCGGTCGGCAGCTCGGGCTGCGGCCCGTGCTCCTCCAGGCGTCGGCGCTCGCGCCGGCTCAGGGCGCGCGGGCCGATGAACGACAGCAGGGCCGGAAGCAGGGTGACGGAGGCCGCGACCGTGAGGATCACGGTCAGACAGGCGGCGATCGCGACGCCGTTGAGGAAGCTGAGCCTGAGGATCAGCATCCCGAGCAGGGCTATGCAAACGGTGGCACCTGCGAAGACCACGGCGCGCCCCGTGGTCGTCACGGCGCTGGTGGCGGCCTCGGCGACCGACAGCCCGCGTTTGAGGCCGCGGCGGTGTCTGGTGACGATGAAGAGCGCGTAGTCGATGCCCACGCCGAGGCCGATCAGCATGCCCAGCATGGGCGCGAAGTCGGCGACCGTCATGGCGTGCCCGAGCAGCACGATCCCGGCGTACGCGGTGCCGACGCCGACCAGCGCGGTCCCGATGGGCAGCATCGAGGCGGCGAACGAGCCGAAGGCGAGGAAGAGGACGACCGTCGCGACGACCACGCCGACGATCTCGGCGACGTGCCCGCCGGCCGACTCGGTGAGGGCGACGGCGCTGCCGCCCAGCTCGACCTGGAGCCCGTCGGTGTCGGCGGCCTTGGCGGTGCGGACGACGGCCTGGGCCTCGGCCTTGGTGATGTCCTCGGCGCGGTCGTGGAAGGTGACCGTGGCGTACGCGGTGTGCCCGTCGGAGCTGATCCGGCCCCCGCCCTGGCCGTCGTAGGGACTGCTCACGGAGGCGATGCCCGGCAGATCGGTGATCTTGTCCAGGGTCTGGGTCATCGTCTGCTCGACGTCGGCGGCCCGGACGGTGCCGGACGTGGTGTGCCACACGACGGTGTCGCCGTCGCCGCCGATTCCGGGGAAGCCCTGCTGCAGCAGCTGGGTGGCGGCGCCCGATTCGGTGCCGGGAGCCTCGTAGTCGTTGGAGTACGCCGTACCCGTCACGGCGGCGGCCGCGCTGACCCCGCCGAACGCGAGGAGCCACAGGAGCATCGCGGCGAGGCGGTTCCGGACACACCAGCGTGCAAGGGCTGCCACTAACGAGCTCCCGGGAGACGGTTTGTGGATCTTTGACCGGGAACAGTCGTTCAGGAGATGAACAGCCCGCAAAGAACGCGTGAGCAATGGAAGGACCACTCTTGCAGGCAGAAGTGATCGTTCATGCCGTTCGTGGGGTTATTCACAGGAGTGGGAGGCAGATCACAGGACAGTAACGGCGACTCTGTCACCTCAGTCGAACTGGTCCCCGACCGCCATCACGAACACCCCCACGATCAGCAGCCACAGTGCCCGCCGGGTGCGTCCCCGGGAGCCCAGCACCGCGGCCGCCGCGCAGACGGCGGCACCGAAGGCGTAGGCGGCCGGCACGAGCGCCGGAGCGGAGCCGGAGGCCCGCAGCACGGAGGCGGCCAGCCCGGCGAGGGCCAGCAGCACCCCGGTCCCGGCCGCGGTCCAGCGGGCCCGCCGCGCGTCCTCGGCCGGACCGAAGTCGTCGTCCGGCATCTCGGAATCAGCGCGTCCATTCATGGCGGGCGAGGGTAGCGCGTCCTCCCGGGAAACCGGCTGCGAGGCGCCCCGGCCGGGTGCCGGCTTCCGCGGGTCAGCCCTCCCCGGCCCCCTCGCCGACGACCGAAGCGGGTGCATTGTTCGAAGGTCCGGCCGAGTTCCTGCGCATCGCCTTCCACTACGAAGATCCCAAGGAGCCCGTTCACCGATGTCCGACATCGGCTCCAGGACCTCGAAGGACCCTCTCGCTGACCGTGTGATCCACCCGTCCTATCCGCGCAGCAGCCAGTACGGCGCACGCTGGACGGTCGGGAACCAGATGGGCCCGAACGCCCTGTGGCTGCTGGAATGGCTGGCGCCCTCGGGCTGGACGCGCTGCGCCCGGGTGCTCGACCTCGGCTGCGGCCGCGCGATGACGTCGGTCTTCCTGGCCCGGGAGTTCCACGCCCAGGTCACCGCGGCCGACCTCTGGGTGCAGTCCGACGACAACGCCCGGCGCGTCACCGAGGCGGGGTTCGCCGACCGCGTGCTGCCCGTGCACGCGGAAGCTCACGAACTGCCCTTCGCCGAGGGGAGTTTCGACGCGATCGTGAGCATCGACGCCTATCAGTACTTCGGCACCGACGACCTGTATCTGCCCACGCTCACCCGGCTGCTGAAGCCCGGCGGCCATATCGGCGTCGTCGTACCGGCGCTGCGCGAGGAGCCGGCCGGCGACGAGCCTCCCGAGCATCTCAGGCCCTGCTGGGAGCCCGACTTCTGGTGCTTCCACTCCGCCGGCTGGTGGCGGCGCCACTGGACCCGCAGCGGGGCCGTCGAGGTCGAGACGGCCGACTGGCAGCCGGACGGCTGGCGGGACTGGCTGCTGCGGTGCGAGGTGGTCGCCGAGGAGAGCCCGGACGAGTTCCACCGCACGATGGCCCGCCGGGTCGGCGAGATGGTGCGGGCGGACGAGGGGCGAACTCTGGGGTTCGTACGGGTCGTCGGGCGCCGCAGGTAGCGCGTGGCACGCCGCACACAGCGGTACGGCCCCGGAGGACATGCCTCCGGGGCCGTACGCGTGCTACCGCTCAGCCTTCGCCGACGCCCAGCTTCTCCAGGATCAGCTCCTTGACGCGGGCCGCGTCGGCCTGGCCCCGGGTCGCCTTCATGACCGCGCCGACCAGGGCGCCGGCCGCGGCCACCTTGCCGCCGCGGATCTTGTCCGCGACGCCCGGGTTACCGGCGATGGCGTCCTCGACGGCCTTGCCGAGCGCGCCCTCGTCCGACACGACCTTCAGGCCGCGCTTGTCGACGACCTCGTCCGGGGTGCCCTCGCCCGCGAGGACGCCCTCGATGACCTGGCGGGCCAGCTTGTCGTTCAGATCACCCTTCGAGACCAGCTCGGTGACCCGCGCGACCTGCGCCGGGGTGATCGCCAGCTCGTCGAGCGACGTGCCCGACTCGTTGGCGCTGCGCGCCAGTTCGCCCATCCACCACTTGCGGGCGGAGGCGGCGTCGGCACCGGCGTCGATAGTGGCGACGATCGGGTCCAGCGCACCGGCGTTCAGGATGGCCTGCATCTCGGTGCCGGAGATGCCCCACTCCTCGCGCAGCCGGCTGCGGCGCACCAGCGGCAGCTCGGGCAGCTCGCCCTGGATCTCCGCGACCCACTCGCGCGAGGGGGCCACCGGCACCAGGTCCGGCTCGGGGAAGTACCGGTAGTCCTCGGCCTCCTCCTTCACGCGGCCCGAGGTCGTCGACCCCGTGTCCTCGTGGAAGTGCCGGGTCTCCTGGATGATCGTGCCGCCGGAGGACAGCACGGCCGCGTGCCGCTGGATCTCGAAGCGGGCCGCACGCTCCACGGAGCGCAGCGAGTTCACGTTCTTGGTCTCGGAGCGCGTACCGAACTTCTCGCGGCCGTGCGGGCGCAGCGACAGGTTCACGTCGCAGCGCATCTGGCCCATCTCCATCCGGGCGTCGGAGACACCGAGCGCCCGGATGACCTCGCGCAGCTCACGGACGTACGCCCGCGCGACCTCGGGAGCGCGCTCGCCCGCACCCTCGATCGGCTTGGTGACGATCTCGATGAGCGGGATGCCGGCGCGGTTGTAGTCGAGCAGCGAGTGCGAGGCGCCGTGGATACGGCCCGTCGCGCCGCCCACGTGCGTCGACTTGCCGGTGTCCTCCTCCATGTGGGCGCGCTCGATCTCCACGCGGAAGGTCTCGCCGTCCTCCATCTGCACGTCGAGGTAGCCGTTGAAGGCGATCGGCTCGTCGTACTGGGAGGTCTGGAAGTTCTTCGGCATGTCCGGATAGAAGTAGTTCTTCCGGGCGAAACGGCACCATTCCGCGATCTCGCAGTTCAGCGCGAGACCGATCCTGATCGCGGACTCGACGCCGGTCGCGTTGACGACCGGGAGCGCGCCGGGCATGCCGAGGCAGGTCGGGCAGGTCTGCGAGTTGGGCTCGGCGCCCAGTTCGGTCGAACACCCGCAGAACATCTTGGTCTTGGTGCCGAGTTCGACGTGGACCTCGAGGCCCATGACGGGGTCGTACGACGCCAGCGCGTCCTCGTACGACACCAGGTCGGTCGTGGTGGTCACGGTGAAACTTCCCTCTCAGCCCAGGAGGACGTCGTCGTCGCCCAGCCGCTTCAGCTCGCGGTACAGGACGGCGAGGCCGGTGACGATGCCGACGGCGGCCACGGTCGCGTCGAGCAGCCGCAGCGTGTCCTGCTCGGAACGTGCCTTCTTGATCCGCTTGGCGACACCGAACGCGCCGAAGGCGGTGGTGGCGATGGACACGTACATACCGGACTTGGACTTCTTGAAGTCCTGCGCCTTGGTCAGCGTCTTGCCTGTCTTGGTCACAGCGACGGAGCCTCCTCCAGGAGCGGGTGCCCCCACTTTTCCACGTAGGCGGCTTCGACCGCGGCGCCGACCTTGTACAGACGGTCGTCCTTGAGCGCCGGGGCGATGATCTGCAGGCCGACCGGAAGGTTGTCCTCCGGGGCCAGGCCGCAGGGCAGCGACATGGCCGCGTTGCCGGCCAGGTTGGTCGGGATGGTGCACAGGTCGGCCAGGTACATCGCCATCGGGTCGTCGGCGCGCTCGCCGATCGCGAAGGCGGTGGTCGGCGTCGTGGGCGACACGATCACGTCCACCTGCTCGAAGGCCTTCTCGAAGTCGCGCGTGATGAGCGTGCGGACCTTCTGCGCGGAGCCGTAGTAGGCGTCGTAGTAGCCGCTGGAGAGGGCGTACGTGCCCAGCATGATGCGGCGCTTGACCTCGGGGCCGAAGCCCGCCTCACGGGTGAGGGAGGTGACCTCCTCCGCCGAGTGGCTTCCGTCGTCGCCGGTCCGCAGGCCGTAGCGCAGACCGTCGAAGCGGGCCAGGTTGGAGGAGCACTCGGACGGGGCGATCAGGTAGTACGCCGACAGCGCGAGGTCGAACGAGGGGCAGTCCAGCTCGACGATCTCGGCGCCGAGCTCCTTGAGCAGCGCGACGGACTCGTCGAACCGCTGGATGACGCCGGCCTGGTAACCCTCGCCGCGGAACTGCTTGACCACGCCGACGCGCATGCCCTCGACGCTGCCGTTGCGGGCGGCCTCGACGACCGGCGGGACCGGGGCGTCGATGGAGGTGGAGTCGAGCGGGTCGTGCCCGGCGATGACCTCGTGCAGCAGCGCCGCGTCCAGGACCGTACGGGCGCAGGGCCCGCCCTGGTCGAGGGAGCTGGAGAACGCGACCATGCCGTACCGGGAGACCGCGCCGTACGTCGGCTTCACGCCCACCGTGCCGGTGACGGCGGCCGGCTGGCGGATGGAGCCGCCGGTGTCGGTGCCGATGGCGAGGGTGGCCTGGTAGGAGGCGATCGCGGCGGAGGAGCCGCCGCCCGAGCCGCCGGGGATCTTGGTGAGGTCCCACGGGTTGCCGGTCGGCCCGAAGGCGCTGTTCTCCGTCGAGGACCCCATGGCGAACTCGTCCATGTTGGTCTTGCCGAGGATGACGACGTCGGCGGCCTTCAGCCGCTTGGTGAGCGTCGCGTCGTACGGCGGGAGCCAGCCCTCGAGGATCTTCGAGCCGACGGTCGTCGGAACGCCCTCGGTGGTGAAGATGTCCTTGAGCGCGAGCGGGACGCCCGCGAGGGGGCCGAGCTGCTCGCCCCGCTCCCGCTTCGCGTCGACGGCACGGGCCTGCGAGAGGGCGCCCTCTCGGTCGACGTGCAGGAAGGCGTGCACCTTCTCGTCGACGGCCTCGATCCGGGCGAGGTGTGCCTCGGTGACCTGGACGGCCGTGAGCTCGCCGGAGGCGATCTTCTCGGCGGTCTCGGCGGCCGTGAGCTTGATGATGTTGACGTTGTCCGTCATGGGATTCAGTCCTCCCCCAGGATCTGCGGCACCTTGAAACGCTGCTGCTCCTGGGCCGGGGCGCCGGAGAGCGCCTGCTCGGGGGTGAGCGAGGGACGGACCTCGTCCTTGCGCATGACGTTCGTCAGCGGGAGCGGGTGCGAGGTCGGCGGTACGTCTTGATCGGCGACCTCGCTGACGCGGGCGACCGCGCCGATGATGTCGTCGAGCTGGCCGGCGAAGTGATCGAGTTCTTCGGGCTTCAGCTCCAGACGCGCCAGCCGTGCGAGGTGCGCGACCTCCTCGCGCGTAATGCCAGGCATGCAGCGATCCTCTGGGGTGAGTGTGTGTGGTTCGGGGCCGGGGCCGGTCGTCGCATTCCCGTCGTCCGCCCGAAGGGCGGGTCGCGTCGCACGACAGACGGGAATGTGACGACTGGCCCCAATCCTATGGGGCGGGGGGCTCGGGCCGTTAAACGGTTTACCCGGCCCCCCTCCGCGCCGGTGACGGCGCCCTGCCCCTCAGTGCCGGCGGCCCTCCCAGGCCTGGCTCTTCATGAAGTGGTTGTCGTAGAGGTCCTGGACCTCCAGCAGGCTCTCCGGGGTGGCTTCGCCGAGGGCGATGCGCTGGAGGTGGCGGAAGTACTCGAAGCGCTCGACGCCGGGTGCGAGGACGATGAGGAGGTCGGCGTCGGCACCGGGCACGGCGGCGAAGGCGTGCGGCCTGCCGGGCGGGACGATGACGAGATCGCCGGGGCCGGCGGTGAGCACCTCGTCGCCGGAGAGGATCTCCGCGGCGCCGTCGAGCAGGAAGAACATCTCGGCGGAGTTGTCGTGCCAGTGCGGTTTGGCGCCGTCCGCGCCGCCCGTGAGGGTGACGCGCTGGGTGGACAGCGCACCGCCGGTACTGCTGCTGTCGGCCAGCAGGCGCACGGTGGTGGGAGCGCGGCCGACGACTTCCGCCTCGGCCTCACGGACGATCACGGACTCGTCGAACTTCGGAACGAACAGCGACATCTTCGAACCCCCGGTAGTGGTGCGGACGTTGACGTGCTCAGACGAGGAAGAGCAGGACGGCGCCGATCAGGACGACGACGGCCGTCGCGAAGTGGATCCCGAACGCCACCGCCTTGGTGCCCCCGTTCCTCAGGACTATGAGCGTGTCGAAGAGCGGCACGAGCGCCACGGCGAGCATGAACCAGGCCTCGGCCCGGGCGCCGACGAAGGCCAGCAGGGCCAGGCCCAGCAGACCGAAGGTACCGTCCCGCAGGCCCTTGACCGAGAGATAGGCACCGGCGTCGCCCTCCGGACGGGCGGGGACGCCGTAACCGGCGGCGGCGGGGGCCGGCTGGAACAGGAACCGGTAGCCGAGAAACACGCAGAACAGGTCGAGCAGGACGGCCAGGGTGTAGGCGGTGGCGGTCATGTCCATCTCCTCGTGTGAAGTCGCTAGCAACGCTAGGCACGAGAGCGAAGCTAGCAGAGCGCCGACAGGTTGGCTAGCGATGCTAGAATTCTTGCCATGTCGATCCATACGCGCCGGGAGCGCGAACGAGCGGAACGTGAGCGGCTGATCGTCACGGCCGCACGGGAACTCGCCGAGTCGAAGGGCTGGGACGCGGTGACCACGCGTCGGCTGGCGGCGGAGATCGAGTACAGCCAGCCGGTCCTCTACAGCCACTTCAAGGGCAAGGACGCGATCATGGCGGCGGTCGCGCTACAGGGCTTCGCGGAACTGGCCGCCGAACTGCACACGGCCCGCACGGCCGCGAAGGGCACCCGCGAGGCGCTGGCCGCGGTAGGCCGCGCCTACGCCGCCTTCGCCCGCCGCCGCCCGGCCCTCTACGACGCGATGTTCACCCACACCGTCGACCTCCCCTTCGCCACACCGCAGGCCCCGACCCCCCTGCAGGAGGGGTTCGCGGAACTCGTGGCGGCCGTGACCCCGATCGCCGCGGAGGGCGACGACGTGGGCCTGCTGACGGAGACGTACTGGGCGGGTCTGCACGGCCTGGTGACGCTCATGCGCAGCGGACGGCTGCCGGAGCGGGCGCACGAGGAACGGCTGGCTCTGCTGATCGGGCATTTCATGGCAGGGTGCGGCGGCTGAGCACGCTGCCGAGACCCTGCCGGGACGCTGCGAGCAGAGGGCTATTCGTCGGAGGCGGCGGCCGGAAGCGCCGCGCGCGGGCGTTGCCAGCCGCGCGTGCCGCGGGCCAGGAGCCAGGCCGTCGCCTCCTCGGCCGGCATCGCCGCCGCGACGAGCCAGCCCTGTACGGCGTCGCAGCCCAGGTCGCGCAGGCGTTCCCAGGTCTCGTCGTCCTCGACGCCCTCCGCGACCACCAGGAGGCCCAGCGAGTGGGCCAGGTCCACGGTGCAGCGGACGATCTCCGCGTCCTCCGCGTCGACGGCCAGCCGCGCCACGAAGGAGCGGTCGATCTTCAGCTCGCTCACCGGCAGGCGCCGTAGATGCACCAAGGACGAGTAGCCCGTGCCGAAGTCGTCCAGCGACATCTTCACGCCGTGCCCGGTCAGACCGGCCAGGGTGTCCGCGGCGCGCTGCGGGTCCTCGAGCAGGACGTGTTCCGTTATCTCGAGTTGGAGCGCTCCCGCCGGAACTCCGTGCCGGGCCAGCCGGGCCGCGACGGAGCCCGCGAAGCCGGGGGTGTGGACGTCACGCGGGGAGACGTTGACCGCGACCGGCACCCGCAGACCCTGCGCCCGCCACCGGGCCACCTGCGCGAGCGCCGTCTCCAGGACGTACTCGGTGAGATGGGGCATCAGTCCCGAGGACTCGGCGATCGCTATGAACTCGTCCGGCGGCACCTTCCCCCGCTCGGGATGCACCCAGCGCACCAGCGCCTCGAGTCCGGCCACATGCCCGTCGAACTGGACCTTGGGCTGGTAGTGCAGCTCGACCTCCTGCGCGTCCAGGGCCCGGCGCAGGTCACCGAGGAGTCCGAGCCGGTCCGGGGTGTTGGAGTCCCGCTTGGACTCGTAGACCTCGACGCCCGTGCGGTCCCGCTTCGCCTGGTACATCGCCACGTCCGCCCGGCGCAGCATCCCCTCGGCGTCCAGGGCGTGGTCCGGGAAGACGGCGACGCCCGCGCTGGCCTCCAGGACGAGGGTGAGCCCGTCGAGGTCGAGCGGGGAGCTGAGCGCGGCGACGAGGCCGCGGGCCACCCGGGTCGCGGACGTCGTGGAGTCGGCGACCGGCAGCAGTACGGCGAACTCGTCACCACCCAGCCGCGCGGCCTCCGCTCCGCGCGGCAGTGCGAGACGCAGCCGGTCGGCTATCTGCAACAGCAGCCGGTCGCCCGCGAGATGCCCCAGTGTGTCGTTGACCGAACGGAAGCGGTCCAGGTCGATCAGCATCAGGGCGGCGCGGGCGCCGATGCGTTCGGCGTCGTCCAGCGCCGTCCAGATGCGCTCCTGGAGCCACTGCCGGTTGGGCAGTCCGGTCAGCGGGTCGCGCAATTGCTCCTCCGCCCGGGCGCGCGCTATCCACAGGGTGGAGTCGAGCGCGATCAGCGGGATGGCGAACAGCGGCAGCAGCACCGGCTGGGCGACGGCGACCACGCAGACCAGCGGGGCGATGCCGAGCAGCGCGACCGCGACAAGTCCGTGTCTGACCAGGGCGGTCCGGGCGACGGTGGGCAGACCTTCACGGCGCGGGGCGTGGAGGTACCACAGCAGGGTGCGGGTGACCAGCAGATAGGCGGCGGCGACCAGCACCACCGCGGGGGCCGTGTAGAGGCTCCAGCTGCTCGGGTCCCAGGGCGTCTCGACGGACGGCACCCGGCCGAAGGCGCCCAGCACCAGGGCCCCGGCGCCGATACCGAGGATGTCCACCGAGCCGTGCAGCACGCCCTGGCGCCAGCGGTTGCGGCGGGCGATGCCGACCAGCACGACGACGGTGAGGCTGACCATTCCGGCCGGCACCCACCCGTAGAGCAGCAGGACGGCGAGGGTGAGGGCGGCCCCGGAGCCGGTGCCGCCCCACCAGCGGGAGCGGCCGAGCATCACCAGGTGGCCGACGATGATGCCGGTCAGCACGGCCAGGGACCAGCCGACGGTGCCGCACGGGAAGAGCGCGTGGCTGCCGGTGAACGCCCGGTAGAAACCGGCCCCCAGGACGAAGGCCGCGGCGCCCACGACTGCGGCGGGCAGCGCGGGCCAGGACGGGTGCCGTTCGACTTCGGGGTCGTCCAGCCCTGCGGGGTGGTCTGCGGTGAGGTGCGGGGCACGCCCGTCGGTCGCGGTGTACTGTCCGGTGGCGCGCCCCTCCGCACCCGGACGTTCCGAAGGCCGCCCGGCCCACCGGCTCGCCCGCCATGCGCCGGCAACGCGGCGCAGGCGCAGCCCTGAGTCAGGGGCGGCGCTCTCGGTCGGTTCCATTCCCGTCCCTCTCACAGCCGGCGGTGCCCACGCCACGCGGCCCGGTGCCCGACATCCATCAACGGCGCCGCGTTGGAAAACCCTTCCCCTTGCTCATCAAGAGCAAGGGGATGCCCCGACCGCAGCTGGGCACGGCAGGTGCACATCTCAACAGTAGGCCGCAGAAGGCTTCCACGGGCAGCGGTCGTCGACGGTTGCCCGAATGCACCCCAGCCACCCGTATGCATCTGGTATGCGCCGATCGGGTGGCGTTCAATCGCTATTCCTCTGTGGGAAGCGCAACTTCGGCCGCCGCGTCCGGGCCCTGCTCCAGCAGGACGTTGAAACCTTCTTCGTTCAGCACAGGCACTTTGAGCTGCATTGCCTTGTCAAACTTCGAACCTGGGTTGTCACCTACGACAACGAACGACGTCTTCTTCGAAACGGAACCGGTTACTTTCGCTCCGCGGCTCTGCAGGGCCTCCTTGGCGCCGTCACGCGTGAAGTGTTCGAGGGTGCCGGTGACCACGAGGGTCAGTCCTTCGAGCGGGCGCGGCCCTTCGTCCTCGCCCGAGCCCTCCTCCTCCATGCGCACGCCGGCGGCCCGCCACTTGCGCAGGATCTCCTGGTGCCACTCCTCGGCGAACCACTCCTTGAGGGAGGCGGCGATGATCCCGCCGACGCCGTCGGTGTTCGCGAGCTCTTCCTCGGTGGCCTGCTCGATGCGCTCGATCGACCGGAACTCCCGGGCCAGCGCCTCGGCGGCGACCGGGCCGACATGACGGATCGACAGTCCGGTCAGTACGCGGGCGAGCGGGCGCTCCTTGGCCGCGGCGATGGTCTCCAGCATGGCAACCGCGTTCTTCTTCGGCTCGCCCTGCTGGTTGGCGAAGACCGTGGCGATCTTCTCCTCGCCGGTCTTCGGGTCGCGCTTGGGCAGCCCGCTGTCCTGGTCGAGGACGTACGCCTTGATGGGCAGCAGCTGCTCGACGGTGAGGTCGAAGAGGTCGCCCTCGTCCGTCAGCGGCGGGTCGGCGGGCTCCAGCGGCTTGGTCAGGGCGGCCGCGGCGACGTAACCGAAGTGATCGATGTCCAGCGCCTTGCGGCCGGCGAGGTAGAACAGGCGCTCGCGCAACTGGGCCGGGCAGGCGCGCGCGTTCGGGCAGCGCAGGTCGACGTCGGCCTCCTTCATCGGCCTGAGCGGCGTACCGCACTCGGGGCACTCGGCGGGCATCACGAACTCGTGCTCGCTGCCGTCGCGCAGGTCGACGACCGGGCCGAGGATCTCCGGGATGACGTCCCCGGCCTTGCGCAGCACCACCGTGTCGCCGATGAGGACGCCCTTGGCCTTGACCACGTCCTGGTTGTGCAGGGTGGCGAACTCCACCTCCGAACCGGCCACCGTGACCGGCTCGACCTGGGCGTACGGAGTGACCCGGCCCGTACGTCCCACGCCCACGCGGATGTTGATGAGCTTGGTGTTGACCTCCTCGGGCGCGTACTTGTACGCGATGGCCCAGCGCGGGGCGCGGGAGGTGGAACCGAGGCGTCCCTGGAGGGGGATCTCGTCCAGCTTGGCGACGACTCCGTCGATCTCGTGCTCCACGGAGTGGCGGTTCTCGCCGTAGTACGCGATGAACTCCCGTACGCCGTCGAGGCCGTCGACCACCTTGTTGTGCCGGGAGGTGGGCAGGCCCCAGGTCTTCAGCAGGTCGTAGCCCTGGGAGAGGCGGGTGAGACCCTCGAAGCCCTCCAGCACGCCGATGCCGTGGACGACCATGTGCAGCGGGCGGGTGGCGGTGACGCGGGGGTCCTTCTGGCGCAGGGAACCGGCCGCCGCGTTGCGCGGGTTGGCGAAGGGCTTGTCGCCGGCCTCCACCAGGCGGGCGTTGAGCTCCTCGAACTTCTCCATCGGGAAGTAGACCTCGCCGCGGATCTCCACGAGGTCCGGGACGCGGTCGCCGTTCAGACGGTCCGGAATCTCCGCGATCGTCCGGACATTGGGGGTGATGTCCTCCCCCGTACGCCCGTCGCCGCGCGTGGCCGCGCGGACGAGACGGCCGCGCTCGTACGTGAGGTTGACCGCGAGGCCGTCGACCTTGAGCTCGCACAGGAAGTGGTACTCCTGCTCGCCCAGCTCCCGCTGGACGCGGTCGGCCCAGGCGGCGAGCTCCTCGTCGTTGAAGGTGTTGTCCAGGGACAGCATGCGCGAGGCGTGCCGGACCGCCGTGAACTCGGTCTCGTACGACCCCGACACCTTCTGGGTCGGCGAATCCGGGGTGCGCAGCTCCGGATACTCCTCCTCCAGCGCCTCCAGGGAGCGCAGGAGCTTGTCGAACTCCGCGTCGCTGACGACGGGAGCGTCCTTCACGTAGTACCGGAAGCGGTGCTCCTCGATCTGCTCAGCGAGCTTCGCGTGCTGCTCCCGTGCCTCGGCGGGCACCGCCGTCTCCGCTTGCTTGTCGCCGGCCACCGTGTCGTCCTCCCGTTACTCTGGGTTGTCCGCGAGGGATCTCGCCGCCCTGACACAGTGGGCGAGAGCCCGGCGCGCGTAATCCGGGGAGGCCCCCGCGAGTCCGCACGACGGCGTGACCGTGACCGCCTCCGCGAGAAGCCCCGGTTGCAGCCCCAGCCTGCGCCACAGCGTCCTGACACCCATGACGCTACCGGCAGGGTCCGACAATGGGCCGTCCGTGCCCGGCACGACACCGGCGAAGAGCCGGGTACCGGCTTCCACCGCCTCGCCGATCGTCTCGTCGTCACGCTCGGTCAGGAGCGAGAAGTCGAAGGAGATCGCCGCCGCACCCGCCCGGCGCAGCAGGGCGAACGGGACGTCCGGTGCGCAGGAGTGGACCACGGCCGGGCCGCCCGTGTGAACCCCGATGACGTCACGCAGGGTGGCCTCGACGAGCTGGCGGTCGACCGCCCGGTGGGTGCGGTAGCCGCTGG
The DNA here is from genome assembly GCF_043200415.1 of Streptomyces sp. NPDC048419. NCBI lineage: Bacteria > Bacillati > Actinomycetota > Actinomycetes > Kitasatosporales > Streptomycetaceae > Streptomyces > Streptomyces sp. NPDC048419. Next base: position 62,600 of record NZ_JBICXT010000007.1, on the reverse strand, counting down.
CGGACTTCACGTGGCCGCGGAGCACCGCGGTGAGGGAGGGCTCGTCGAGCTGGAGGACGAGGCGGGCGGCGGGGATGCGGCGCCGCACGTCCTCCAGGTGCAGGCGCAGGCCCTCGGCGAGCGAGGCGGCCAGGTCACGGCAGGCGCCCTCGTCGGAGAGGGCCGCCTCGCCGTTCCTCAGCTCCAGGTTGGCGGCGAGGGTCCAGGGGCCCACCGCCTGGACCTTGAGCGGGCCCTCGTACTCCTGGGTGAACTCCTCCAGGGCGTCGAGGTCCTCACCGAGCCAGGACCTCGCGCGCCTGGTGTCCCGGCCCGGGCGGTCGCCGATCCGCCAGCCGCTGGGCTCCACGCGCGCGTACAGGTCCACCAGCAGGCCCGCGGTGCGGCCGATCATGTCCGCGCCCGGGCCCCGGGCGGGCAGTTCGGGCAGGAACGGGAAGTCCTCGAAGGTCCCGGTGACGGTCTTGGCGGCCTCACGGGCGTCGCCGCCCGGCATGGAGCCGATGCCCGTGGCGGGGCCGAAGGGAAGGTCTGCGTTCACACGAGAAGCCTATGTTCCTCCACCACCGCCCCGGCCCGTCCCGCCGTCACCCGCCCGGGCGCACCGTCAGGTCGTTGACCTCCGCGTCCGCGGGCAGGTCGAGGGCCATGAGGATCGTCGTCGCCACGGACTCGGGGTCGATCCACTTCGAGGCGTCGTACTCCTTGCCCTCCTGCTGGTGGACCTTGGCCTGCATGGGGCTGGCGGTGCGGCCGGGGTAGACCGTGGTGACGCGGACGCCGTTGGAGTGCTCCTCCTGGCGGAGGGAGTCGGCGAGTGCCTTGAGGCCGTGCTTGGAGGCGGCGTACGCGGACCAGTTGGCGCTCGCGCTCAGGCCGGCGCCGGAGTTCACGAACAGGACGTGTCCGCGGGCGGCGCGGAGCTGGGGCAGGAAGTGCCGGGTCAGCTCGGCCGGGGCGATCAGGTTGACGTTGAGCTGGTGGCGCCATGACTTGGGGGTGAGGTCGCCGACCGGCCCGAGGTCGACGACGCCGGCGATGTGGAGCAGCGAGTCGACGCGGTCGGGAAGGGTCTGGTGGGAGAAGGCCCAGGACAGCTTGTCCGGGTCGGCCAGGTCGCCCACCAGGGTCTTCGCACCGGGGAACGCCGCCGCCAGCTCCTTGGCGCGGCCGGCGTCGCGCGCGTGGAGCACGAGTTCGTCCCCGCGCGCGTGGAGGCGGCGGGCGACGGCCGCGCCGATGCCGGAGCCCGCTCCGGTGATCACATGTGTAGCCATGCCGCCATGCTCGCATCACGCGGGTGCGGGACGTCGCGCCGCCCGGCTCCCCCGCTCACCTCACGCCGGACTCACTCGACGCCCTGGCTCTCCTCCAGGTATGCCAGCGCGCCCACCGGCTCCTCCGCGAAGAACACCAGGTCGGTGAGGGGCCGCGGCAGGAAGCCCTCGTCCTCCATGCGCCGGAACTGCTCCTTGAGGCCGTCGTAGAAGCCCGCGGTGTTGAGCAGGACGACCGGCTTGTCGGTGTGCCCGTGCTTCTTCAGCTCCAGGATCTCGGTGGCCTCGTCGAGCGTGCCGGTGCCGCCCACCATGATCACCACCGCGTCGGCCTTCTCCAGGAGCAGCCGCTTGCGTTCGGCGAGGTCCCCGGCGATCACCATCTCGTCCGCGCCCTGCCGCGCCTTGGCCGCCAGGAAGTCCACGGAGACCCCGCAAAGCCGGCCTCCCGCCTCCTGCACGCCGTCGGCGACCACCTTCATCAGCCCGACGTCCGAACCGCCCCAGACGAGCGTGTGCCCGCCCTTGCCCAGCAGCTTCGCGAAGTCGCGCGCGGGGCGCGTGTAACGGTCGTCGAGGTCGGCGGCGGAGAGGAAGACGCAGATACGCATGAGGCAACCGTACGCGGGAAGAACTTGGCGCCCACGAGCGCTGCCCAGGTATGGCCAACGGACACACGATCACCATCGAGCAAGGCGACCAGCACGTGCGCGTGGTGCACGGCGACCAGGTTCTGGCGGAGAGCGACCGGCCCCTTCTGCTGCGCGAGACGGGCTGTCCGGTGCGGTACTACATCCCGCCCGAGGACGTACGCCTCGACCTGCTGACGCCCTCCGACACGCAGACGTACTGCCCGTTCAAGGGCACCGCCTCCTACTGGTCCGCCCCGGACGCGGCGGACATCGTCTGGTCGTATCCCGACCCCAAGCCAGACGTCACCGAGATCAAGGACCACCTCTGCTTCTACGAAGTGGACGTGTCGTGAGCGATTGAGCGCGCATATTTCCGTGTGGTGGGGCAGTCTCCACAGGCATGGAGAAGAAGACCCTTTCACGCGACGGCACCCCCGTCGCCTATGAACGGTTCGGACAGGGCCCGGCGGTCGTTCTCGTGAGCGGGGCGATGTCGACGAGTGCCACGGTGGTCCCCCTCGCGGCGGCTCTCTCCGACCGCTTCGGCGTCATCGTCTACGACCGGCGCGGCCGGGGCGAGAGCGGCGACACGGCGCCCTACGCGGTGACCCGCGAGGTCGAGGACCTCGCGGCGCTCATCGAAGTCGCGGGCGGCGAGGCCTCGCTGTACGGCATCTCCTCGGGCGGCGCGCTCGTCCTGGAGGCGGTGGCGAGCGGACTGCCGGTCGGCCGGGCCGCCGTGTACGAGGTGCCGTTCGCCATGTCCGAGGACGCCGGCAAGGAACGCACCGAGTACACCGCGCACCTCACCGAGGCGCTCCGGGACGACCGGCGCGGGGACGCGGTCGAGCTGTTCCTCCGGCTGACGGGTCTGGCCGAGGACATGATCCGGGGCGCCCGCCAGTCCCCCATGTGGGCCGCCATGGAGGCACTCGCACCGAGCCTCGCCTACGACGACGCCGTACTGGGCGACGGAACGGTGCCCCGCGCGCGGCTGGCCGGGATCGACGTGCCCGTGCTGTCGGTCTCCGGCGAGGCGAGCCCCGCCTGGATGGGCGAGGCCGCCCGGGCCGTGGCCGAGGCGGTGCCCCAGGGGACGTACCGGAGCCTGGCGGACCAGACCCACAGGGTGGATCCGCAGGTGCTCGCGCCGGTGCTGGCGGAGTTCTTCGCCCCGGCCGGCTAGGGCGGTTCAGGCCACCGTCGCCGGCGCGCGCGTGGTCGACGCGATCGTCGCCGAGCCCACCACGCGCGTGCCCTCGTACAGCACGATCGCCTGGCCGGGGGCGACGCCGCGGACCGGCTCCGTGAAGGACACCGCGAGGGTGCCGTCGGCCAGTTCGGCCCGCACCTCGGTCTCGCCGCCGTGCGCCCGGAGCTGGGCGGTGTACGTGCCGGGGCCGGCGGGCGCCGCTCCGCACCAGCGCGGCTTGACGGCGGTCAGCGCGGTGACGTCCAGGGCAGTGGCCGGGCCGACCGTCACCGTGTTGTCGACCGGCGAGATGTCGAGCACGTAGCGCGGCTTGCCGTCGGGCGCCGGGGTGCCGATGCGCAGGCCCTTGCGCTGGCCGATGGTGTAGCCGTACGCGCCCTCGTGGGTGCCGAGCTTGGCGCCGGACTCGTCGACGATGTCGCCCTCGGCCTTGCCCAGGCGGGAGGCGAGGAAGCCCTGGGTGTCGCCGTCCGCGATGAAGCAGATGTCGTGCGAGTCCGGCTTCTTGGCGACCGCGAGGCCGCGGCGCTCGGCCTCGGCACGGATCTCGTCCTTGGTGGTGACCGTGTCGCCCAGCGGGAACAGGGCGTGCGCCAGCTGCCTGTCGTCGAGGACCCCGAGGACGTACGACTGGTCCTTGGCCATGTCGGAGGCGCGGTGCAACTCGCGCGTGCCGTCCTCGTTCACGATCACCTGGGCGTAGTGGCCGGTGCAGACCGCGTCGAAGCCGAGGGCCAGCGCCTTGTCCAGCAGGGCGGCGAACTTGATCTTCTCGTTGCAGCGCAGGCAGGGGTTCGGGGTGCGGCCGGCCTCGTACTCGGCGACGAAGTCCTCGACCACGTCCTCGCGGAAGCGGTCGGCGAGGTCCCAGACGTAGAACGGGATGCCGATGACGTCCGCGGCCCTGCGGGCGTCGCGCGAGTCCTCGATGGTGCAGCAGCCACGCGCGCCCGTGCGGAACGACTGCGGGTTCGCGGACAACGCCAGATGGACACCGGTCACGTCGTGGCCGGCCTCGGCGGCGCGGGCGGCGGCGACGGCGGAGTCCACTCCGCCGGACATGGCGGCGAGTACGCGAAGAGGGCGGGGGCGCTGCGGGGTGTCAGTCATAACCCTTCAAGAGTACGGGGGCGCGGGAACCGGAGCCCACGAGTATCCGTTGGTGATCACATGGGGGACACGAAGAGCGACTCGGACCGGCGGATCGGGCGGCGCGCGCTGCTGGTCGGCGGGGCGGCGGCCGCGATCGGCACGGCCGTCCTGGCGCGCGAGGAGCTGTCACATCTGTGGTGGCGGATGCCGGGAGTGGAGAAGCCGCGCACGCCGGGTGCGGTCGACTTCCGCGGCGCGCAGTGAGTGGCGGCCTCCTCGGCGAACTACCGCCGTGCCGACCGGCCCGCGGACTACGCGATAGACCGGGTGGTCATCCATGTCACCCAGGGCAGCTTCGCGAGCGCGGTCAAGGCCTTCCGGAACCCGGACCACCAGGCCGCGGCCCACTACATCGTCCGCCAGAACGGCGAGGTCACGCAGATGATCCGCGAGCTGGACGTGGCGTTCCACGCCGGCAACCGCGAGTACAACGAACGCAGCGTCGGCATCGAGCACGAGGGCTTCGTGGAGCGCGCCTCCTCGTTCACGGACGCGATGTACGCGGCCTCCGCGCGCCTGACGGCGGGGATCTGCGGGCGCTACGGCATACCCGTCGACCGGAAGCACATCATCGGCCACGTCGAGGTGCCGGGGACGGATCACACCGACCCGGGGCCCTACTGGGACTGGGGCCGCTACATACGGCTCGTGCACCGGGCTTCGGCCTCCGCCTCGGCCTCTCCCTCCGCCTCCGTCTCGTCGGCGTAGTCGTAGGACGACTTCCGGGCGCGTCAGGTCAGTCCCGCCGCGCGCGCCCGCTCGACCGCCGGGCCGATCGCCTTGGCGAGCGCCTCGACGTCCGCCTCCGTGGAGGTGTGGCCGAGGGAGAAGCGCAGGGTGCCGCGGGCCAGGTCGGGGTCGGTACCGGTGGCCAGCAGGACGTGGCTGGGCTGGGCGACGCCCGCGGTGCAGGCGGAGCCGGTGGAGCACTCGATGCCCTGCGCGTCGAGGAGCAGCAGCAGGGAGTCGCCCTCGCAGCCGGGGAAGGTGAAGTGGGCGTTGGCCGGCAGGCGGTCCACCGGGTCACCGCCGAGGATCGCGTCCGGGACGGCCGCGCGGACCGCCTCGACCAGGCCGTCGCGCAGGGCGCCGATCTCGGCCGCGAACCACTCGCGCTGCTCGGTGGCCAGCCGCGCGGCCACCGCGAAGGAGGCGACGGCCGGGACGTCGAGGGTGCCGGAGCGGACATGGCGCTCCTGGCCGCCGCCGTGCAGGACGGGCACGGGGGTGTACTCACGGCCGAGGACCAGCGCGCCGATGCCGTACGGGCCGCCGATCTTGTGGCCCGAGACCGTCATCGCGGCGAGACCGGAGGCGGCGAAGTCGACGGGGACCTGGCCGAAGGCCTGGACTGCGTCGGAGTGCAGCGGAATGCCGAACTCCTGCGCCACGTCCGCCAGTTCGCGGACCGGCAGGACCGTGCCGATCTCGTTGTTGGCCCACATCACCGTGGCCAGGGCGACGTCGTCGGGGTTGCGGGCGATCGCCTCGCGCAGCGCCTCGGGGTGGACGCGCCCGTGGGAGTCGACCGGGAGGTACTCGACCGTGGCGCCCTCGTGTTCGCCGAGCCAGTGGACGGCGTCGAGGACGGCGTGGTGCTCGACCGGGCTGGACAGGACGCGGGTGCGGGCCGGGTCGGCGTCGCGGCGGGACCAGTACAGGCCCTTCACGGCGAGGTTGTCGGCCTCGGTGCCGCCGGAGGTGAGAACGACCTCGCTGGGGCGGGCGCCGAGCGCTTCCGCGAGGGTCTCGCGGGCCTCCTCGACGGTACGGCGGGCCTGCCGGCCTGAGGCGTGGAGAGAGGAGGCGTTGCCCGTGACGCTCAGCTGGGCGGTCATCGCCTCGACTGCCTCGGGGAGCATCGGGGTGGTCGCGGCGTGGTCGAGGTAAGCCATGGTGCCCCGATTCTACGGGGCCCGAGCAACGGGCTCGGCGTCAAGGCCCCCGGCGCCGCAGCGGAGGGCATGCCCTGTCCGCGCCGCACTCGACGTCCGCGTCATCACGCCCGGTGTTGCAGGCCGTGGCCACCCGTTCCGCCCTGCGGAACGACTGCTCACGGCGGGAGCGGTGACGACCCGTCCCGTGGCTGTCAGATCCCTCACAGGCTCCAGGACACCGTGTTGGACAGCTGCATCGCGATGGCCAGGACCGCGAGGTCGGCGATGCCCAGGGTCAGGCCCAGGAAGGCGCGGCCGCGGCGGGCCGTGCCACGCCAGAGGGCGGCGCCGGCCAGGGCGATGGCGATGGGGCCGAGGAAGACGTTGAGGACCAGCAGGCCGAGCAGGCCGAGGATGAAGGACGCGACGGCCATGCCGTCGGCGTCGCGACGCGGGGTCGTGGTGGTGGTGCGCGTGGCGGGTGCGGTGAGTTGCATGACGGGTCAGCTCCAGGAAGCCGTAGGGACGGTCGGTCAGTGCGTGGACGAGTGGCGGCGGCGGCCGTTGCGCTCGCGGAGCGCGAAGATGCCGAGCCAGGCGGCGATGACGGCGGCCGCGACGAGCGTGAACGCGAACGGCGCGTGGGCCACGGTGCCCAGCACTGCGCCGAACAGCATCAGTGCGGCGACAAGGAACAGCATGGGATGGATCCCCCTCCGGGTTACGGTTCGGTGAACAGTTGTAGTAACACTTGTTCACTGACTACAGAGTCTAGCGCGCCGTACGGCTTTCCAAATCCAGAGAACAGTTGTTAACTGGATGACATGAGTCACACCCTCGGCATCCGGCAGGCCCAGAAGCAGAAGACCAGGCAGGCGCTCCTCGACGCGGCGCTCGCCCTGCTGGAGGAGCAGAGCCTGAGCAGCCTGGGTCTGCGCGAGGTCACCCGTGCCGTCGGTGTCGCCCCCACCGCCTTCTACCGGCACTTCCGCTCCATCCCGGATCTCGGCGTGGCCCTGGTCGAGGAGGCGCTGGGCAGCCTGCACCCGATGATCCGGACGACGGTGACCTCGGCGGACAACAGCGAGGAACGCATCGCGCGCGCTATCGAGTTGATCGCCGGTCACGTGGACGCGTACCCCTCCCATGTCCGTTTCATCGCCCGTGAGCGACATGGCGGAGTTCAGCCGGTGCGGGACGCCATTCGGGACCAACTGGCCCGGTTCGCCGAGGAGGTGCGGGACGAGCTCGCCAAGGACCCGCAGTCCACGGGCTGGAGCGACGACGACCTGCTCATGCTGGCCCATCTGTACGTGGACCAGATGCTCATCACCGCCTCGCTGTTCCTGGAGGGCACGGACGGGGACCGGGAGCAGGTGGCGCAGGTCGCCTCGCGGCAGATGCGGCTCATCAGCATCGGGCGCCGGCACTGGCGGGACTGAGCGACAACGCGCAGGGGCGGCACGCCCGTTCATCGGGTGTGCCGCCCCTGCCGCAGGACGTACGCCGTACGCCGTACGAAATCAGCCGCGTCCACCGCCCGGGCCGCCACCGCAGCCGCCGCCCTGCCCGCCACCGGGATCGCCCTGCCCCTGACCGCCACCCGGCCCGCCGCTCGGCATCCCCGAAGGCATACCGGACGGCTTCACCGTGGCCCTGCCGGTCGGAGCCCCCGAAGGAGCGCCGCTCGGCCTCCCGGACGGCATCCCCGACGGGTTCCCGCTCGGTGCCGAACACGCCTGCTGCTGACCCGAGTTGCCGCTTCCCGAGGACGACGAGCCGTCGGAGCCGCAAGCCGTCAGGGCCAGCGGCGAGAGCACCAGCAGGGCCGTCGCGGGAACAAGACGCACGCGCTTCATGAGAGGCAACTCCAAGAAGGATGAGGGACTTCTGAGAGCAGCACTCAATCAACGGCGCTTAGGGCTTCCTCGGGGACGGCCTGTCCGGGGCCTGTGGTTCGGGCAAAGAGGGGTACAGGCTCATGACGGAGGCGGCCGCGGCGGCCAGTTCCGCGCGCACCTCGGGCGGGTCCAGCACCTCGACGCTGTCGGCGAACTGCAGGAGCTGACGGGCCTCGCGCACCACGCCGTACGACAGCCGTACGGTCACCCATCCTTCCCCGCCGCCCCCACCGTCCCCGCCATCGGCGCTGTCGGGGAGTTCGGCGAGCTGCGAGGCGTTCAGGCGCAGGAACATGTCGAGGCGGTCGCGCCGGACCCGGACGGTGACGTCGAGGCCGCCGGGCCGCTCCTCCACCTGGCGGCGCAACACCTCCCAGACATCGGCGAGTTCGACACCGGGCCGCCGCCGCACGTCGTCGCCGAGGACGGTGGCGGACTGCACCCGGTCCACGCGGAAGAGCCGCGGTGTCGTCCGGCGGTCGGCGATCAGGTACCAGACGCCGGCCTTCGACACGAGACCGTACGGGTCGACGGTGTACGTCCGCGCCTGCCGCTGCCCGCTGTGCCGGTAGCGCAGCCGCAGCCTGCGGTCGGCGAAGACGGCGTCCTGGAGGGTGCCGAGGTCGACGGCGGCCTGCGGACCGCCCTTCCAGCGCGTGGCGTCGACGAGGATCCGGCGGGAGGTCACCTCGGCGGCCGGGCGGTGCGGCGCCGGCAGCGCGGCCATCACCTTGCGCAGCGCGGAGCCGAGCGCCGCGTCCAGGCCGAGCGCGGCGTGCGCGCCCTGTGCGGCCAGGATGAACAGGGCGCGGGACTCGTCCGCGGTCAGTCCGGTGACGTCCGTACGGAACCCCGCGAGCAGTTCGATGCCGCCGTGCCGCCCGCGCTCGGCGTAGACCGGGACTCCGGAGGCCGACAGGGCCTCGATGTCGCGGTAGATGGTGCGTACGGACACCTCCAGGCGCTCGGCGAGTTCGTGCGCGGGGACGCGGCCGCGGGTCTGCAGGAGCAGCAGGATCGAGAGCAGGCGGTCGGACTTCACGGGATCAGGATCGCGCCAAGTGCGGGCCGCGGCAAATGTTGACGGGAACTGTCAGGTTATCCGGGGCACGCTCTCCCCCGACAGACCGACAGACCGACGGCCCGGCAGAGAGAAGTCACCCGTGAACACGATCGACCCGCGCCCCGTGTACACCCGCGCCACCGAGCAGGCGGCGGCACTGATCAGGACCGTGCGCCCCGAGCAGCTCGACGGCCCTACCCCCTGTACGGAGTTCGACGTGCGCGCCCTGCTCGGGCACGTCGTCGGCGGCTCTCGGCGCATCGCGGTCGTCGGCGAGGGCGGCGACGGCATGGCCGTGCGCCCCGTCACGGACGGCGTCAAGGACGACGGCTGGCCGGCCGCGTACGAGGAGGTCCGCGTGCGGGTCCTTCAGGCCTGGGCGGGCGACGACCGCATGGCGGCACCGGTCCGTGTGCCCTGGGGCGAGGTCCCGGGCCGCGCGGCCCTCTCCGGTTATGTGATGGAGCTGGTCACCCACACCTGGGACCTGTCCGAGTCCCTCGGCCGCCCTCTGGAACTGGACCTGGAACTGGCCGAGTTCGCCCTCGCCACGGCCCGCCGCGTCCTGCCCGACCCGGACCGCGACGCGGACACGCCGTTCGCCACGGTGCAGTCGGCCCCCGAAGAGGCCGACGCGTACGGCCGGTTGGCGGCCTGGCTGGGCAGGAGGCCCCTCAGCCGAGCCTGACGCGGGCCAGCTGGCGGGACTGCGCCACCAGCCGGTCGTCGCTGTCCCACACCTCCGCGTCCTCCTCCAGGAAGCCGCCCGCGAGGTTGCGGGTGGTGATGGAGACGCGGAGGGGGCCGGGGGCCGGGCGGGTGCGGATGTGGACCGTGAGCTCGACGGTGGGGACCCAGCCGGAGAGACCGATCTCGAAGGCGGTGGGCGGCAGCGCGTCCACCGCGAGCAGCAGGGAGAGCGGGTCGGCGTCGCGGCCGTCGGCGAGGCCGAACCAGGCGCGCATCTCGCCCTTGCCGGACGGGGCGCCGAGCGCCCAGCCGAGGGTCGCGGGGTCGATCTTGATCATCAGACGGTCGGCGATCGCCGAGCTGCCGTCGACGGGCGCCGGGCCGTCCTGCGGGCCGAAGCACTGGTCCATGGGCGGGAACGCGGGCGGCACGGCGGTCGTGCGCACGTCGTCCGGCAGCGCGTCCAGGTCGCCGTAGGAGGCGAGGACGCGGATGCGCTCCACCTCGCGGCCCTCCTCGTCGTACTGGAGGAGGGAGGCCTGGCCGGTGGAGAGCGTGCGGCCGCCGCGCACCAGTTCCGTGCGGACCACCGCAGGGCCCGGCTGGGACGCGGTGAGGTAGTGCGCCGAGATGGTGAACGGATCGCGGTGCGGCAGGGCGTCGCCGAGGGCGCGGCCCAGCACGGCCAGCAGATAGCCGCCGTTGACGGCGTTGATGATGGTCCAGCCGGCGGAGAGGTCGATGTCGTACACGCCGGGCTCGCGCAGGGTGAGCCCGGTGTCCCGGTCGAACTCGCTGTCGCCGACGACGGCCCTCGTGGCCGCTGCGGAAGCTGCTTCTGGCATGCCTGAACCGTACAACGAGAAACTACTAAGCGGTAGCTTTCTAAGTTAACGGCAGGTGACGCGGTTGCCGCTCCGCCCGTCCTTGCGGGTGAGGTTCCGGCAATTTCTTGGTAAGTGTCCCCACTCGTCCGAAACCCGGGCCCTTCCGTCCCCCTCTATGGGGACATGAGCCTCACCGGGACTCCGTTCCTCTACACGCTGATCGTGCTGTTCGCGATCGCGCTGATACTGCCGCTCGCCCTGTGGTCACGCGTGCGCGGGCCGCAGGCCCTGCGCACGGCCGGCCGCGTGCTGATGCTGCTGTTCGCCCAGGGGACGGCGGTCGCACTGGTCTTCGTCCTCGTCAACAACGCCAACAGTCTGTACGACAACTGGGCCGACCTCCTCGGTACGGGCAACCATGTGCAGCAGGCCGCGAACCTGGGCGCCGACGGCACCGGTGGAATAGCGCTGAAACGACTCCCCAAGGTCAAGCAGAACTTCACGCAGGCCACCGGTCCCGGGATGGGCGGCGTACGCGAGACCCAGCTCAAGGGCCGGGTCTCGGGCGTGAACGCCGAGGTCTACGTCTGGCTGCCGCCGCAGTACGGCGAGCCGCGCTACCGGCACCACAAGTTCCCGGTCGTGGAGCTGCTGCCGGGCTACCCGGGCTCGGCGAAGGCGTGGTTCGGGTCGATGAAGGTGACACAGCAGCTGGCGCCGCTGATGCGCGACGGCGAGGTCGCGCCGTTCATCCTGGTCGCGCCGCGCACCAACCTGCTGGCCGGCGTGGACACGGGCTGCGCCAACATCCCGGGCACGGTCAACGCCGACAGCTGGCTCAGCATCGACGTCCCGCGGATGGTCACGGACAACTTCCGCGCCGCACCCGCGCCCAAGGGCTGGGCGGTCGCGGGGTACTCGGCGGGCGCCCACTGCGCGGTGAAGCTGACCGTCGCGCACCCGGGCCGCTACATGGCCGCGATCAGCCTCTCCGGCTACAACGACCCGATCGGCGAACGCAATTCGCTCGCGGCCCAGAACCTCCAGGTCAGGGCCGAGAACAACCCCTACCTGCTGCTGAGGAAGGCCCTCAGCCCGCCCCGGATCGCGCTGTACATCTCCGGCCAGCCGCACGACGGTTACGAAGCGGGCATCGGCCTCGAACAGGCCGCGAAGGCGCCGACCACCGTGCACGTGATCTTCATTCCGAAGAGTGCGGGCGGCCACACCATGGCGCTGTGGCGGCCGCAGGTGGTCCCGTCCTTCCGCTGGCTCTCGGTGGAGATGGGCCGGCACCGCGCCCGGAGCGGGAGCACTACTCCTCCCGCACCGTCGAGCGCCGGTTCCAGGCACGCGGAGCTCGCCAGTGGTACTTCATCGCGAGCAGGCGCAGCACGAAGGCGGTGACGACGGCGAGTCCGCTGGTGAACGGGGTGAGGGCGTCGTATCGGATGCACAGGACGACCATGGTGGCGCCGACCATGGCGGGGACCGCGTACAGGTCGCGGTCCCAACGCAGCAGGGAGGGCACCTCGTTGGCCAGGACGTCCCGGAGCACGCCGCCGCCGACGGCGGTGGCGAGCCCGAGGGTGGCCGACGAGGTGAGGCTCAGCCCGTACTCGTACGCCTTGGTCGTCCCGGCGACGCAGAACAGGCCGAGGCCGGCCGCGTCGAAGACGTTCACCCCGACCTGGATGCGCTCGACGTGCGGATGGAGAAAGATGACCATGAGGGCGGCGAGCAGCGGGGTGATGAAGTAGCCGAAGTCCGTGAAGGCGGCGGGCGGTACGGCACCGATGATCAGGTCCCTGAACAGCCCTCCGCCCAGCGCGGTGACCTCGGCGAGGACGGCGATGCCGAAGACGTCGAAGTTCTTGCGGACGGCCAGCAGCGCGCCGGAGATGGCGAACACGAAGATGCCGATGAGGTCGAGCGTGTGCTGGACGGAGGGGCTGAACAGTTGCTGGAGCACCCCACATTCTTACGCAGGGGTCGCTAGAGGGCGGGCTTGCCCGTCGTGTAGAGCCACTTCTGGAAAAGGTCGCCGAGCTTCTGCCCGGAGACCCGCTCGGCGAGCTGGATGAACTGCTGTGTGTTCGCGTTGCCGTAGCGGTGCAGATGCGTCCAGGCCGGCAGCAGCTTGAAGAACGCCTTGTCGCCGATCCGCTCGCGCAGCGCCTGGAGGGTCATCGCGCCGCGCTGGTAGACCGCGGAGGCGAACATGGTGTCGCGCTGCGGGTCGGCGACCACGGTCTGCCAGAAGGAGCTGTCGTCCGGGCGCGAGTTGTAGCCCGCCAGGAACGAGTCGTGGGCGCTGCGGGTGCCCTGGTGCTCGGCCCACAGCCACTGCGCGTAGGTGGCGAAGCCCTCGTTCAGCCAGATGTCCTTCCAGTGCGCCACCGAGACCGAGTCGCCGAACCACTGGTGGGCCAGCTCGTGCACGATCGTCGTCTCGTTGCGCACGGCCGAGTAGGCGGGCTTGCTCTGCACCTCCAGCGAGAACCCGGCCTCCGGCATATCGTCGACGATCGCGCCGGTCTCCTCGAAGGGGTACGGGCCGAAGATCTGCTGCCAGTAGTCGGTGGCCGCGGCGGTGACGGCGTACACGTCGACGCTGTTGCTGTTGGCCAGCACCGGGTCGATGGCGACGTAGATCGGGATCCCGGACGGGGTCCTCCCGGTCTTCACGTCGAACTTGCCGATGGTGGCGGTCGCTAGATAGGTCGCCATGGGCCGGCTCTCGCGCCAGTGGGTGTACGTCGAGGCGCCCTTGTCGTACGTCGAGACCAGCCGGCCGTTGGAGACGCCGGTCAGGCCCTTGGGGGCCTTGATGCGGACGTCGTAGGTCGCCTTGTCGGAGGGGTGGTCGCTGGAGGGGAACCAGGTGGAGGCGGCATTGGGCTCGCAGGCGACGAAGACGCCGTCGGCGGTCTTCATCCAGCCGTAGCCGGAGCCGAAGACGATGGGGCCGCCGAGGGCTTCGGGGACGCCGCCGTAGGTGACCGTGACCGTGAAGGTGCTGTTCTTGCGGAGCACGCCGTGCGGGGTGATGCGCAGTTCGTCGCCGTCGCGGGTGAACCCGGCGCGTCTGCCGTTCACTTCGACCTTCGTGACCTCCAGTTTCTGCAGGTCGAGGTCGAAGGAGGAGAGGGACTCGGTGGCCCGTGCGGTGAGCGTCGTACGGCCGTCGAGACGGTCGGTGTCCGGGTTGTACGCCACGTCGAGGGTGTAGTGGCGGGCGTCGAAGCCGCCGTTGCCGAGGCCCGGGAAGTATGTGTCACCGATGCCGGGCGCGCCCTGGGTGGGGGCCGGTGCGGCGGCGATGACAAGGAAAGAGGCCGCCGCGGTCGCGAGGGCCCCTAAGCGTGCCGAACGGGAGAGTTTCATGAGCCGTCCCTTTCGAGCGTGTGCCGATAAGTCGGACACGGACGACTCTGAACTCTCCCGTTCAGTCATGTGCATGACTTTGCCAACTTGTCATGCGTTACTTGTCGGTTGACTCCTGGCTCGCGGCCTCCGGGGCGTCGGCCGCCGGGGTCTCGGCAGGCTCGGTGGCCTCGGTGCCGGAAGGCTCGGCGGGACCGGAAGGCTCGGCGGCGTCCGCCGTCCCGGCCGCCTCCGCGACCTTCGCCGCGACCGCCACCGACGTCTCCGCCGACTCCGCCAGCACCTCGTCGGCGACCAGCTCGGCCGCCTCCTTGGCCACGGTCAGCAGCACCGTGTCCTGCGGGGCCTGGTCCTCGAAGTTCTCCGGGTGGTGGCATGCGACCTGCTGGCCGGGCCGGAGCTCCAGGAGCGGCGGCTCGGTCGTCTTGCAGATCTCCGTCGCCTTCCAGCACCGGGTGTGGAAGCGGCAGCCGCTCGGCGGGGAGATCGGCGAGGGCACGTCGCCCTTGAGCAGGATGCGCTCGCTCTTGGCGTTCTTGCGCCGCGGGTCCGGGATCGGCACCGCCGACATCAGCGCCTTGGTGTACGGGTGCATCGGCGCCTTGTACAGCGCCTCGCGGTCCGCCAGTTCGACGATCTTGCCGAGGTACATCACCGCGATCCGGTCCGAGACGTGCCGGACGACGGAGAGGTCGTGCGCGATGATCACGTACGTCAGGCCCAGTTCCTGCTGGAGGTCGTCGAGCAGGTTGACGACCTGGGCCTGGATCGACACGTCGAGCGCGGAGACCGGCTCGTCCGCCACGACCAGCTTCGGCTTCAGGGCGAGCGCGCGGGCGATGCCGATGCGCTGGCGCTGACCGCCGGAGAACTCGTGCGGATAGCGGTTGTAGTGCTCGGGGCTGAGACCGACCACCGACAGCAGCCGCTGCACTTCCTTCTTGATGCCGCCCTCGGGCTCCACGCCCTGCAGCCGGAAGGGAGCGCCGACGATGGTGCCGATGGTGTGGCGCGGGTTCAGCGACGAGTACGGGTCCTGGAAGATCATCTGCACGTCACGGCGCATCGGGCGCATGCCCGCCACACCGAGGTGCGTGATGTCCCTGCCCTCGAACTCGACCGTGCCGCCGGTCGGTTCGAGCAGCCGGGTGATCAGCCGGCCCATCGTCGACTTGCCGCAGCCCGACTCGCCCACGACGCCCAGCGTCTCGCCGGACCTGACCTCGAAGTCGATGCCGTCGACCGCGTGCACGGCCCCGACCTGCCGCTGGAGCAGGCCCTTCTTGATCGGGAAGTGCTTCTGCAGCCCGGTCACCTTCAGCAGGGTCTCGCCGGGGGCGGCGTCCTTGGTGAGGGTGGCACCGTCGCTCTTCGCGGGAGTGGTCACAACTGTGTCCTCGGGGTTCTCGCTCACAGCTTCGGCGCAATCTCTTCGGTCCAGATGCGCTCCCGCTGCTCCTGCGTCATGTGGCACGCGGCCCAGTGCTGGCTGTCGACCTCGGTCAGCTCGGGGCGGACCGTGCGGGTGACGTTGTCCTTGGGGACGTCGGCGTACGGGCAGCGGGGGTTGAAGGCGCAGCCGGACGGGACGTTGATCAGCGAGGGCGGGGAGCCCTTGACCGGGATCAGACGGTCCTGCTGCTCACGGTCCAGGCGCGGCATCGAGCCGAGCAGACCCCAGGTGTAGGGGTGCCGGGGCTCGTAGAACACCTTCTCCGCCGGACCGCGCTCGATGCAGCGGCCGCCGTACATCACCAGGATGTCGTCGGCCAGTTCGGCGACGACGCCCAGGTCGTGGGTGATGATGATGACCGCGGAGCCGAACTCCTTCTGCAGATCGCGGATCAGGTCGAGGATCTGCGCCTGGACGGTCACGTCGAGGGCGGTGGTCGGCTCGTCCGCGATGAGCAGCTCGGGGTTGTTCACCAGCGACATCGCGATCATCGCGCGCTGGCGCATACCGCCGGAGAACTCGTGCGGGTAGCCGTCCACCCGCTTGTCGGGCTGCGGGATGCCGACCCGGTCGAGCATCTCGATCGCCCGGCGGCGGGCGGTCTTCTTGTCGACGTTGTGGTGGATCCGGTACGCCTCCACGATCTGCTGGCCGATCGTGTAGTACGGGTGCAGCGCGGACAGCGGGTCCTGGAAGATCATCGACATCTGCCGGCCGCGCAGCCTGCGCACGTCGTCCGGGTTGGCGGACAGCAGCTCGGTGCCGTCCAGCCAGATCTCCCCGGAGATCTGGGCCTTGCGCTTGCCGTACTGGCCGGCGGTGTGCAGGCCCATGATGCCGAGCGAGGTCACCGACTTGCCGGAACCCGACTCGCCCACGATGCCGAGGGTCTTGCCCTTCTCCAGCTTGAAGGACAGCCCGTCGACGGACTTGACCAGGCCGTCGTCGGTCGGGAAGTGCACCTTCAGGTCGCGCACTTCCAGGAAGGAGGTCGGGGCCGGCGAGGCCGAGGTGGGTTCGCCCACGGCTGCTCCGGTCTTGCTGAGTTCGGTCATGCGAGCCTCACTCGGGGGTCGATCACGGCGTACAGGACGTCCACCACGAGGTTGGCGATGAGTACCGCGAGGGAGGTGATCAGGGTGACGCCCAGAATGATGGGCAGGTCCTGGTTCTTGATGCCGTTCAGCACGGCCTGGCCGAGGCCGGGCAGGCTGAACGTCGTCTCGGTCAGGATCGCGCCGCCGATGAGGGCGCCGAGGTCCATGCCGAGCATGGTGAGGATGGGCGTCATCGTGGAGCGCATCGCGTGCTTGCGGATGACGACCTGCTCGGTGAGGCCCTTCGCGCGCGCCGTGCGGATGTAGTCCTCACCGAGGACCTCCAGCATGGTGGCGCGGGTGATCCGCGCGTACATGGCCGCGTACAGGAACGCGAGGGTGACCCATGGCAGGATCATGCCGCCCAGCCAGCCGGTGAAACTCTGACTCAGTGGCACGTATTGGCCGTCGATCCAGCCCAGCCCGTAACTGAAGATCGCCAGCGAGAGCAGACCGGTGAAGTAGATCGGGAGCGACACACCGCTGAGGGCGATGACCATCGCGCCGCGGTCCCAGAGGCTGCCCCGCTTGAGAGCGGAGAGCACACCGGCGGAGACACCGAAGACCAGCCACAGCACGGCGGCACCGAGCGCCAGACCCAGGGTCACCGGGAAGCGGTCGGTCAGCACCGGCCACACGGCCTGCTCGCTGCGGAAGGAGTAGCCGAAGCACGGCGCGGAGCAGTGGGTGATATCGCCGCCGGCCGCGTACGTGCGGCCCACGAAGATGCCCTTGAAGAAGTGCCAGACCTGAATGAAGACCGGGTCGCTCAGACCCAGCTTCGTCCGGACGGCTTCCACCGCCGCGGGGTCCGCCTGCTTGCCCACGAAGCTCGTGGCGATGTCCACGCCCGCCCACTTGGGGACGAGGAAGAAGATGCTGAAGACCACCAGGATGATGACCACCAGCATCACTGCGGCGGCGAACAGCCGCCTGATGAGGTAAGCGAGCACAGCTTACGGCCCGCTGCGGACCGCGGGCCTCCGGAGATTGTCCGGTGGCCCGCGGTCACGCCGCGCCGGCCTTCACCTGCCTTTCGTGCCGTACGGCGGGTGTGCCGGGGATTACTTCGTGGACTTCAGGCCGAGGTTGACGAAGTCGTAGTAACCGCTGTACGCGTTCGTCGTGTACACGTTGCCCACGTTCGAGCCGCGGAAGTTGAGCAGCCGCTCGAAGGTGAAGGGCAGGTAGTACGCACCCTCGCTGACCTTGTGGTTGATCTCCGTGGCGATCTGGGTCTTCTTCGCCTCGTCCGTGGCCTTCGTCGAGTTGTACTGGTCGAAGAGGCCGTCGATCGACTTGTCCTTGATCATGGCGAAGTTGTTGTTACCGCTCTGGAGGATGTACTTGCTGCTCCACAGCGGGATGCCGTAACCCTGGACGCTCGGGAAGTCGGGACCCCAGCCCATGATGATGATGCCGAGCTTCTTCTTCTCGACGTTGGCCGGCGCACCGATGATGCCGGCGCTCTGCGAGCCGTCGTACTGGTAGATGTCGGCCTGGATGCCGACCTTCTTCAGCGCCGCCTGCATGGACGTGGCCGTGGCCACCTCCTGCTGCTTGTTGTTGCGGACCGCGATGGTGGTCTTGAAGCCGTTCGGCTGACCGCAGGCCTTCAGCTCCTGCTTGGCCAGGGTGGCGTTGCCGTTCTTGTTCTCACCGGCGATCTTGTACGGGTCGTACTTCTGGCCCTCGGCGCCCGGGACGGACGGCGGGAGCATGTTGGTGCCGATGAGACCACCGGCGACCGGGCCACCGCGCGCGGTCTGCAGGGAGACGTGGTCGGCGGCGTAGATCACGGCCTTGCGGCAGTGGATGTTGTCGAACGGCTTGACCGTCTGCGGGAAGACCGCGTAGCGGATGAAGCCGGAGACCGGGTTGTCCAGGTTGGCCTTGTGCTGCTTCAGGGCGATGGTGCGGCCCTGCGGGCCAAGACCCGTCTGGCTGGCGTCGATGTCGTAGTCGCCGTTGATCAGACGCTGGTCGGAGTCGCTCTGGTTGGACGAGATGGTGAGCGAGATCTTGTCCGGGTAGGCCTTGCGGACCGGGTCCGAGGAGGCCTTCCAGTTGGTGTTGCGGACCAGCACCAGCGACTTGCCCGGGCTGTACGACTGGAACTTGTACGGACCCGAGGAGAACGGCTTCAGACCGTACTTGGACTTGGTGTCCTTGTCCTGGCGGACCGGCGAGGCCGAGGTCATGGCCAGCACCTGCTTGAAGTCGGAGTTCGCCGACGGCAGGTGGAAGACGATCGTCTTGGCGTCGGGCGTGTCGATCGCCTTCAGGCCGAGGTGGTCCTTCGACGTGTCCTTGTACGGGCCCTTGTAGGTGGCCTTGGGGTCGAGCATCTGCTGCAGGTAGACCGGACCGCCGGACAGGACGTCCTGCGCCCAGGAGCGCTCGATGCCGTACTTGATGTCCTGGGAGGTGATCGGCTTGCCGTCCTCCCACGTGATCCCGTCACGCAGGTGGTACGTGTACGTCTTGCCGTCGGCCGAGACCTGGCCGTCGTCGGCGGCGAGGTCCGGCGTGACCTCGGCGCCCGCGGCGCCCGGCTCGGTCTTGTAGGTGAGCAGCTGACGGCTGTAGTAGCGGGAGAAGTCCCACATGAAGCCGTAGTAACCACGCGTGGTGTCCCACGAGTCGGCGTCCTGGGTGCTGACGAACTTCAGCTCGCCGCCCTTCTTGACCGCGGAGGCCTGGGCAACCTTGTTGTTCGCCGCGTCGAAGCCGGCTGCGCCGCTCTTCGAACCGCTGTTGTCGTTGCCGCCGCCGCACGCCGCCGTGGTCAGCAGCGCAGCGACCCCGACAGCAGCGGCCAGTGCCTGCTTACGCCGCCCTGAGGTGCGTTGGGTAGTCACGATCTCGGATCCTCCGGTGTTGATGAGAGACCCCGTGGCTGAGCTCACGGGACGCTGGGGGTACGGCAGTTCAGCGGGAGCCCTTCGGGTCGAGCGCGTCACGCACGCCGTCGCCGAAGAGGTTGAAGGCCAGCACGGTGATGAAGATCGCCACACCCGGAACCACCATGAACATGGGGTCCGAGTCGTAGTAGTCGATCGCCGTCGAGAGCATCTGCCCCCAGGACGAGGTGGGCGGCTTGACGCCCACACCCAGGAAGCTGAGTGCCGCCTCGGTCAGGATGTTGGTGGGGATCATCATCGTCGTGTACACGATGATGGGCGCGACGAGGTTGGGCAGCAGTTCCTTGAACAGGATGTACATGCGCCCGCCGCCCAGGGACCGGGCGGCCTCGACGTATTCGCGCTCACGCAGCGAGAGCGTCTGACCGCGCACCACGCGCCCGATGTAGGGCCAGCCGAAGAACCCGATGACAAGGATCATCACGAACACGCGCACGCTCGAACCGGTCAGGCCGAGCATCTCGTTCGGCATGACCGAGACGAGGGCGATGATGAAGAGCAGCTGCGGGAAGGCGAGCAGGCCGTCCATGATGCGGCTGATGACCGAGTCGACCCAGCCGCCGAAGAAGCCGGCCAGGATGCCCAGGACCGTGCCGAGCACGACGGCGACGATCGCGGACAGGAAGCCGACGAGGAGCGAGATCCGCGCGCCGTAGAGGACGCGGGCGAAGATGTCGCGGCCGTTGACCGGCTCGACACCCAGCAGGTGATCGCCGCTGATGCCGCCCAGGGAGCCCTTGGGCGTACCGAACAGCGGGTCGATCAGGCTCTCGTGGTAGGCGTCGGGGTCCTGCCCGACCAGGTTCGCGAGCCAGGGAGCCAGCACGGCGATCACGATCAGGGCGAGCACGACGACGCCGCCCGCGAGTGCGAGCTTGTCCCGCTTGAGCCGCTCCCAGGCGATCCGGCCCAAGGACCGGCCCTGAACAGCCTTTTCACCGGCAGTGGCAACCGCCGCTTCCTCGGCCGCGCTCGGGGCCGCTTCCGCGGTCGGCTCGTGGATTGGTGCCGTCATCTGGCAGGGACCCCTCTCAACCGGCGGTAGCCGGCCCGCACTTGCCGCTGTAGCGGCGTGATCAGTCCGTCGTACATGGGGGCGAACCCCTCTGGAGCGGGAGTCTTCAACGCTTTGGCGATCTGTTGCCAGACTTGGCAGTGAAAGGATGCGTAAACGTGATGCGGTCAGGTGGGTTCCGTTATCCGGACGGCAGATCACGGCCGCCGGACACGGTCCATTTCGGACATCTAAGGAAATTTCAGGTTCTTCCGGCGCTATCTACGCGCGCAGATCACGTTGGGGTCCGACACGGGCCCAGGAGTCGTCTCAGTATCCGCCATGCACCGGTGGGTAGCCGTAGCCGCCCGCCGGAGCCTGCGCCGGAGCCGCCGCGTGGGCCTCGCGATCGTAGAAGGGGCGGGCGCTCGCGCGCATCCAGAGGGCCACGGGGTCGTACTCGTCGGACATCGCCACCGTCGACACCGGCAGCCCGTCCGGGACGGCGCCGATCGACTGCTGCATCATCGCCCGTACCGAGTCCACGGCGGGCGGGCTCGTGTCGTACACGTCCAGCCCGATGGCGAGGTACGGCGCACCGAGCGCCGGCTGCACCCACGCACGGCGCAGCGAGCGGACGGCCGGGGTGCGGTGGGCGTTCTGCGCGAGCAGGGCGTAGAACTGCGGGATCTCCAGAGCGGGTTCCGTCAGGCGCAGCGGGCCCGCGGCCTGGCGCTCCAGGCCGGTGGCGATGCGGCGCAGGTCCAGCCAGGGGATGCCGACCCCGCCGCCCGGGGCGTGCGGGTTGAGCCAGAGGCCGAAGTGGTCGGGGTACAGGGTGCGGGCGACGTCCAGACCGTCGACCACCTCGTACGACCTGTTCCAGCCACTGGCCGAGAGCTCCTGGGCGGAGGTGACGCACGGCGCGTAGCCGTAGCCCTCGACCTCCATGTTTCCGTACTGGGCGTCAGGGGAGCCCGCCTGGCCGTGCCACAGGAGCATCCAGACCTGGCCGGAGCCCGGGGTCGCGAGTGCGCGAAGGAGTGCCTCGTAGGCGTCGTAGCGCCCTGGCGTCACCTGGCGCAGCATCTGCTCGACGCTGCCGCTGAGGCTCGCGCTCACGTGTCGTACCGCCCCTTCGAAGAATGCCCCGCGTTCTTGCTGACAGCTTAAGCGCCCGGTGGCCCGGGACCGGTTGTCTCTTCGGCGAGCGCGCCACCGGCGGCGGCTAGAGGTGATCCCTCGTATAGAAAGGGCGTACCTGCTCGCGCATCCAGTTCGCCACCGGGTCGTCCGTGACGTCCAGGAGCACGAGGTTGACCGGCCACGGGACCGGGACCCCGGTCACGGCCCGCTCCAGCGCCTGGAGGGGAAGCGCCCTCAGGTCGCCCTCCCGGTGGGAGAGTTCGACGCCGACGAACATCACAGGGTCCGCGGTCTCCACGGCCGCGAGGCACCGGCGGGCCGAGACGACCACGCCGGTCGCCGCGAACTCGGCGGAGGCGGCGGCCAGGAAGTCGACCGGATCGTCCTGCCAGTCCGGCTCGTAGAGGCGGACGCGGGCGCCGGTGGCCGGGCCGTCCAGCGGCGTGCGGCCCACCCGGCACAGTTCGGCGACGGCGGCCGGCGGGAGCGGTACGCCGACCACGCCGTCCGGGTTGATCGCCAGACCGACCTGCGGGGGCAGGCCGCGGGCGAACTCGACCGCCGGGGCGATCGTGTAGGACATGTGGGCTCCGACCACGTGCCGGAACTGCTCCTCGGAGCTGAAGACCGGGACGTAGGCCTGGCCCTCGATCTCCAGTGAGGGCAGGTCCAGGGGGCCGCTGTGCGGTCCGCCGCCGCTCGGCAGCGGCACCCAGAGGAAGCTGCGGCCGAGCACCTCGATGATTCGGCCGCCCGCGGAGGGTATGCCGAGGGAGGCCGACAGCACCTCCTCCAGCTCGTTGCCGGGCCATCCGCCGTGCGGATGGGGGTGCGCCTGCATGGGAAAGTCCGCGGGAAGATCCGCTGGGAAGTCCATCTGTGTCCGACCGCCTGCTGAGAACCACTGCTGTTGAGAACCAGTGCCTTCGAGAACCGCTGCTTTCGAGAGCCACTGCTGAGGCTGGAAAGGCTAGCGGGTGGGAGGGGCGAGGGCCCGGCCCTCATCAGGGTCGGCCCGTGAAGCCGATCCTGCGCAGCACGTCCGCCGCGTCCCGGTCCAGGAGCACCGCCGAGCCCACGCCCTCGGGCAGGTCACCGCGCTCGGCGGAGCGGATCAGCCGGGCGGCCGCCGTGCGGTGCCGCAGGAAGGCGTAGCGGGAGACGCCTCGGCCGCGCTCGCGCTGGCCCCGGAGGGCGGTGCCCGGAGTGACGTCCAGGAGCAGCAGGTGCAGGGTGCCGCCGCGGCGTCGGGCCGCGCGGGCCAGCCAGCCGCGCACCCAGGCCTGCGTGCCGCAGTCGTGCACGACGGCGCCCTCGCCGCCGCGCAGGGCCTGGCGCAGGCCGGTGTAGTGCGCGAGGCGGACCAGGGGGCGGTAGAGCGCGTACGGCAGGAGGCGGGGCAGGCGGGCGGCCCAGCGGTCGCGGGTGTCCTGGGAGTCGATGCGGACACCCCGCACCGCGCGCTCCATCAGCGTGGACTTGCCGCTGCCGGGCAGGCCGGTGATCACCACGAGGTCCTGCGGGCCGAAGAGCAGGGCGTGCGGGCTGCGCCCCGAGCGGTCGCGCAGGTCGCGGACCACAGGAGCCCGGCCCCCGCATGCCTCGCGGGCCGGAGCCGCGGCCTGCTTCGGCAGCGTGACAGCCGAGGTCGTGGCGTACGCCGTGGGCCTGTTCACCGTGATCGTCCTCCCCTGGGCCGGGTGCGGATTCCCTGCCCGTCGAGTGTAAAGAGAAGGTAATGCGCGGTGCCTCGTGTTTTCGTGATCGCTCTGCCACAAGCCGGTCACAAAGGGGAGGGGCGGATGCGGACCTGCCCCCCGTGGAGAAGGCGTGCAATGATGTGCGCGCCAACTGCATACCGGCCGCTTGAATCCGCGCGGGAGAGTCCCCAGACCGCTGGGGCGCCGAAGGAGCAAGTTCCTCCCTTGAATCTCTCAGGCCCCGTTACCGCGCGGGCGAGGCACATCTGAAAAGCGGGCCGCTGCGTCAGTGGCTCCACCCAAGGTGCAAACCCCGATCGCCTGCCGCGATCAGGGCGAACCTCTCAGGTTCCGATGACAGATGGGGAGGAACAACCATCTGTCATGACTTGGGAGACGGACCGATGAGCAGTACCGAACCGCGCCGTACCGCGCTCGATGCGCTGCATCGCTCGCTCGGCGCGACGATGACCGACTTCGCCGGCTGGGACATGCCCCTGCGCTACGGCTCCGAGCGCGACGAGCACCTCGCGGTGCGCACTCGGGCCGGCCTCTTCGACCTCTCGCACATGGGCGAGATCACGGTCACCGGCCCGCAGGCCGCCGCCCTGCTCAACTTCGCCCTGGTCGGCAACCTCGCCTCCGTGGGCCTCGGCCGCGCCCGCTACACCATGATCTGCCGGGCCGACGGCGGCATCCTGGACGACCTGATCGTCTACCGGCTCGGCGAGACCGAGTACATGGTCGTGGCCAACGCCTCCAACGCCCAGGTCGTGCTGGACGCCCTGACCGAGCGGGCCGCGGGCTTCGACGCCGAGGTGCGCGACGACCGGGACGCCTACGCGCTGCTCGCCGTGCAGGGCCCCGAGTCGCCCGGGATCCTCAAGTCCCTGACCGACGCCGACCTCGACGGCCTCAAGTACTACGCGGGCCTGCCCGGCACCGTCGCCGGCGTCCCCGCGCTGATCGCGCGCACCGGCTACACCGGCGAGGACGGCTTCGAGCTGTTCGTGAAGCCGGAGCACGCCGTCGAGCTGTGGCAGGCGCTCACCAAGGCCGGCGAGGGCGCCGGCCTGGTCCCCTGCGGGCTGTCCTGCCGGGACACCCTGCGCCTGGAGGCGGGCATGCCGCTGTACGGGCACGAGCTGTCGACCTCCCTCACCCCCTTCGACGCCGGGCTCGGCCGGGTGGTGAAGTTCGAGAAGGAGGGCGACTTCGTGGGGCGTGCCGCCCTGCAGGAGGCTGCCGCCCGCGCGCAGGAGAACCCGCCGCGCGTCCTGGTCGGTCTGGTCGCCGAGGGCCGCCGGGTCCCGCGCTCCGGGTACCCGGTCGTCGCCGGCGGCGCGGTGGTCGGCGAGGTCACCTCCGGCGCCCCCTCCCCCACGCTGGGCAGGCCGATCGCGATGGCGTACGTCGACGCGGCGCACGCGGCGCCCGGCACGTCCGGCGTCGGCGTGGACATCCGGGGCAGCCACGAACCGTACGAGGTCGTGGCACTGCCGTTCTACAAGCGCCAGAAGTAGACACTGGACGGGTGCGACCGGGTCCACGGACGTGACCCTGCGCACATCTCCCTGTTCACACACGCATTCAGCAGTCCCCCATTTCCCAGCACCTCCGCGCATACAGGAGAATTCAGGCCATGAGCAACCCGCAGCAGCTGCGCTACAGCAAGGAGCACGAGTGGCTGTCGGCCGCCGAGGACGGCGTCTCGACGGTCGGCATCACCGAGTTCGCGGCGAACGCGCTCGGCGACGTCGTCTACGCACAGCTTCCCGAGGTCGGCTCCGCGGTGACCGCGGGCGAGACCTGCGGCGAGCTGGAGTCGACCAAGTCGGTCAGCGACCTGTACTCCCCCGTCACCGGTGAGATCACCGAGATCAACGAGGACGTCGTCAACGACCCGTCCCTGGTGAACTCGGCCCCCTTCGAGGGCGGCTGGCTGTTCAAGGTCCGGCTCACCGACGAGCCGTCCGACCTGCTCTCCGCCGACGAGTACACCGCCCAGAACGCCGGCTGAGGAGCCGTAGACGCATGTCTGTCCTGAACACGTCCCTGCATGAGCTGGACCCGGAGATCGCCGCGGCGGTCGACGCCGAGCTGGTGCGCCAGCAGTCGACCCTGGAGATGATCGCCTCCGAGAACTTCGCGCCGCTGGCGGTGATGGAGGCCCAGGGCTCGGTCCTGACCAACAAGTACGCCGAGGGCTACCCGGGCCGGCGCTACTACGGCGGCTGCGAGCACGTCGATGTCGCCGAGCAGATCGCCATCGACCGGGTCAAGGACCTCTTCGGCGCCGAGTACGCCAACGTCCAGCCGCACTCGGGCGCCTCCGCCAACCAGGCCGCGCTGTTCGCGCTGGCCCGGCCCGGCGACACCATCCTCGGGCTGGACCTCGCGCACGGCGGGCACCTGACCCACGGGATGCGGCTGAACTTCTCCGGCAAGCAGTTCCACGTGGTCGCCTACCACGTGGACCCGGCCAGCGGGCTGGTGGACATGGCCGAGCTGGAGAGGCTGGCCAAGGAGCACCGCCCGAAGGTGATCATCGCGGGCTGGTCGGCCTACCCGCGCCAGCTGGACTTCGCCGCGTTCCGCCGGATCGCCGACGAGGTCGGCGCCTACCTGTGGGTGGACATGGCGCACTTCGCCGGTCTGGTCGCGGCCGGGCTGCACCCCAACCCGGTCGAGCACGCCGATGTGGTCACCTCCACCACGCACAAGACGCTGGGCGGGCCGCGCGGCGGCATCATCCTGGCCAGGAAGGACTTCGCGAAGAAGCTCAACTCCTCGGTCTTCCCCGGCTTCCAGGGCGGCCCGCTGGAGCATGTGATCGCCGCGAAGGCGGTGTCCTTCAAGGTGGCGGCGAGCCAGGAGTTCGCGGAGCGGCAGCGGCGTACGGTGGAGGGTGCGCGCATCCTGGCCGAGCGGCTGACCGCCGCGGACGCGCGGGCGGCCGGGGTGAACGTGCTCTCCGGTGGCACCGACGTGCATCTGATCCTGGTCGACCTGCGCGAGAGCGAGCTGGACGGGCAGCAGGCCGAGGACCGGCTGCACGAGGTGGGGATCACGGTCAACCGCAACGCGGTGCCCGACGACCCGCGTCCGCCGATGGTGACCTCCGGGCTGCGGATCGGTACCCCGGCGCTGGCCACCCGCGGCTTCGGCGCGCAGGACTTCGCCGAGGTCGCGGACGTGATCGCCGAGACGCTGAAGGCGCCGTCCCCCTTCACCGAGGCCGACGCCCAGGCACTCAGGGCCAGGGTCGAAGCCCTCGCCGACAAGCACCCGCTCTACCCGGGTCTGAACAAGTAGTTCCGTGGTGGGGGCACCCGAGGACGTGTGCCCCCACCCTCTCAGGAGGATTTTCCGTGGCCATCTCGGTGTTCGATCTGTTCTCGATCGGCATAGGCCCGTCCAGTTCCCACACGGTGGGCCCGATGCGCGCGGCCCGCATGTTCGCCCGCAGACTACGCAACGAGGAGCTGCTGGGCTCGGTCGCCTCGGTGCGCTCCGAGCTGTACGGCTCCCTGGGCGCGACCGGCCACGGCCACGGCACCCCCAAGGCGGTGCTCCTCGGTCTGGAGGGCGCCTCGCCGCGCACGGTGGATGTGGAGACGGCCGACGACCGCATCGCGCAGATCAAGGCGGAGCGGCGTATCCGGCTGCTCGGTGAGCACGAGATCCCGTTCTCCTTCGACGACGACCTCAAGCTGCACCGCCGCAAGGCACTTCCGTACCACGCCAACGGCATGACGCTGTGGGCGTACGACGCGGACGGCACGGAGCTGCTGTCCAAGACGTACTACTCGGTCGGCGGCGGCTTCGTCGTCGACGAGGACGCGGTCGGCGCGGACCGCATCAAGCTCGACGACACCGTGCTGAAGTACCAGTTCCGCACAGGCGACGAACTGCTGCGCCTGACCAAGGAGACCGGCCTGTCGATCTCCGCGCTGATGCTGGAGAACGAGCGCGCCTGGCGCACCGAGGACGAGATCCGCACCGGACTGCTGGAGATCTGGCGGGTCATGCAGGCATGCGTCGCGAGCGGCATCTCCCGCGAGGGCATCCTGCCGGGCGGTCTTAAGGTACGGCGCCGTGCCGCCGTCTCCGCGCGCCAACTCCGCGCCGAGGGCGACCCGTTGGCGCACGCGATGGAGTGGATCACGCTCTATGCGATGGCGGTGAACGAGGAGAACGCGGCGGGCGGCCGGGTCGTCACCGCACCCACGAACGGCGCCGCGGGCATCATCCCCGCCGTTCTGCATTACTACATCAACTTCGTGCCGGGCGCCGACGAGGACGGCGTCGTGCGTTTCCTGCTCGCCGCGGGCGCGATCGGCATGCTCTTCAAGGAGAACGCGTCCATCTCCGGCGCCGAGGTCGGCTGCCAGGGCGAGGTCGGCTCGGCCTGCTCGATGGCGGCGGGCGCGCTGGCGGAGGTGCTGGGCGGCAGCCCCGAACAGGTCGAGAACGCCGCCGAGATCGGCATGGAGCACAACCTCGGCCTGACCTGCGACCCGGTCGGCGGCCTCGTCCAGATCCCGTGCATCGAACGCAACGGCATGGCCGCGGTCAAGGCGGTCACGGCCGCGAAGATGGCGATGCGCGGCGACGGCTCGCACAAAGTGTCCCTGGACAAGGTCATCAAGACCATGAAGGACACCGGCGCCGACATGTCGGTGAAGTACAAGGAGACGGCGCGGGGAGGGCTCGCGGTCAACATCATCGAATGTTGACGTTTCCACCCTGTTTCCACATCCGGAGGGGATCACCCGTGCCAAGGTGAGGGGTACATCAACCCCTGTCCCCCCACCGGCCTTTCAGGGAGTCCCAACATGCTGCGCGGCATCGACGTAAGCGCATATCAGTCCTCTTCGTACGGCACCGACGGCCTCTCCTTCGCCTTCATCAAGGCGACGGAGGGCCGTTCGTACGTCAACCCCAAGCTCACCGCCCAGACGAAGCACGGACGTGACGCCGGACTCGTCGTCGGCTTCTACCACTTCCTGTGGCCGGGCCATCTCGATGCCCAGGCCGAGTACTTCGTGAAGCACGCCCCCGAGAAGGCGGGCGACGTCCTCGCCGTCGACTGGGAGACCACCAGCGAGGGCACGCACGCGAGCAACGCGGAGAAGGACCTGTTCATCCGCAAGCTCAAGGAACTGCGCCCGAACAACCAGGTGATCCTGTACACGAACAGGGACTACTGGCTCAACATCGACCGCACGTCGTATGCGGGTGACGGCCTCTGGATCGCCGACTACGTCAGCGCCGGCCACCCCCGCATCAAGGCCAAGTGGCGCTTCCACCAGTACACGAGCGAACCGCACGACAAGGACGTCGCGGACTTCGCCGACAAGGCGGCCCTGAAGGAGTGGGCCTCCGGCGCCTGACGACCGGGCCGCCGGATAGAGTCCTGACGCAGGGTCGTGCGGCGGAGGGGGCGTCATGGGCGGGTCGGTCAGTGCGGTCAGCAGCAACGGGGTGTACTCGTTCACCAAGCCGAACCGGGAGAGCATCACCTTGCTCGCGGGGCTCGGGGTGGAGGGGGACGTCCACGCCGGTACGACGGTGAAGCACCGGAGCCGGATGCGCAGGGACCCCTCGCAGCCGAACCTGCGGCAGGTGCACCTCATCCACGAGGAGCTGTTCGACGAGGTGCGGACGGCCGGGTACGAGGTCGCCGCCGGGCAGCTCGGCGAGAACGTCACCACGCGCGGGATCGACCTGCTGGGCCTGCCCGCCGGAACACTGCTGCGCCTCGGCGACGAGGCCGTGGTCGAGGTCACCGGCCTGCGCAACCCCTGTCCGCAGATCGACGGCTTCGAGCACGGGCTGCTGAAGCAGATGGTCGGGCGGGACGAGGACGGTGCGGCCTGGCGCAAGGCCGGGATCATGAGCGTGGTCCTGACCGGTGGAGTGGTGCGGCCGGGCGACCCGGTGGAGGTCGAGCTGCCGGACGGACCGCACCGTCCCCTCGAGGTCGTCTGAGCCCTACGGCGCCGGCGTCCCCCAGGGGGTGTCAGGCACCCCCTAGCCCCGGAAGTCCGCCGGTCGTTCCGGCGACGCCTCCCCCAGGGCCTTGGTGACCGCGTCGACGCCGGCCCGCAAGCCGTACACCGGCGTGCCGGGCTGCTGGCGCCAGGAGTCGTCGAGGCCGCCCGCGTCGACGGTGTCGAAGCCGAGCTCGTCGATCAGGTCCCGTACCTTGCTCTTCGCGGCGGCGTCGTCGCCCGCGACCGGCAGCGCCATGCGGTCGGGATCGCCGGCCGGGAGAGGGCGTTCGAGCAGGTCCTGGGCGTAGGTCCCGTTGAACGCCTTGATCACGGGGTGGCCGATCTCGCGTTCCGCGTAGCGGCTCTCGGTGAGGCCCTCGTCCTCGATCGCCGCGATCCGGCCGTCGCGCTGCGGGTAGTAGTTGCCGGTGTCGATGATCGCGGCACCGTCCGCCGCCCCGTCCAGCAGGCCGGACGGGAGGCCGGGGAGCGCCTTCACCGGGACCGTGACGACGACGACCTCCGCACCGCGGGCCGCCTCCTCCGCGGGTACGGGCGTCGCTCCGGTCTCCTCGGCGAGTGCCGTGAGGGTGTGGGGGCCACGGGAGTTGGCGACGGAGACGTCGTGGCCGAGGGCGGTGAGCCGGCGGGTGAGGTTGCCGCCGATGTTGCCCGCGCCGATGATGCCGATCTTCATGACAGGCCCTTTCACGATTCCATGCATGCGCATCTGTCTGGGCGTCGTCAACCCCGCGGTCCTCCGCCCTATTCCAGCGTTGCGCCGCCCGGAGTACCTCGCCACGCGGAGTACCTCGCCACCCGCGCGGACACGACGGACGCGGCTGGCCCGCGAAGGGATCCTCCAGCTCCTGCCGGAGCACTTCCGCCGCCTCCGCGTCCCCGTCGGCGATCGCCCGCACGAGGGCCTCGTGGGCCGCGTCCGCGGTGTTCGGATCCTGCTCCCGCCGACCCGGCCCAGGCGGCGACCACGGCTGCGTGGAAGGAACGGCACGGCGGCCTTCGCCGAGTGCCGGGTCGGCGGCGTCACCGCCTGGGGCGCGGGAGAGGGCCCGGCGGCCCCCGTGCGGGCGGTGCTCTCCGCGGTGAACCGGGCGGTGCGATGAGCCAGGTGCTGCGCGCCGAGGACGTCCATGTCGTCCGTGACGGCCGGCCGCTGCTTCAGGAGGTGTCCCTGACCGTCCGGCCGGGCCAGCACTGGGCGCTGCTGGGGCCAACGGCGCCGGCAAGTCGACGCTGCTGCGCCTGCTCGGTGCGCTCGTCCACCCCACCCGGGGCACGGTGGAGGTGCTCGGCCGCCGCCTGTGCCGGGTCGACCTGCGCGAACTGCGGTCGTACGTCGGGCATGTCGACCCGCGCCACCCGCTCACCGAGCCGCTGCGGGTCCGGGACGTCGTCCTGACGGACTGACCAACTCCGTTGTCCCGCTGCCCCGTTGGCGCGCGACGCCCAAGCAGCAGGAGCGGGCGGAGCAGCTCATCGGCACGCTCGGCCTCGACGTTCTCCGCGAGGCCCGCTGGACCACGCTCTCGCAGGGCCGGCGCGGCCGGACCCTGATCGCCCGGGCGCTCATGTCCGAGCCGCGGCTGCTGCTCGACGAACCGGCGACGGGGCTGGACCTGCCCGGCCGCGAGCAGCCGATCGCCGCCCTGGACGAACTGCGCCTCGCGCACCCGGCCCTGGCCACGGGTCTGGTCACCCACCACCTGGAGGAGCTCCCGGCCGGCACCACCCACGCGATGCTGCTGCGCGAGGGCCGTGTCCTCGCGCAGGGCCCGGCGGCCGGCGTCCTCACCGGCGACCAGGTCGGCAAGTGCTACGACCTGCCGCTGACCCTGGACCGGCACGACGGCCGCTGGAGCGTGCGGATCCGGCGCCGCACGTGACGAGAGGGTGCCCGGCCGCCGTGCGGACGGGCACCCCCCTCATGTCCTACTTGCTCAGATACGCCCAGAACTCGTCGAACGACAGGACCTTGTCGCCGTTGAGGTCACGCGTCTTGATGATCGCCTCGGCGACCGAGTCGGTGACGTTCCAGTCGCCTCCCTGGGCGAGGGCGGTCTTGAACTCGGCGGCGGTGATGAAGCCGTCGCCGTCGGTGTCGATCCGCTGGAAATCCTTGCGTGCTTCTTCGATGTCGGCCACCGGGTCCGCCCCTTTTTGTTCGTGCTTCACTGCCGTGCTGGCGTACTGACGCTGGTCAGACTAACGGCCCGGATGCGCCTCCAGTGCGGCGACCACCCACCCGAACTCCTCCTCGTAGGCCCGCACCGGCGTCCCCTTCAGGACGCCCAGCAGTTCGCGGTAGCGGGCGATACGGATGTTGTGGGAGGCCGTGATGCGCTCCAGGACCGCGCTCCGGTCGGTCTTCCCCAGCAGTTTCCCCAGCACCTTCTCGGCCTCCGGGGAGTCGGGCGCGACCCCCTTCTCGCGCGCCTGGCCCACCAGTTCCACCAGCCGCTTGGCGAACCACATGGACGCGCCGGCGGGCGCGTCCGGGCCGCGGTCGGCGTGGTTGAACTCGGCGGCCCGGCGCATCTGCGCCCGGAACTCGGGGTCCTGCACCATCTCCGCCAGCTCCACCCAGGCGTCGACCTGTTCGGGCGTCGGGTCGTCCGGCAGGTTCACCGCGGTGTTCCGCATCCGTTCGCGGATGTCCGGGTCGACGAGGTCGAGCCCGTGGAACATCTCCTCCACGAACTCCTCCATGATCCGCCTGCGCTCGGCCGCCGACAGCCGTGCCAGTTTGTTCATCAGGGTCATCTCCTCCGCGGTCGAACCGCGTCGCGCCACGGACGACAGCACCGCCCGGGTCACCCTCAACGTGCTGATCTGCGCGTCCAGCGCCACCACGTGCGCCGCCGCGACCTCCGCGACCGTCCGCTCCCCGGCCAGCACCCGGCGCACGTCGTCCAGCCCGAGCCCCAGCTCGCGCAGCGTGCGGATCAGCTCCAGCCGGGCGGCGGACGCGGCGTCGTAGAGCCGGTAGCCGCCCGCGGAGCGGGTCACCGGGGTGAGGACGCCCTCGTCGGACCAGTAGCGGATGGTGCGCACCGTCAGGCCGGTGGACCTGGCCAGCTCGCCGATGGTGAACAGTGCGGTGCCGTCGTCGCTCATGTCGGCGAGTCTGGGCCTTCCAGCGGGTGGAGACTCAAGAAACGCTCAGGAGGCGGTGGTCAGCGGAAGACGCCCGTGTGGCCGAGGGAGTAGCGGCCCGGCTGGGGGTACACCGCGAGGCCGTGCGGGCCGCTGCCCACCTTGATGCGGGCCAGCTGCTCGCCGGTGCGGGTGTCGATGGCGTACACCTCGGCGTTGTAGCGCCCGGACAGCCACAGCACCTTGCCGTCCGCCGAGACTCCGCCCATGTCGGGGCTGCCGCCGTCGGGCAGCCGCCACTTCTTGGTGAGCCTGTTCTCGGTGAAGTCGAAGACGGAGATGGTGCCTTCACCGCGGTTGGAGATGTACATCTCGCGCGAGTCGCGGCTGACGTAGAGGCCGTGGGCGCCCTTGCCGGTGTGCAGCAGGGTGGGCCGGGTGAACTTGTCGCCGTCCAGGACCCACACGCCGTTGGCCACCATGTCGGCGATGTAGAACCTCTTGCCGTCGGGCGAGATCTTGACGTCCTGCGGCATCGCGCCGTCGTAGGGCAGCTTCTCCTGGGCGACCACCTTCATCTTCTCGGTGTCGACCTTGAGCAGCTCGCCGCTGAACTCGCAGGAGACGATGAAGTAGCGGCCGTCGGCGGAGAAGTCGGCGTGGTTGACGCCGTAGCAGCTGACCGGGACGGTCTTCTCGCGCTTCATGGTGTGCGCGTCGCGGAAGACGAGTTCGCGGTCGAGGGAGGCCATGACGATCGCGTACTTGCCGTTGGGCGTGAAGTAGAGGTTGTAGGGGTCGTGCACGTCGACGCTCTTGCCGGCCTTCCCCGTCCTCGGGTCGATGGGGGTGAGCGTGTTGCCGCGGTCGTTGTTGACCCACAGCGTCTTCAGGTCCCAGGACGGCACGACGTGCTGCGGCTGGGTGCCGACCGGGATCGTCTCGATGACCTTGTACGTCGTCGGGTCGATGACCGAGACGGTGTTGGAGTTGGTGTTGGGGACGTACACGCGGGACGGGAAGTCCCTGACCACCGGCGAGAGCCGGTTCGGGCGGTCGGCCGCGTACACGTCTGACGGGTCGAGGACGGGCGGCATGCCGGGCAGGCCCCGGACGACCGCCTTCTGCTTGACCGGGGCGACGGCGGGATTGCTGCCGAGGGCCTCGTCCCTGTGCTTCCCGGGGGCGTCGGTGCAGGAGGCGAGGGTGGAGAGCGCGGCGAGGGCGACGGCGGCGGTGAGGGCGCGGGCGCGCCGGGTGGGAAGCATCAGCTGAACAACTCCGTGGTGGGCACCGCGGACAGGCCGCGACGGGCGAGTTCTTCGAGTACGACGGGGAGCGCGGCGACCGTGTCCGGATAGCCGAAGTGCAGGCTCACCACGGAACCGCCCCGGACCTCGCCGAGGACCTTGCGCGCCACGGCGTCCGCGCCGGGCCGGGTGTAGTCGAGCGAGTCGACGTCGTACGACAGCACGTGCGGGTAACCGGCCTCGCGGGCCAGCCGCACGACCTGCGGCGACGCGAGCGGGGCGCGGGAGGGGCGGAACCAGGTGCCGATGGAGCCGGTGAGCTTCTTCAGGCGGCCGGCGCAGGCGGTGATCTCGGTGCGGGCGTCGGCCTCGGACATGGTGTTCACCGCGAGGTGACGCTGGGTGTGGTTGCCGAGGTCGTGGCCGCCGTCGAGGATGCGGCGCGCCAGTTCCGGCTGCGCGTCGAGCCAGGTGCCGACGGCCAGGACGGTGAGGCGGGCGCCGTGCTTCTCGGCGGTGGTGAGCAGCGAGCGGGCGATGGCGGGGTCGCCCTGGCCGTGGAAGGTGAGGGCCACCCGGGGGCGGGTGCGCGGGCCGTGGGTGAGCTGGGCGGGTTGGCCCGGGTACCCGTGGGGAGACGGGGCGGGCGACGCGGTGGGGGAATCGGTGGGGGTGGACGTGTGCGCCATGGAGGAGTGCGCCACGGACGAGGAGTGTGCGACGGCGCCGTTCGGCGCGCAGCCTGCGGTGAAGGCACCGGCGGCAAGAAGCCCGGCGCCCGTGCGAAGTGCCGTACGGCGGTCGGTCGAGGTCACCCGCCCCATTTAAAGGGTGATCAGTGGAAAATCGGGCGATTCATCCGATCAGGGGACATCGTTCGAGTCGCGTCCTAGCGGTCCGCCACTCTCATCTCGAACCAGGTCGTCTTGCCGCGCGGCAGCAGGTCGACCCCCCAGCGGTCGGAGAGCTTGTCGACCAGGAACAGGCCCCGCCCGCTGACGTCCAGCTCCTGCACCGGCATCAGGCAGGGCAGGCCCCGGGAGGGGTCGCGGATCTCGATGCGGATCCAGCCCCGGCGGCGGCGCATCCGCAGACCGAAGGTGCGGGCGCCGGTGTGGCGGACTGCGTTGCCGACGAGTTCGGAGACGAGCAGAACGGCGTCCTCGGTCATCTTGGGCGTGAGGCCCCAGTGCCTGAGGACCACGACCTGGGTGAGCCGGCGGGCGGTGGCGGCGGACTCCGGGCGCGACGGCAGCGGAACCTCCGCCTCGGTCGGGTTGCCGAACAACTCGAGCGCCTTGAGCGCCTGTTCGTCCTCGACCGCGGGCGACCAACGCGCCGCCGTCACACGGCCGTGTCCCCGCGGCTGTTCCATGCCCTCCAGCCCCGCCATGCCCCCATCATGGCCGCCCGAAGGGCCCTTCGGGGCCGTTCCGGGGGAATACGCCCCCCGGAACTCATCATTCCGAATGGTCGGTTCGGCATATGCCAAAGGCAGTTTGGGGGTGTCGGCAGCCTGTCCGGCCTGCGGTGAAGGCTCCGCTGATGGCAATCGACGGTCTCCCTCGACGAGCCAGGCTTAAGGTTGCCTTAAGGCTGCCATAAACCGCCCCATCGAGGGACCCGGATCAGACATCGCGTCAATTGCAAGTGGTTCCGCGGAGGTTCACAGGTTCATGCGGTGCGGAGGTTCAGAGGAACTTCGCCTTTCCCGGCCCCTCCTCCACGAAGCTCCGCATCCCGCGCTCGCGGTCCTCGGTCGCGAACAGGCCCGCGAACCAGTTCCGTTCGACGGCCAGCCCGGTCTCGATGTCCGTCTCCAGACCAGTGTCGATGGACTCCTTGGCGGCCCGGAGGGCGATGGCCGGGCCCTGCGCGAGCTTGGCAGCCCACTCGTGCGCGGCCGTGTAGACCTCCTCGGCCGGCACCACGCGGTCCACCAGGCCCAGCGTCAGCGCCTCGTCCGCCTTGACCATCCGGCCCGTGAAGATCAGGTCCTTGGCCTTCGACGGGCCGACCAGACGGGACAGCCGCTGGGTGCCGCCCGCGCCCGGGATCAGGCCCAGCAGGATCTCGGGCTGTCCCAACTTGGCGTTCTCCGCCGCGATCCGGTAGTCCGCGCAGAGCGCCAACTCGCAGCCGCCGCCGAGCGCGTAGCCCGTGATGGCCGCCACCACCGGCTTGGGGATACGGGCCACGGCCGTGAACGAGTCCTGCAGGGCGCGGGAACGCACGACCATCGCGGCGTGGTCCATGTTCTGCATCTCCTTGATGTCCGCGCCCGCCGCGAACACCTTCTCCCCGCCGTAGACGATCACGGCCCGTACGTCGTCGCGCCGGGTCGCCTCCTCGGCGAGTTCCTTCAGTCGGTCCTGCGTGGCGACGTCCAGCGCGTTCATCGGCGGACGGTCGAGGCGGATGGTGCCGACACCTTCGGCGACTTCGAGATTCACGGTCATGAAGGCAGGTTAACGGGGGCTAACGGCAACTGGACCGGTGCCGTCGCTCACACTCGGCCGGGGGCCTGGGGGTCGCCCCCCAGACAGACACAGCACGGGGGCTAACGGCAACTGGACCGGTGCCCTCGCCCACACTCGGCCGGGGGCCCGGGGGGCGCCCCCCAGACAGACACAGCACGGGGGCTGACGGCAACGGCCCCGGTGCCCTCGCCCACACTCGGCCGGGGGCCTGGGGGTCGCCCCCCAGACAGACACAGCACGGGGGCTAACGGCAACTGGACCGGTGCCCTCGCCCACACTCGGCCGGGGGCCCGGGGGGCGCCCCCCAGACAGACACAGCACGGGGGCTGACGGCAACGGCCCCGGTGCAGTACCTCACACCGGGGCCGTACATCGCATTCCGTGGTCAGGGGAGGTCTACGACTTCCACTTGTCCCAGGACATGTTCCAGCCGTTGAGGCCGTTGGCCGGGTCGACCGTCTGGTCGTGGGAGCGCTTGACGACCACCACGTCGCCGATGATCGAGTGGTCGAAGAACCAGCCCGCGGGCACCTTGCGGTCGTAGCCGCCACGCACGTCGCGCAGGCCGACGCAGCCGTGGCTGGCGTTGTAGTTGCCGAAGGCGCCGCCGGCCCAGTAGTTGCCGTGGATGAAGGTGCCCGAGTCGGTCAGGCGCATCGCGTCGGGGACGTCCTTGATGTCGTACTCACCGCCGTAGCCGACCGTCTCGCCGTTCATACGGGTCACCCGGAGCCGCTCGCTGATGACCATCTGGCCGTTCCAGGTCTCGTAGCCGGGCTTGCCGGTGGTGATGGGCAGGGTCTTGACGACCTTGCCGTCCTGGGTGACCTTCATCTTGTGGGTCTTGGCGTCGACGACCGAGACCTGGTTGCGGCCGATGGTGAACTTGATCGTCTTGGCCTGCTTGCCGTAGACGCCCTTGCGGCCCTCGACGCCGTCGAGGTTCAGCTTCACGGTGACCTTCGTACCGGACGCCCAGTACTTCTCCGGACGGAAGTCGAGGCGGTCGTTGCCGAACCAGTGGCCCTCGACGTCGACGGCCGGCTCGGTCTTGATGCTGATGGCCTTCTCGACGTCCGCGGGGTGGGTGATGCCCCGGGTGAAGCGGACGGAGAACGGCATTCCGACACCCACCGTGGAGCCGTCCTCGGGGGTGAAGTTGCCGACGAAGGTGTTCTGCGGGGTGAGGGTGGTGAAGGTCGAGTCCTCCGCCGCCTCGCGCCCCTCGGCGTCCTTGGCGACCGCGTGCACCGTGTACTTGGTGGACGCCGCCAGGTGCGTGGCGGGCGTCCAGCTGGTGCCGCCCGCGGTGATGTCCCCGGCTATCTTCGCGCCCTTGTCGTCCTTGACCTCGACGGCGGTCAGCTTGCCCTTGCCGGCACTCACCTTCAGCGCGCCGGTCGTGTCCACGGACTTCGCACCGCTCTTGGGGCTGATGGTGACGACGGCTTCCGACTGCTTGGTCTGCGCCGCGTCCGCCCCCTTGGCCTTGCCGTCGCCCGCTGATCCGGCGCTCGAGCCTCCCCCGCCGCACGCGGTCAGGGCCAGCAGCAGCACTCCGGATATGAGTGCCGGCACCCCCCGGCGCCGGCGCCCGCTCGCGTCAACCGACGCCCCCGATATCGGCCGCACGTTCAAGTTGTTCTCCCCTCGCCGGGCCTGGTCGGGCCCGCGCCCCGGCGCGTTTCACGCGCGCATTGGCGCATATTAACCGCAAGGTTTTAGGGATCGTGTCAGGTGAAGGTCACCGTTCAGTCGCAACATCGTTCCTCGCGCCTGGCTCAATCCCCGCCTCCTCACCGGTTACTTGACCACGCCGCCCGCCTTCCACTCCTTCCATCCCATATTCCACCCTCCGAGGCCGTTGTCGGGAGCGACCTTTTTGTCATTGCTGTTGACGACCTGGACCACGTCCCCGACGAGGCTGCGGTCGAAGAACCAGCCGGCCGGGGTCTCGGAGCTGCCGCCCTTCACGTCCCTGAGCCCCACGCATCCATGGCTGACGTTGATGTGCCCGGGGGCGTTCGGCGCCCAGTAGTTGCCGTGCAGGAAGGTGCCGGAGTCGGTCAGGCGCAGCGCGTGCGGGACGTCCGGGATGTCGTACTCGCCGCCGAAGCCCACCGTGCGGCTGTTCATGCGGGTCATGTCGAGCATCTCCATCACCACCATCTTCCCGTTGTAGGTGGTGTGTTTGGGCGCTCCGGCGGTGATCGGCACGGTGGCCAGCAGCGCGCCGCTCCGCCGTACCTGCATGGTGTGGGCGGCCGCGTCCACCAGTGAGACCTGGCTGCGGCCGACGGTGAAGGAGAAGGTCTTGTACTGGAGCCCGTAGACACCGCGGGCCCCCTCGACGTCGCGGAGACTGAGGGAGACGGTGACCTGGGTGCCGGGCTTCCAGTACCGCTCCGGGCGGAAGTCGAGGCGGGCGTTGCCGAACCAGTGCGGGCGGACCTCCACGGCGGGCTTCGCGCTGACGCGGACGGCGCGCTCAACGGCGGCGCGGTTCGCGATCTCCCGGTTGAACTCCAGCGAGACGATCATTCCGGTGCCGACCGTGGAGCGGTTCTCCGGGGTGACGTAGCCGATGAAGCGCTCGTCGGGGACGTACGTGGTGAACGTCGTGTGCCGTGCCGAGCGGCGTCCGTGGCCGTCCAGGGCCACCGCGTCGACCGTGTACTTGGCGGCCAGCGACAGCCGGGGCTCCGCGGGTTCCCAGCGCAGGCCGTCCGCGGAGACGCGGCCGGGCACCGCGGAGTCCTGTGCGTCCTGGGACCTGACGACCTTCACCGACTCCAGACGGCCGCTGGGCACCCGCACGACGAGCCTGCGGCCCGGCCGGACGTCCTTGCTCCCGTCGTCCGGGGAGATGCGGATGACGTCCTCGGGGGCGGGGGCCTTGCCGAGGACCTCGCCGATGTCGCTCCCGCCCGACCCGTCCGAAGTACAGCCGGCGGCTCCGGCCAGCAGCCCTGCCCATGTCAGTACGGCGGCCAGCGCGGCCCCTGCGCGCCGTGCGCGCCCTTGTCCTTGCCTCACGTGCTGCCCAACGACCATGCCCGCCCCGGGAAACGTGGGCGCGGTGCGCTCCGCCCGGAGATGCCACACCGGGTCCTCGGTCGTCCGCGGCGCCGCACCCGCACTTGCCTCGGGTCGTTTGGCCACGCTCTGGGCAGAACAGTGGGGAGGACGACGCGATGGGGAGCCGCGGCCGGGACGCCGTGCGCTCTCTTTCCAGGTCGTTCCACGAGCCGTGGGAGGCGGACAGGTGTCCAGCGCAGCCGAGCAGGAGGCGGTGGCCGACGGGCAGGCCGAAGGGGGCGAACACCCGGCCGCCGTGGTCAACGGCGCGCCCCGGAGGGTGCCGGGCGTGCCGGTGCGGCCGGGTGCGCCGACGCCCCTCGGAGCGAGGTTCCGGGTCGGCCAGGACGGGGTGGCGGGCACCAACTTCGCGCTGTGGGCGGGCGGGGCCGAGGCGGTGGAGCTGTGCCTGTTCGACGAGCACGGCAAGGAGACGCGCGCGCGGCTGACCGAGCTCACCCACGAGATCTGGCACGGCTTCGTGCCGGGCGTGATGCCCGGGCAGCGGTACGGCTACCGGGTGCACGGCCGCTGGGACCCGTGGACCGGCGGCCGCTGGAACCCGGCGAAGCTGCTCCTGGACCCGTACGCGCGCGCGGTGGACGGCGACTTCAGCCTGCCGCCGGAGGTGTACGGGCATGTGCGGGACTGGCCGCAGCAGCATGTCGCCGACACCGTCCGCGACGACCGCGACTCGGCGCCGTACGTCCCCAAGGGCGTCGTGGTCCACGATGACGACGACTGGGCCGACGACCGCCGCCCGAAGACACCCTGGGCGGACTCGGTCATCTACGAGCTGCACGTCAAGGGCTTCACCAAACTGCACCCCGGCATTCCCGAGGAACTGCGCGGCACCTACGCGGGGTTGGCGCATCCCGCCGCCGTCGAGCACCTGGTCCGGCTGGGCGTCACGGCCGTCGAGCTGCTGCCCGTCCACCAGTTCGCGCACGAGGACCACCTGCTGCGCCGCGGCCTGAAGAACTACTGGGGCTACAACTCCATCGGCTACTTCGCCCCGCACGCCGCGTACGCCGCGTCCGGCACGACGGGCCGGCAGGTCGGCGAGTTCAAGCGCATGGTCCGCGCACTGCACGCGGCCGGCATCGAGGTCGTCCTCGACGTGGTCTACAACCACACGGCGGAGGCGAGCGAACTGGGCCCGACGCTCTCCCTGAAGGGCATCGACAACCGCGGCTACTACCGGCTCCAGTCCGACGCGCGGCGCTACGCCGACTACACCGGCTGCGGCAACACCCTGCACGTAGTGCAGCCGCACGTGCTCCGCCTGATCACCGACTCCCTGCGCTACTGGGTGACGGAGATGGGCGTGGACGGCTTCCGCTTCGACCTGGCCGCCGCGCTGGCCCGTTCGATGCACGACGTCGACATGCTCTCCCCGTTCCTCGCGGTCATCGCGCAGGACCCGGTGCTCCGGCGCGTGAAGCTGATCGCCGAGCCGTGGGACGTCGGCTCCGGCGGCTACCAGGTGGGTGCGTTCCCGCCCCTGTGGACGGAGTGGAACGACCGGTACCGCAACGCCGTACGGGACTTCTGGCGGGGCGCCCTGCCGGACGTACGGGACCTGGGCTACCGCCTGTCGGGCTCCAGCGACCTGTACGCGTGGGGCGGCCGGCGGCCGTACGCCTCGGTCAACTTCGTCACCGCGCACGACGGTTTCACCCTGCGCGACCTGGTGTCCTACGAGCGCAAGCACAACGAGGCGAACGGCGAGGGCAACCGGGACGGCACGGACGACAACCGGTCGTGGAACTGCGGCGCCGAGGGCGAGACGCCCGACGAGCGGGTACGGGGCCTCAGGCGCCGCCAGCTCAGGAACCTGCTGACCACGCTGCTGCTGTCGACGGGCGTGCCGATGCTGGTCGCGGGCGACGAACTGGGGCGCACCCAGCGCGGCAGCAACAACGCGTACTGCCAGGACAACGAGATCAGCTGGCTGGACTGGGGGCTGCTCGAAGAGCCGGGCTGGAAGGCCCTGTTCGACCTCACGGCCCGGCTGATCGCCCTGCGCCACCGGCACCCGGTGCTCCGCCGCCGCGCCTTCTTCTCCGGCCGGGCGCACTCCGCGGACGGTCTGCGCGACCTCGCCTGGTTCACCGCGCGCGGCACGGAGATGACGGAGCGGGACTGGTACGCGCCGGCCGCCACGCTGGGCATGTACCTCTCCGGACGGGACATCCCCGGCCGCGACGAACTCGGCGACCCGGTCCTCGACGACAGCTTCCTCGCCGTCCTGCACGCCGGCGACCGGCCGGCGGCCTTCGTACTGCCCGGGCCACCGTGGGCCGAGCGGTACGAGGTCGTGGTCGACACCTCGTGCGAGGCCCAGGCCGAGGAGCCGGGGGTGGTGCACCGGTCGGGCACGTCGATCACGGTGCCGGCACGAGCGGTCCTGCTGCTGAAGGTGTCGGCGGCCGACTGAGCCAGGGCCTGTTGCGGGAGTCCCTAGCCGAGGATCCCGCGCTCGTACGCCGTTGCCACCGCCGCCGCGCGGTCGCTCACGGCCAACTTGGTGTAGAGGTGCGTGAGATGGGTCTTCACGGTCGCCTCGCTGATGAACAGCTCGCGGGCGATCTCCCGGTTGGAGGTGCCCTTGGCGACCAGGGCGAGGACCTCGCGTTCGCGGGCGGAGAGCGGCTCACCGCCGGGGGTGCGGGGCGAGCGGACCGCGGAGACCAGGCGGGAGGCGACGGCCGGGGACAGCACCGTGCGGCCGTCGGCCGCCGCGCGCACGGCGGTGAACAGCTCGTCGCGCGGGGCGTCCTTGAGCAGATAGCCCGTCGCGCCCGCCTCGATCGCGGGCAGGGTGTCGGAGTCGGTGTCGTACGTGGTCAGCACGAGGACCTTGGCACGGGCGCCGCGGCGGGCGAGCTCCTTGATGGCGTCGACTCCGCCGCCGCCCGGCATGCGCAGGTCCATGAGGATCACGTCCGGGTCGAGGGCGGCGGCCCGCTCCAGCGCCTCGACGCCGTTGGCGGCCTCGCCGAGGACGGTGAACCCGGGGGCCGCGTCGAACATGCCGCGCAGGCCGTCCCGTACGACGGGATGGTCGTCGACGATCAGCAGGGAGATCAGGGCGTCACTGGTCATGGCGGACCAACGGTACGCGAGCCGACAGCGCCGTGCCGTGCCCCGGTTCGGACTCCACGGCCAGCGAGCCGGCGATGCGTTCGGCGCGGGCCCGCATGCCGTCCAGGCCGAAGCCGCCGGCGCTGGTGCGGGCGGGCAGCGCCAGGGGGTCGAAGCCGGTGCCGTCGTCGCGGATGTCGAGGAGGACCTCGTCGCCGGTGAAGGAGAGGGTGACGCCGACGCGGGTGGCGTGCGCGTGCCGGGCCGCGTTGGACAGGGCTTCCTGGACGATGCGCAGGAGGGTGGCCGAGACCTCCTCGTGGAGCTGTTCCGCGGTGCCGGTCACCGTGAACTCGGCTCGTACGCCCGTCCGTTCGCCCCATTCGGCGACCGTCTTCTTCAGCGCCTCGGGCAGCCCGTCGTTCTCCAGCGCCACCGGCGCCAGGTTGTGCACGGAGCGGCGGGCCTCGCCGAGGCTGTGCCGGGCCAGCTCCATGGCGCGGCCGGTGTGCTCGCGGGCCTGGTCCCGGTCGGGCGTGTTCACGACGACCTGGAGCTGGGCGATGATCCCGGTGAGGCCCTGGGCGATGGTGTCGTGGATCTCGGCGGCCAGCCGCCGCCGCTCGTCGGCGACCCCGGCCTCCCGTGCCTGGACCAGCAGTTGGGCGTGCAGGGCGGCGTTCTCGTCGAGGGCCTGTTGCAAGGCCGTGTTGGTGCTCTCC
The DNA here is from genome assembly GCF_043200415.1 of Streptomyces sp. NPDC048419. Classification (NCBI taxonomy): domain Bacteria; kingdom Bacillati; phylum Actinomycetota; class Actinomycetes; order Kitasatosporales; family Streptomycetaceae; genus Streptomyces; species Streptomyces sp. NPDC048419. The sequence continues at coordinate 19,537 of NZ_JBICXT010000007.1, read as the reverse complement.
AGTTCGGCGATGGTCGCGGTGCGCTCGCGGGCCCGCTGCGCCTCCTGCTCGGTGAGGTGGGCGACCACCATCTGCAGACCGGAGTTGGCGACCAGGAGCGCGGCGAAGACGGTCCACTGGAGTGCGCCGTGGAACGGGATCCCACCGGCCTGCGCGCCGGCCACGGTGACCGCGCTCGCGAGCAGCCCGAGCCGGTGCCACCTGCCGGGCAGGGTCTCGTCGGCGTCCATGTAGCCGGTGGCGGCGTAGAACGCGAAGAACGGGTTGAGGTAGGTGAGGCCGAAGGCGAGGGCCCAGCGGGCGCCGTAGTACGCCGTCCCGGTGCGGGACGGCGTCCGGCGGCGGTCGGACCCGCGGGGCCGGGTGCTGTGCCACGCCAGCTGGAGCGCGACCGCGGCGGCGATCAGGATCCAGGCGGCGTACCACTTGGCCGGGGGCGCATGCGGGTCGGCGGTGGCGAACGCGAGGACGACACTGACGCCGAGCAGCCCGTACGGCCCCCAGGTGTGAAACTGCTCCCAGCGCCGGTCCAGGTGCCTGTCCACCACGGTCATGTCCCCAGTCTGCACGGCCGGCCACCTACTCCCAGCGGAACCAGCGGGTTGCCGCGCCCGTCAGCAGCAGGATCCACAGCGCCAGCACGCCCAGGTGGCTCCAGCCCGGCCAGTGCCCGGCGGCCGCCTGGTTGAGGGCCTGTGCGGCCGCGCCGAAGGGCGTGTAGCCCACGATCTTCCCGAGCAGATGCGGCATCGCCTGCACCGGCAGCCACACGCCCGCGCAGAACATCGACGGGAAGAACACCGCGGACCCGATCGCACCCGCGATCTTCGTCGTACGGGACAGCGCCGACACCACCGATCCGAGCGCGAGGGAGACCAGGACGGCGAGCAGCAGGGCGAGGACGTATCCGAAGCCCTGATCCGGCAGCCGTACGTCGTAGGCGAGCCGCCCGACGACGAGGACCAGCAGCGCCGACACGAGGGAGGCGGCGCCGAACACCACCATCTGCGCGGACAGCAGGGAGACCGGGCGGACGGGCGTGGTGGCCGTCCGGCGCAGGATGCCGCGCTCCCGGTAGCCGGTCAGGGCCTGCGGCATGGACTGCAGGCCGCCGACGATCAGGCCGAGCAGCACGGCCACCGGGACGTAGGCGTCGATGGTGCGCAGGCCGCCGAGGTCGTCCTGGTGCTGCCGGAAGGACGGGATCGAGCCGAGGATCAGCAGCAGCAGGGTCGGGAAGAGCAGGATCCAGAAGATGGCGCCGGGTTCGCGGCGGAAGAGGCGGACCTCGGTCCTCAGTACGGCGGTGCTCATGCCGCTGTCTCCTTCGTCAGGTCGAGGAACGCGTCGTCGAGCGTGGCGTCCACGACACGGAGCTGGTGGGCGGTGACGCGGTGGCGGGCGAGCAGGGTGATGACGGCGTTGACCGTCTCGTCCGTGCCGGCCAGGGTGATGCGGCCGTCCCGGTGCTCGACGGAGGCGAGTTCGGGCAGCGCGTTGAGGTCACGGTCGTCCAGCGGCGCGGACGGGGTGAAGCTGATGACGGTGGAGCCCGCCGAGCGCCGGATCAGTCCGGACGGGGTGTCCAGCGCGGCCACCCTCCCCTTGTCGATCACGGCGATCCGGTCGCACAGCCGCTGCGCCTCCTCCATGAAGTGGGTGACGAGCAGGACGGTGACGCCGCCGGCCCGGACGTCCTCGATCAGCTGCCAGGTGTCCCGGCGCGCCCGCGGGTCCAGGCCGGTGGTGAGCTCGTCGAGGACGACGATCCGGGGGTTGCCGATCAGGGCGAGCGCGATGAACAGGCGCTGCTTCTGGCCGCCGGAGAGCCTGGCGAACCGGGTGGTCAGTTTGGCGGTCAGGCCCAGGCGTTCGGCGAGCGGCGCCCAGTCGAGCGGGCTCGGGTAGAAGGAGGCGTACAGCTCCAGCGCCTCGCGGACGGTGAGCTTGGCCTGGAGCTCGCTCTGCTGGAGCTGGGCGCCGAGGACGCGGGACACGCGGGCGTGGTCGGCGACGGGGTCGAGGCCGGTGACGCGGACGCTGCCCGCGTCCGGGACGCGCAACCCCTCGACGCACTCGACGGTCGTGGTCTTGCCGGCGCCGTTCGGGCCGAGGATGCCGAAGATCTCGCCCTCCTCGACGGCGAAGGAGACGCCGTCGACGACGGGCCGGCCCCCGTAGGACTTGCGCAGATCGGTGACTTCGATGACAGGCATGGCATCAGAGTCCCGGGAAGCCGTGGTCCGCCACATCGGCCGTCGCGCTCGAAGCGGCATCAGCCGATCGGTTGATGCCGGGGTACGACCGCACCGGCCAAAACTCGCTGGGCGTTGTCAGTGCCGGTCCGTAGGCTCACATCCGATGCCCACTACACGCGCCGCCGCAGAAGACCCCGGGGAGAGCACCGAACGATCCGCCGTACGCACGCTGCTGCGCCTGTGGCCGTATGTGCGGCCCGTGCGGGCACGGCTGTTCACGGCCGCGTTCGTCGCCGTCATCGCCTCGTGCACGGGGCTGGTGATCCCGCTCGTCCTGAAGTGGATGGTCGACGGCCCCGTCGCCCACCGGGACCCGGCGGGCGTCTGGCTCGGCGCGCTCTACCTGCTGCTCCTCGGCGTCGCGGAGGCCCTGCTGTTCGGACTGCGGCGCTGGCTCGTGGCGCGGCCGCTGTCGAGCGTCGAGGCGGGCATGCGCGCGGATCTGTACCGGCATCTGCAGCGCCTGCCGGTCGCCTTCCACGACCGCTGGGCCTCCGGCCAGCTGCTGTCGCGCGGCACGACGGACCTGATGCTGCTGCGCCAGTTCCTCGCCTTCCCGATGACGTTCCTACTGGTCAACGGCGTGACGATCCTGGTCGGCGTGATCATCATGCTGCTTCAGGACTGGACCCTGGGGCTGGTGATCCTCGGCCCCGCCGTCCCCGTGATCGTCACCTGCGCCGTCTTCGAGAAGCGCTACGCCCGCGCGGCGCGGCGCGCGCAGGACCAGGTCGGCGACCTGACCACGGTCGTCGAGGAGAGCGTCCTCGGCATCCGCATCATCAAGGGCTTCGGCCGCCACCGCAGCCAGGCCCGCGCCTTCCGCGACCTCGCGCGGACCCTGCGCGGGACGGAACTGCGCAAGGCCGGCCTCCTCGCCACGATCTGGGGCGTCATCGTGACCCTCCCCGAGATGGCGATCGGAGCGGCCCTGGTCCTCGGCACGATCCAGGTGGCCGACGGCGACCTCTCCCCGGGCACCCTGGTGGCCTTCCTCTCGACGGCCCTTGCGCTGCGCTGGCCGGTCGACTCCATCGGCTTCCTGCTGGCGATGAGCCAGGAGGCGGCGACGGCGACGGAGCGCTATTTCGAGGTGCTGGACGCGCAGCCGGAATCGGCGGTGCCGGGCACGGCCCCGACGGACGCCGCGGGCAGCGGACTTCGCTTCGACAAGGTCCGGTTCCGCTACCCGGACGCCTCCACCGGCACCCCGCCCGTCCTCGACCGGATCGACCTGCACGTGCGCCCGGGCGAATCCATGGCCCTGGTGGGCGCGACAGGCAGCGGCAAGACGACCCTCACCGCGCTCGTCCCCCGCCTCCACGAGGTCACATCCGGCCACATCACGCTGGACGGCGAGGACATCACCGCCATGTCCCGCGAAGAGCTGCGCTCGAAGGTCGCCGTCGCCTTCGAGGAGCCCACCCTCTTCTCGGCCACCATCGCGGACAACGTCCTGATGGGCGCCGAGGACTCCGCCGGCGCGGCCGACCTGAACCGCGCCCTCTCCGTCGCCCAGGCGGACTTCGCCCACTCCCTCCCCCAGGGCACGGACACCCAGGTGGGAGAACAGGGCCTGAGCCTCTCCGGAGGCCAGCGCCAGCGCCTCGCGCTCGCCAGGGCGGTCGTCGGCCGGCCGAGGTTCCTCGTCCTGGACGACCCCCTGTCGGCGCTGGACGTGCACACCGAGGCCGCCGTGGAGGCCGCCCTGCGCGACGTGCTGGCGGACACCACCGCCCTCATCGTGGCGCACCGCCCCTCCACGGTCCTGCTCGCCGACCGGGTCGCCCTGCTCTCCGGCGGCCGGATCACCGCCGTAGGCACACACCACGAACTCCTGCGTACGAACGCCGAGTACGCGCACCTGATGTCCGGGACCGGAGAAGCGGAGGACGACCGATGACGGCTCCGACCACGTCCGCGCCCAGGTCGGACGACGAACCGGACCTCCCGCGCCCCAAGGACGCCGGCGACCCCTTCGACCGGGACGTGCTGCCCTCACCCCCGGGCGCCACCGCCACGCTGCTGCGCTCCCTGCTCGCCCCGATGAGGGGACGCGTCGCCCTCACCACGCTCCTGCTGCTGCTCCAGCAGGCGGCGGTGCAGGCGGGCCCGCTGCTGGTGGCGTACGCGATCGACCGGGCCGTGCCGGCGTTCCGGGACCACGACCACGGGCCGCTGATCGCGGTGGCCGTCGGCTATCTGCTGTGCGCGCTGATCTCCGGCGGACTGCAGTCCGTGTTCATCGTCGCCTCCGCCCGCGTCAGCCAGGACGTGCTGCTCGATCTGCGCGGCCGTATCTTCCGCCATGCGCAGGCGCTCAGCATCGACTTCCACGAGCGGTACACGAGCGGGCGCCTGATCTCCCGTTCGACGACGGACGTGGAGTCGCTCAGGGAACTGCTCAACGAGGGCCTGCAGGAACTCATCACGGTCGTCCTGTCCTTCGTCTACATCTCGGCGATGCTTCTCTGGCTGGACCTCGGGCTCGGCGCCGTGGCGGTGGCGTCCTTCGTGCCGCTCTACCTGCTCGTACGGGTCTACCAGCGGCGCGCGGTACGGGTGTACCGGGTGCGGTCCACCGCCATCGCGGCGGTCATCGTCAAGTTCGTCGAGACCATGAACGGCATCCGGCCGGTGCGCGCCTTCCGCCGCGAGGCCGCCAACGACGCCGCCTTCCGGGTGCTGAACCGGCGCCACGAGCGGATCAACGGCGACGCCCTGCTGGAGATGGCCCGCTATGTGGTCGGCTCCCGGCTGGTCGCCAACACGGCCGTCGCGGGCATCGTGCTGTGGGGCGCCCACCGGGTGGCGGGCGGCTCGCTGGAACTCGGCGTGCTGGCGGGCGCGGTGCTGTATCTGCGGCGGCTGTACGACCCCATCGACCGGCTCGGCATGTTCCTGAACGCGTACCAGTCGGCGGCCGCCTCCCTGGAGAAGATCGCCGGACTGCTCGCGCAGACCCCGTCCGTGCCGGAGTCGCCGGTCCCCGTGGAGCTGCCGCCGCTCGAGAGCGAGCACCCGGGCCGCCGGGTCGTCTTCGACGGGGTCGGCTTCGGCTACCGCACCGGCGGCGAGGTCCTGCCCCGCTTCGACCTCACCGTCCCCGCCGGGCAGACGGTCGCGGTGGTCGGCTCGACCGGCGCCGGGAAGTCGACCCTCGCCAAGCTGCTCGCCCGCTTCTACGACCCTTCCGCGGGCCGGGTCCTGCTGGACGGCGTCGACCTGCGCGAGCTGTCCGTGGCCGAACTGCGGCGCGGGGTGGTGATGGTGACGCAGGAGGCGTTCCTGTTCTCCGGCACGGTCGCCGAGAACATCGCCATCGGCCGCCCGGACGCGACCCGCGAGGAGATCGAGCGGGCCGCGAAGGCGATCGGGGCGCACGAGTTCATCGGCGCGCTGCCGGACGGGTACGACACGGACGTACGCAAGCGGGGCGGCCGTATCTCCGCGGGTCAGCGCCAACTCGTCGCGTTCGCCCGGGCGTTGCTGGCCGACCCGGCTGTGCTCATCCTCGACGAGGCGACCAGCTCCCTCGACGTCCCGGGCGAACGGGCCGTGCAGCGGGCGATGTCGACGGTTCTGCGGGGCCGTACGGCGATCGTGATCGCGCACCGTCTGTCGACCGTCGAGATCGCGGACCGGGTCCTGGTCATGGAGCACGGCAGGATCGTGGAGGACGGCAGCCCGGCCGAACTCGTCGCGGGCACCGGGCGGTTCGCCGATCTGCACCGGGCGTGGCGCGACAGTCTGGCGTAGGGATCATGGGAGCGGGGGTCGGATGATCGACGCGTACGAGGAGCCGGGCGAGCCCGACCGCCGCGGGGGCGGACGCTATCTGTGGTGGCTGGTGCGGTGCCAGCCAGGCCGGTCGCTGGCCGGCGCGGTGCTCGGCAGCGTGTGGATGGTGCTGCTGGCGGGGACGCCGTATCTGCTCTCCCGGGCGATCGACGAGGGGCTGGAGCCCGGTGACTATCCGGCGCTGGCGGGCTGGACGGCCGCGCTGTTCGGGGTCGGGGCGTTCAACGCCTGGCTGGGCGTCATGCGGCACCGCACGATGACGCGGGTGCGGATGGACGCCAACTTCCGCACGGTCAAGGTGGTCGTGGCGCAGTCGGTCCGGCTGGGGGCCGCGCTCCGGCGCCGGGTCGGGGCCGGGGAGGTCGTCACCATCGGGGTGGGCGACGTGCAGACGATCAGCCAGTCGCTGACGGTCGTCGGACCCGGGGTCGGCGCGGTCGTGGCGTACCTGGTGGTCGCCGGTCTGCTGCTGTCGATCTCCGCGCTGATCGCCTCGGTCGTCCTCCTCGGCCTCCCGCTGATCGTCGTCCTGGTCGGCCCGCTGCTTGCCCGGTTGCAGGGCGCGGAGGCCGAGTACCGGGAGCGGCAGGGCGTGCTCACCGCCCGGATCGCGGACCTCGCGGGCGGCCTGCGCGTCCTCAACGGCCTCGGCGGCAAGGGCTTGTTCGCCGACGCCTTCCACCGCGACTCGCAGCATCTGCGCCGGCAGGGCTACCGGGTCGGCGCGGTGACCAGCTGGGTGCAGGCGCTCGGCGTCGGTCTGCCGACGCTCTTCCTCGCCGTCGTCACCTGGCTGGCGGCCCGGCTCGCCGCCCAGGGCGCCATCAGCATCGGCGAGCTGGTCTCGGTCTACGGCTACGTCGCGGTCCTGGTGGGCCCGGTCGCCTTCTGGGTCGAGTGCGGCTACCAGATCAGCCGCGGCCTGGTGGCCGCCCGACGGGTCGTGCGCTTCCTGCAACTGGAGCCGCTCGCCGACACGGGTACCTGCGGCGCCCCCGCCGACACGGCTTGCCTCCACGACCCCGAGTCGGGCGTACGCGTACGCCCCGGCGCCCTGACGGCCCTGGCCTGCGCGCGCCCGTCGGACGCGACAACCGTCCTGGACAGGCTGGGGAGGTATGTCCCGTCAAGGGCTACCTGGGGCGACATCCCGCTGGACGAGATCCAGTTGAAACAGGTCAGGGAGCGCATTCTGGTGGCCGACCACGAGGCGGACCTCTTCGCAGGGACGCTGCGCGATGTAGTGGGCGGCACGTCTTTCAGGGGCGCGGGGAACTGCGCGACGAGCCACGACGGAGCTGCGGACCTGACCCAGGCCATCCACACCGCAGCCGCGGAAGACATCCTCCACGCCCTACCGACAGGCCTCGACTCACTCGTCGACGCCCAGGCAAGAAACCTCTCCGGCGGCCAGCGCCAACGCATCCGCCTGGTGAGGGCGCTCCTGGCCGACCCCGAAGTACTCCTCGCCGCAGAGCCGACATCCGCCCTGGACGCCCACACCGAGGCCCGCGTCGCACAACGGCTCAAGCAAGCCCGCCAAGGCCGTACGACCGTGGTCACCACCACGTCCCCACTCGTGCTGGACCACGCCGACACCGTGTACTACCTGGTCGACGGCACGGTCGCGGCCACAGGCCGGCACCGCGAACTGCTGGACACGGAAGCGGGATACCGCGCACTCGTGGCAAGGGACGCCGACGCAGAGGAGGTCGTGCGGTGACGGCAGACCCGTCGGGCCGGCTCCCCGTCGCCGAGCGGGCCGACGTACGCCGGGCGGTCGTACGGCTGCTGCGGGCCGACCACGCGGCCTTCGCCGCGGTGCTCGCGCTCAACGCGCTCGCCGCCGCCGCGGGACTGGCCGGCCCCTGGCTGGTGGGCCGGATCGTGGACGAGGTCAAGGCGAGCGGCGGCGTCCACGCGGTGGACCGCCTCGCCCTGTGGATCCTGCTCTGCTCCCTGGCCCAGCTGGTGCTCGCCCGCTCGGCCCGCTACGTGGGCCACCGCTTCGGCGAGCGGACCCTCGCCCGTGTGCGGGAGCAGTTCGTCGACCGGACCCTCGCCCTGCCCGCGGCCGTGGTGGAAAGGGCCGGCAGCGGCGATCTGACGGCGCGCGGCACGGCCGACGTGGCCATGGTCGGCACCACACTGCGCGACGTCGGACCCGAGCTGCTCATCAACACCGTGCAGGCGCTGTTCCTGCTCGGCGCGGTGTTCTGGCTGAACCCGCTGCTCGGCGCGTGCGGCCTGCTCGGCCTGCTCGGCATCTGGTGCGCGCTGCGCTGGTATCTGCGCCGGGCCCGCGACGGCTACCTCGCCGAGGGCGCCGCCACCTCCGACATCGCCGAGATCGTCGCGGCGACGGCGTCCGGCGCCCGCACCGTCGAGGCGCTGCGGCTGGAGAAGCAGCGGATCGCGGCGAGCCGGGACGCGCTGGAGACCTCCCGGCGCGCCCGCCTCTACACCCTGTTCCTGCGCACCGTGTTCTTCCCGTCCGTGGACGTCTCCTACCTGGTGCCCGTGGCGGCCGTCCTGCTGGTGGGCGGCGTGCTGCACGGGCACGGCACACTGAGCCTGGGCGCGGTGGTGGCCGCGGCCCTGTACCTCCAGCGGCTGAGCGGTCCGCTGGACGAGATCCTGATGCGGATCGAGCAACTCCAGAGCAGCGGCGCCTCGTTCGCCCGCGTGGAGGGTCTCGCCCGGGCCCCGCGCACACGGGAGACCCGCTCGCCGGCCCCGGTGGACGACCGGTTCGACGTGACCGGGGTGCGCTACGCCTACGACCGCGGCGGCGAGGTGCTGCGCGGGGTCGACCTGACTGTGCGGCCGGGCGAGCGGCTGGCGGTCGTGGGCCCTTCCGGCGCGGGCAAGACCACGCTCAGCCGGCTGCTCGCGGGCGTCGACGCGCCGACCGAGGGCACGGTGACGGTCGGCGGGGTGCCCGTCGTCGGCCTCGGACCGGAGCGGCTGCGCCGCCAGGTCGTCCTGGTCACCCAGGAGCACCACGTCTTCCTCGGCACGGTCCGGGACAACCTGCTGATCGCCGAACCGGCCGCCACCGACGAGCAGTTGTGGGCCGCCCTCGCAGCGGTCGGCGCCGACGACTGGGTGCGGGAGCTGCCGGACGGCATCGACACGGCGCTCGGTGACGGGGGGTTGCGCACGGACGGCTCGCAGGCGCAGCAACTCGCCCTCGCCCGCGTGGTGCTGGCCGACCCGCACACGCTGATCCTCGACGAGGCGACGGCGCTGCTGGACCCGACGACGGCCCGGCACACCGAACGCGCCCTGGCCGCCGTGCTGGAGGGCCGCACGGTCATCGCCATCGCGCACCGCCTGCACACCGCCCACGACGCGGACCGCGTGGCCGTGATGGAGGACGGCCGGCTCACCGAACTCGGCACGCACGAGGAGCTGGTGGCGGCCGAGGGCGCGTATGCGGCGCTGTGGCGGACATGGCACGGCGACCGCATCTGAGGCGTCAACTCCCGCTCCGGATAACGAACATGAACAACCGGACAACGGACCAGATTCGGCCAAAATTCTGACGCGAGCCTGACAGAAAGCGCCATCCGGTGCCACGCTTCCCCACGGCCGCTTCACAGCAACCCCACAGAAACATGCCGCTGTGTCGTCACGGTCGCGCACTTGGTTCCGCATTGGTTCTGCACAGTTCTGCCCGGACGGTCGACCCACCGTCCGGATCTCCCCTGGCCGCGCAACCCCGCGGCCACGCAGAAGGAGTCAGTGTTGAGAAGCAACATCTCTCGCAGACGCACCTCCCACATCGTCGCCGTCGCCGGCGTCACAGCCCTGCTCGCCGCGGCCGTCCAGTCGGGCGCCGCCTCCGCCGCCCCCGCCGGGGCCTCGACGGGGAAGGCCAGCCCCGCCCACACGGCCGTACAGCTCACCGCCTCCCAGCGCGCGGAGCTGATACGCGACGCCGACACCGCCCGCGCGCAGACCGCCCGGGACATCGGCCTCGGCGCGAAGGAGAAGCTCGTCGCCCGTGACGTGGTCAAGGACGCCGACGGCACCGTCCACACCCGCTACGAGCGCACCTACGGCGGCCTGCCCGTGCTCGGCGGCGACCTCATCGTCGACACCGCCAAGTCAGGCGCCACGAAGGACGTCATCAAGGCGACGAACGCCGCCATCAAGGTCTCCGACCTCACCCCGGACATCAGCAAGGCGGCCGCCGAGCAGCAGGGCGTCAAGCGCGCACAGGCCCTCGGCTCCACCAAGGCGACCGCCGACAGCGCGCGCAAGGTGATCTGGGCGGCGAGCGGCAAGCCGGTCCTGGCGTACGAGACCGTCATCGGCGGCCTCCAGGACGACGGCACCCCGAACCAGCTGCACGTCATCACCGACGCCGCCACCGGCAAGAAGCTCTACGAGTACCAGGGCATCGAGAACGCCACCGGCACCGGCAACACCCAGTACAGCGGCACGGTCCCGCTGACGACGACCCAGTCGGGCTCCAACTACACGCTGACCGACGGCGACCGCGGCGGCCACAAGACGTACAACCTGAACCACGGCACGTCCGGCACCGGCACGCTGTTCTCGCAGACCAGCAACACCTGGGGCAACGGCACCACGTCGAACGCGGCGACCGCGGGCGCGGACGCCCACTACGGCGCGGCGGTCACCTGGGACTTCTACAAGTCCACCTTCGGCCGCAGCGGCATCAAGAACAACGGCGTCGGCGCCTACTCCCGCGTCCACTACGGCAACTCGTACGTGAACGCCTTCTGGGACGACAGCTGCTTCTGCATGACCTACGGCGACGGCTCCGGCAACGCCGACCCGCTCACCGCGCTGGACGTGGCCGGCCACGAGATGAGCCACGGCGTCACCTCGAACACGGCCGGGCTCAACTACACCGGTGAATCGGGCGGGTTGAACGAGGCGACCTCCGACATCTTCGGCACCGGAGTGGAGTTCTTCGCCAACAACTCCTCCGACGTGGGCGACTACCTCATCGGCGAGAAGATCGACATCAACGGCGACGGCACCCCGCTGCGCTACATGGACAAGCCCAGCAAGGACGGCGCGTCCAAGGACAGCTGGTACTCGGGGCTCGGCGGCCTCGACGTGCACTACTCGTCCGGCCCCGCGAACCACTTCTTCTACCTGCTGAGCGAGGGCAGCGGCGCCAAGGTCATCAACGGCGTCAGCTACAACTCGCCCACGGCGGACGGGCTTCCGGTCACCGGCATCGGCCGCGACAAGGCGCTGCAGATCTGGTATCGGGCGCTGACCACGAAGTTCACCTCCACCACCAACTACGCGAGCGCCCGCACCGGCACACTCGCGGCGGCGGGCGAGCTGTACGGCACCACGTCCGCCGAGTACAAGGCGGTGCAGGACGCCTGGGCCGGCGTCGCGGTCGGCTCGCGCTCCGGTGGCGGCGGGGGCGGCGGCACGTCCTTCGAGAACACCACCGACGTATCGATTCCGGACAACGGACCGGCCGTGACGTCGCCCATCACCGTCTCCGGCCGTACGGGCAACGCCCCGTCGAACCTTCAGGTTTCGGTCGACATCGTGCACACCTGGCGCGGTGACCTGGTGATCGACCTGCTGGCCCCCGACGGGTCGGCGTACCGCCTGAAGAACTTCAGCGGCTCCGACTCGGCGGACAACGTCAACCAGACCTACACCGTCAACGCCTCCTCCGAAGTCGCCAACGGCACCTGGAAGTTGAGGGTCCAGGACCAGGCGGCGCAGGACACCGGCTACATCAACAGCTGGAAGCTCACCTTCCCGTAGGCCGGCCCGGGATCCCAAGTCAGGGCGCCGCTCCGGAGGTTCGACTCTCCAGGGCGGCGCTCTGCCGTTTCGCCCGCTGTTACACGACTGCAAAGTTCACCCGGCAGTCGGTTTTCAGCCAACATCACTTGGGGGTCCTGACATGTACGCATCCCCGATGTCACCCTTCCTCACAACCGCCGCACAAATTCACTCCGCTTCCGGCCCGGGCGCCCCACGCCGTGCCGGACCCCCACTTCAAGGAGCTTGTGTGACCACCCCCCGCTACGCGCGTCACAAGCGCTCAAGCCTGGCCATCGCCACCGCCGTCGCCGCCGGAGCCCTGCTCACCAGCGGACTCGCCGCCGGTACGGCATCGGCCCAGATCCCGTCCGACCAGACGGGCAAGGCCACCCTCGCCGCCGCGCCCACCGCGCTCTCCGCGGCAGCCCGCACCTCGCTCGTGCAGAAGGCTCAGGCCGACATAGCGCAGACGGCGCAGAAGATAGGCCTCGGCGCCAAGGAGAAGCTGGTCGTCAAGGACGTCGTCAGAGATGCGGACGGCACCGTGCACACCCGCTACGAGCGCACCTACGCCGGCCTGCCCGTCCTCGGCGGCGACCTCGTCGTCCACACCTCGAAGGCCGGCAAGGCCGAGGGCGTGACCAAGGCGACCTCGGCCGCCATCAAGGTCGCCTCCCTCAAGGCGCAGGTCACCCCGGCCAAGGCCGAGCAGCAGGCGGTCAGCGCCGCCAAGTCGCTCGGCTCCGCCAAGTCCGCGGCCGACGGCGCCCGCAAGGTCATCTGGGCCGGCTCCGGCAAGCCCGTCCTCGCCTACGAGACGATCGTCGGCGGCCTCCAGGACGACGGCACCCCGAACCAGCTGCACGTCATCACCGACGCCGCCACCGGCAAGAAGCTCTTCGAGTACCAGGGCATCGAGAACGCCACCGGAACCGGCAAGACGCTGTACTCGGGCACGGTCAGCCTGACCACGTCCGGGTCGGGCTCGTCGTACTCGCTGACCGACGCCTCGCGCGGCAACCACAAGACGTACAACCTGAAGCACGGCACGTCCGGCACCGGCACGCTGTTCACCGACACGGACAACGTCTGGGGCACCGGCACCGCCTCCAGCTCCGCGACCGACCAGACCGCCGCGGCCGACGCCGCCTACGGCGCGCAGGAGACCTGGGACTTCTACAAGTCCACCTTCGGCCGCAGCGGCATCAAGAACAACGGCGTCGGCGCCTACTCCCGCGTCCACTACGGCAACTCGTACGTGAACGCCTTCTGGGACGACAGCTGCTTCTGCATGACCTACGGCGACGGCTCGGGCAACAACCACCCGCTCACCGCGCTGGACGTGGCCGGCCACGAGATGAGCCACGGCGTCACCTCGAACACCGCGGGCCTGAACTACTCGGGTGAGTCCGGCGGTCTGAACGAGGCCACCTCGGACATCTTCGGCACCGGCGTGGAGTTCTTCGCCAACAACTCGTCCGACAAGGGCGACTACCTCATCGGCGAGAAGATCGACATCAACGGCGACGGCACCCCGCTGCGCTACATGGACAAGCCCAGCAAGGACGGCGGTTCGGCCGACTCCTGGTCCTCCGGTGTCGGCAACAAGGACGTGCACTACTCGTCCGGTGTCGCGAACCACTTCTTCTACCTCCTGTCGGAGGGCAGCGGAGCCAAGGTCATCAACGGCGTGAGCTACAACTCGCCCACGTCCAACGGCTCCACGGTCACCGGCATCGGCCGGGACAAGGCGCTGCAGATCTGGTACAAGGCGCTGACCACGTACTTCACGTCGACGACCAACTACTCGAAGGCACGGGCGGGCACGCTGTCCGCCGCCTCCGCGCTGTACGGCGCGAGCAGCGCCGAGTACAAGGCGGTGGCCGCGGCCTGGTCCGCGGTCAACGTGAACTGACCCGAGGGGGGTTGGCGGGCGGTACCCGGAGCGCAGCCGCTCCCGGGTACCGCCCTACTCTTGGGTGCCATGCGCCTGGAGGACTTCACCTACGACGACGTCGGCGGCACCCGCCGCGGCGGTTTCTGCCCGCCGGGTTTTCACCCGATGCATGTCCGCACGCGCATCGGCGAGGGGGAGAAGCTCTTCCACAGAGCCGCCGAGGCGGTGCTGACCTGGGAGATGCACCGCGAGCTGGGCGTGGGCGTCGAGACGAGCGCGGACCGGGCGGCACCCGGGGTCGACGTCACGGTGAGCTTCGCCGGGCTGATCAAGGCCCCCTGCCGCATCGTCTACACGGTCGAGGAGCCCCGCCGCGCCGGCTGGGCCTACGGCACGCTGACCGGTCATCCGGAGTGCGGCGAGGAGGCGTTCGTCGTGGACCGCACCGGCGACGGCACGGTGTGGCTGACCCTGGACGCCTTCAGCCGCGCGGCGAAGTGGTACGCCCGTGCGGGCGGCCCTGCGACGCGCGGCATCCAGCATGCCTACGCACGACGGTGCGGGAACGTGCTGAGGCGGATGTGCGCCCCCTACTCGGAGGTGTGAGTCCGGCTCGGCCCGGCGGTGTGCGCCGGGCTCACCGCAGCAGCACCCCGCCTCCCTCGCCCGTCTCCTCCGAAGGCACTGCCACCAGTCCCAGCTCCGCGCCGGACGCGAGGAGCCGGTGCGCGGGCAGGATGCGCACCGTGTAGCCGTACGGCCCGGTGCGGTCCAGGGAGAGCGGGCCCTCGTAGACCCAGCGGCCCTCCGTGTCGGGTCCGCCCGTCGGCTTCAGCGGGACCGTCGCCGCGTCCGCGATGCGGTCCTCCGGGTCGACGCGGCCCGAGACGACCTGGACCTCCACGTCGTCCGGCCCGAGCTCGCCGAGGGCGACCCGCACCCGCAGGGCGAGCGTGGTGCCGAGTTCCGCGGTGGGCGTGTGGGCGGACGTCTCCAGATGGTCGACGGTGACCTCGTGCCAGCCGGCCCGCACCCGGGCCTTCCAGCCGGCGAGTTCACGCGCGGAGCCCGGGTCCATCGCGCGGTGCGCGTGGGCGGCGGGGGTGTAGAGGCGCTCGACGTACTCGCGCACCATCCGGCCGGCCAGCACCTTCGGGCCGAGCAGGGTGAGGGTCTGGCGCACCATCTCGATCCAACGGTCGGGCAGGCCGTGCTGGCCCCGCTCGTAGAAGCGGGGTGCCACCCGCTGCTCCAGCAGGTCGTAGAGAGCGCCCGCCTCTATGTCGTCGCGGTGGTCGGGGTCGGTCCCGGCGCCGTCCGCCGTGGGGATCGCCCAGCCGAAGTCGGGCTGGAACCACTCGTCCCACCAGCCGTCCAGCACCGAGAGGTTGAGGCAGCCGTTGAGGGCGGCCTTCATCCCGGAGGTGCCGCAGGCCTCCAGCGGACGCAGCGGGTTGTTGAGCCAGATGTCGCAGCCCGGGTAGAGCTTCTGCGCCATCCCCATGCCGTAGTCGGGCAGGAACACGATGCGGTGGCGCACGCGCGGGTCGTCGGCGAACCGCACCAGCTCCTGCACCAGCCGCTTGCCGCCGTCGTCCGCCGGGTGCGCCTTGCCCGCGACCACGATCTGGATCGGGTGCTCGGGGTGCAGCAGCAGGTCCATCAGCCGGTCGCGGTCGCGCAGCATCAGGGTCAGGCGCTTGTACGACGGGACGCGCCGCGCGAAGCCGATGGTGAGGACGTCCGGGTCCATGACGCCGTCGATCCACCCCAACTCGGCCGTTCCGGCGCCGCGCCCGCGCCAGGAGGCGTGCAGCCGCCGGCGCACCTCGTCCACCAGCTGCTCGCGCAGGTTGCGGCGCAGCTCCCAGATGTCCTGGTCGGGGATGTCACCCACGGCGTCCCAGCGGTCCGAGCCGCCGACGGTCATCGCGTCCTCGGTGCGCTGGGCGCCGATCTCCCGGGCGCCGAGCCGGAAGACCTCGGGAGCGACCCAGGTGGGCGCGTGCACGCCGTTGGTGACGGAGGTGATCGGCACCTCGTCGGGGTCGAATCCCGGCCACAGTCCGGAGAACATCTCCCGGCTGACGTGGCCGTGCAGCAGGGAGACGCCGTTGGCCCGCTGGCCGAGGCGCAGGCCCATCACGGCCATGTTGAAGAGGTTCGGCTCGCCGCCGGGATAGGTCTCCATGCCGAGCCGCAGGATGCGCTCGACGTCGATGCGCGGGAGCTCGGCGTCGGTCCCGAAGTGGTGGGCGACCAGCTCGCGGTCGAAGCGGTCGATGCCGGCGGGGACGGGGGTGTGGGTGGTGAACACGGTCCCGGCGCGGACGGCCTCCAGGGCCGAGTCGAAGTCCAGCCCCTGGTCGCAGAGTTCGGCGATGCGCTCCAGGCCGAGGAAGCCGGCGTGCCCCTCGTTGGTGTGGAAGACCTCGGGCTCGGGGTGGCCGGTGAGCCGGCAGTAGGTCCGCACCGCCCGTACCCCTCCTATGCCGAGCAGCATCTCCTGGAGGAGCCGGTGCTCGCTGCCGCCGCCGTAGAGCCGGTCGGTCACCCCGCGCTCGCCGAGGTCGTTCTCCTCGACGTCGGAGTCGAGCATCAGCAGCGGGACGCGGCCGACCTGGGCGTGCCAGATGCGGGCGTGCAGCTGCCTGCCGCCGGGCAGGGCGAGGGAGACCTGGGCGGGCGTGCCGTCGGGCTCCTCCAGGAGGGCGACGGGCAGCTCGTTGGGGTCCAGGACCGGATAGTGCTCCTGCTGCCAGCCGTCCCGGGACAGGGACTGCCGGAAGTAGCCGTGCCGGTAGAGCAGGCCCACCCCGATCAGGGGGACACCGAGATCGCTGGCCGCCTTCAGGTGGTCGCCTGCGAGGATGCCCAGGCCGCCGGAGTACTGGGGCAGGGCGGCCGTGATGCCGAACTCGGGCGAGAAGTACGCGATGGCCGCGGGCAGTTCCCCGGCCTGGTCCTGGTACCAGCGGTCGCCGCTCACATAGTCGTTCAGGTCGTCCGAGACCGCTTTCAGGCGGCGCAGGAATCGACGGTCCTCGGCCAGTTCCGCGAGCCGCGCGGGCGCCACGCTCCCCAGCAGACGTACGGGATCGCCGTCGGAGGCGGCCCAGCGCTCGGGATCGACGGACTGGAACAGGTCTCGGGTCTCCGGATGCCAGGACCAGCGCAGATTGCGGGCCAGATCACTCAGCGGCCCGAGGGACTCGGGGAGAACGGGTCGGACGGTGAATCGACGGATCGCCTTCACTTTCCACCTCGACGCGTGTCGCTGTGCGGACGCACAACACTGTGCGCCTCGTCGTCAACCTCGACGGTATCGGTGCGGAGGGCTCCGCAACCACGGCACGTCCAAGAACACGACAGACTCCTGCGAAGTCCGGAAAAAGCCGCAACCGTCATGCATCCACCATGGCGGACATGGCCGATTCCCTCCCCATGGGCCCTCTTGTGGCCTTCTGCACCGCACGAGAGGCTGCCGGAAGGCGTATCCGACCACAGCCGGGTGCACCCCGGTGACCGACGGTCGCCGTACGCCGAGTCGAGGAGGGGAACTCGGACCATGGCACGGACGCGACCACGGCGTCTGCGCCGGGCGGGGGGCCTGACGGCGGTGGCCTGCACCGCCGCGCTTTCAGCCGGCACCTTGCCCGCGCACGCCGCACCTGAGGGGCGGATACTCGGCGCCGGAGAGCCCGGCGCCGTCGGCGGAAGTTATCTGGTGACACTCAAGGGGGGTACGAAGGCGTCGTCGGCGGCCGGAAAGGGCCTGGCCGAGAAGTACGGGGCGAGAATAAGCCACAGCTACGGCACGGTCCTGAACGGCTACGCGATCAGGGCGAACGAGAGACAGGCCGAGCGGTTCGCGGCCGACTCCCGGGTCGCCTCGGTCGTCCAGGACGCCCGGGTCACGCTGGACGGCACCCAGAAGAACCCGCCGTCCTGGGGCCTGGACCGGATCGACCAGAAGAGCCTGCCGCTGGACAGGCGCTACATCCCGCCCGGCGCGGCGGGCCGCGGGGTGACGGCGTACGTGATCGACACCGGCATCCGGATCACCCACAAGGACTTCGGCGGCCGGGCGAGCTACGGGTGGGACTTCGTCGGGAACGACCGGACCGCGAACGACGGCAACGGCCACGGCACCCATGTCGCGGGCACCATCGCCGGCACCACGTACGGCGTCGCCAAGCGGGCCGACGTCGTCTCCGTGCGCGTCCTGGACAACAACGGCTCCGGCACGACGGCGCAGGTCATCGCGGGGATCGACTGGGTCACCAGGCATGCGAGGAAGCCCGCGGTCGCCAACCTCAGCCTGGGCGGCTCGCACAACGCCCAGCTGGACGCCGCCGTACGCAACTCGATCGCCTCGGGCGTCACCTACGCCGTCGCCGCGGGAAACGACGGCCTGCCGGCGGGGCTCTACTCCCCGGCCGACGTCAAGGAGGCGATCACGGTCGGCGCGACCGGCCGGACGGACGCGCGGGCGGCCTTCTCGAACTTCGGGCCGGCCGTGGACCTGTTCGCCCCGGGAGTCTCGATCACCTCGGCCTCCTTCGCGAGCGACACCGGGAGGGCGACCTTCTCCGGTACGTCGATGGCGACCCCGCACGCGACCGGCGCGGCCGCGCTGTATCTGGCCGGCCATCCGAAGGCGACGCCGGCCCAGGTCGCGAAGGCGCTGGTCAAGCTGGCGGTGCCCGGGAAGGTCTCCGGCCGGGGTCTCGGCTCGCCGGACGAGCTGCTCCAGGTCCCGGCCTCGTAGTGACAGGTTCCGGGTTCGTCATCCAGGAGTACTCATACCGGCCCCGTTCGTTCACGAACGGGGCCGGTCTTGTGTGTAGACATACGAGTGAGTAGTTAACAAAGTGCCGGATTGCTCACCCGAATAGGGTGGGAAGGCTCCCGGGGTACACGACAGGCAGATCAAGAAAACACCACGCAGGACCCACCTCCCCACAGCCATCCGCCCACCCACGTTGACGCGGACAGGAGCGGTCATGCCCGCCACGCACCACTCGTCAGCACCTCCGACGTCCGACGCCGAGGAGACACTCGGGCGCATCCCGGTCCTCGACGTCCGGCCCGTCGTCCAGCACGGGCGCAGGCCCGCGAAGGCCGTGACCGGCGAGACGTTCGAGATCTCGGCCACCGTCTTCCGCGAGGGCCACGACGCCGTCGCCGCCAATGTCGTCCTACGGGATCCCGACGGCCGTGCGGGCCCCTGGACCCCGATGCGGGAACTGGCCCCCGGTACGGACCGCTGGGGCGCCACCGTCACCGCGGGCGAGCCCGGCCGGTGGACGTACACCGTGGAGGCCTGGGGCGACCCGGTCACCACCTGGAGGCACCACGCCCAGATCAAGATCCCGGCCGGGATGGACACGGAGCTGGTGCTGGAGGAGGGCGCGCGCCTGTACGAGCGCGCGGCCGACGGCGCCCCCGAGGGCACTGGGCGGGACGTGCTCGCCGCCGCGGTCGAGGCGCTGCGCGACGAGAGCCGGCCGGCCGCCTCGCGTCTGGCGGCGGCGTTGACGCCGGAGGTGGACGCGGTGCTGGCGCGGCATCCGTTGCGGGAGTTCGTGACGGCCTCGCCGACGCTGGGGCTGCTGGTGGAGCGGGAGCGGGCGCTGTACGGCGCCTGGTACGAGTTCTTCCCGCGTTCGGAGGGCACCGCCCAGCGGCCGCACGGCACCTTCCGTAGCGCGGCGCGCCGGCTGCCGGCGATCGCCGCGATGGGCTTCGACGTCGTCTACCTGCCGCCGATCCACCCGATCGGCACCACCTACCGCAAGGG